>CAZLXJ010000047.1:0-26030 GCA_964563645.1 uncultured Actinomycetota bacterium | reverse complement strand
TGTAGCATAGATAATCAATGCTAAGACAACTGGCTTGACTCCATTAAGCACGCTGCACAAAAGCGGATGTGACCTGTATTTATTTAAAATATAGGCAGTGCTTAATATTAAAATAAAGGATGGCATGGTAACACCGGCTGTTGCAATCAAGCCTCCAAAAAACCCTGCTACTTCATAACCGACAAAGGTAGCGGTATTCACAGCAATAGGTCCCGGAGTCATTTCGGAAACAGAGATTATCCTTACAAAATCAGCATTTGAAAGCCAGCTGTTTGCCATCAATTCCCTTTCAATTATAGGAATCATGCCATATCCGCCGCCAAAACTAAAAAATCCTATTTTAATGAAAGAAAAAAATAGTTGTAGATATATCATTTTAGCTTTTCTTTGATTAATCTTATTGCATAGCTTAATAGTCCTGCTGCAATACCAAAAATAATGGTATATATCGGATGTATGTTTGTACAAAACAGAATAACAAGAGCGCTAACTGTGATTAAAGGACTTAATTTATCTTTTATACTGTTACGCCCGTATCTTATGGCTGCAACAATTAGGAGCGCCACCACGCCTGCGCCTATTGCCCTGAGAGCTGCAGCTGCAACCCTTAAATCAATTATATATGTAAAAACACTTGCTATAAGAGTAATGATTATGAAAGAGGGGAGGACTACTCCAAGTGTTGCAAAAGAAGCTCCGGTATACCCTGCGATTCTAAACCCCACTATAGTTGCTGAATTTATTGCAACGGCTCCGGGAAATGATTGGGATATTGCTAAAATATCGCACATCTCTTCTGAACTGATCCACTTCTTCTTTTCTACTATCTCCCGTTCTATCAAAGGGATCATCGCAAAACCTCCGCCGAAGGTAAAAAGGCCGATTTTGAAAAAGACCCAGAATAGATACAAGAATTTTCTTTTAAGATTCATAAACTAAATTTTAAATCCTTTAAATTTATTTTTAATTTGAATATATGATAATAAAATATTGAATTTATTTATACAAATTACCTTAACTGGAAAATATCAATTACTACCCTTATAAATACTGCTGTAAAAAAAAGAATAAATATTATTTTTATAAACAGTGGTTTTATTTTCTTCTTTAGATAGATCCCCAGCCTTGCTCCTCCTATTCCTCCAATTCCAATAATAATGCCAAAAAAAATATTGAAGTCCACCGATAAGGCTTTCCCTACAAGGCCCGGTACCGATGTGAAAATAATCGCACCCAGGGAAGTCCCTGTAGCAATATTCATAGGAAGGCCCATGAAAAAAAGAAGTGCCGGGACAAAAAGAAACCCTCCCCCTATTCCCAGTATACCTGCCATAAATCCCGCCACTGCTCCTATGGGGATTATCTTATAAATATCACCCTTGGAAGGTATCACCCTGTGCTTTTCAATTTTCGTCCTTAATAGAAGAAGTACGAAAGATGCCGCAAGGGCAGCAAGATACATTATCTTTATGGCAAGTTCTGGAATAAACTTTGTAAAATATCCTCCCAGGAAAGAAAATGCCATACCTGATAGCCCAAAATATATAGAATACCTGAAAATTACCGTCTTCTGGAAATAATTAAATATGGTACCTGAAATTGATGCAAAAACAATATGGACCATGGACATTGCGGTCGCTGTTTTTATGTCAACACCTGAAAGATAAAGAAGAAGGGGTATTATTACTGTCCCCCCTCCAATTCCCATAAGAACTGAAACAGCTCCTCCTGTTACTCCTATCAGCATAAGCGTGATATATTCCAAAATTATACTCATATGCTCCCCGAAATGACTGCCATAAAAGTATTTAAGAGAATAGATGAAGATATGTAAAAACACTTAAACCTTATTACCCGGAAATAACCCTGTACATAAAGGTATCCTTATTGAAAAATGATACACAGCATCACGGGTCTCCGCATGCAGGACAGCCGCAGCTTATAAGGATTATGTTATTTTTTTCATACCGTCCAATTATTTTAATAAAATTTTAATATATAACCGTTTTAAAGAATACCTGCAATTTAATATACGGCCTAAGGAGTCTTTGAGAATTTCCTGTGAAAATTCAGGAAAGCTGTGGCTATTATCAGTATAAAAAGAATTGCTATATTTATATAGAGAACGCTGTTTTTAGAATAGTATTCCGACATATATCCGGATAAATACTGGAATATCATAATACCCAGGTTTGCAAATGCTACAATAAAGCCTGATGCAGAATTAGTGTATCCGGGAAAGATATCAGAACTTATGGAAAAGGTAATGGTAAAATTACCGGCAATGGATATTCCAAAAAGAAATATAAATATATTTTTGGCAATGAGGTTACCGGTAAAAAGCACTGCTATTAGAAGAAAGAATGAAATAATAAAGCCAAACAGCAGTATTTTCTTTCTTTTGAAATGCTTGATCAGTTGATTGCGGACTATCATGCCCAGAAAAATTGCAAGCCCGTAAATGGAAAGAAACAGAGAGCTTATATTCAGGTTTATATCCAGACTTTCAAAATATGATGTAAACCAGACGAAAAATGTATTCGTCACAGATACATAAAAAAATATTATCACCATACATAAAGCAAAAGCGGGATTTGTAATAATCTTTTTATTTGCTGAAAAAAGTTTCTTAAAGTTCGTTTCTACGCTGAACCTCCCGGGAATATCTATCTTCCAGAGCGCAAGACCAAGCAATATAATCAGTACAGGATGTACGATGTAGTAATATCTCCAGTCTACTTTTATATAAAGAATAAGGCTCACCAGAAGAGGGGCCAGTATAAATGCTGCGGTACCGCCAAGATTTATCTTGAGAAGGCTTGATGCTTTACTCCCGGGATAAAATGTACCGACTATTGAAAGATTGCATACCACGAGTATGCCCAATCCAAGCTGTATAATAAAATAAGCGATTATAAACATAGAAAATGTATTTGAGAAAAAAAGCAGCACCGAGCCTGTAAGATTGATCAAAAGACCTATAAAAAGGACATTTTTTAAACCGATTACCTCTATCAGGTTACCGGCGGTAAGTGATGCAAAAAAAATTGCAAATACGCTAAGCGATATGGCAGAACCTATGAAGTCAAGCCCCACACCAAGCTCATCTGATATAAGCGGGATAAGCGGCGCAATAAGATATCTTGCCATGAACAGTAAAAGAATCTGAAAAAATGCATATAGAAATATTTTGGTCTTTTTTGTTTTTATCATTACCTAAAATAAAGCCCTATATGCATACAGCTAAAAAACTGCAGCAAATACAGGGCTATAAAATTTGGTTTTTCACAGGATATAATTCTCAGGAAGTTATGGCAGCTCAGGCCACTATATTCACTATTTTACCCTTCTTGCTATTCTTTACGAACTCTACCCGGCCATCAGCCCTGGCAAAAAGAGTGTGGTCTCTGCCAATTCCGACATTAATACCCGGCCGGTATTTTGTCCCTCTCTGCCTTATGATTATATTTCCGGCTATTACTGTCTGGCCGCCGGATTTTTTTATTCCCAGATATTTTGGGTTGCTGTCTCTTCCATTCCTGGTAGTTCCAGCGCCTTTCTTACTTGACATATTAACCCCTATTTTCCTATTTTTATCTTTTCAGGATGAAGTACGGTAAGCAGCTGCCTGTGCCCTACCTTCCGGTGTTGCCTTTTCTTTGCTTTATGCTTGTAGGCTATCACCTTATCACCCTTTATCTGCTGCTTTATAGTTGCTTCCACCCTGGCATCCCTGACAACAGGAGAACCCAGAGATATGCTGCCCCTGTCACTTACAAGTTTTACCTGATCAAGTGTAATGCTGTCCCCTTCTTTCCCCCTGATCCTGTCTACGACAATATCTTTATTCTCTTCGACCTTATACTGTTTTCCGCCGGTTGTAATTATAGCGTAAATCTTGTGCTCCTTAAAAACTCAAAAATTTTAAATAAAGTATAAAAAATTACAAATTGTAATCCTAACATACCGTAAGGCCTGCTGTCAATCAAATTATGAACGGATTATGCCTGTGCTTCAGCTTACAATCTCCGCCACAGCACTTGTTTTGGATACCGATTTAATCTTTACCTTTACCCTCTGGCCAAGGTATTTGCCACCGCCGATTACCTGTACAATATACCCGTCCATCCTGGAGATGGCATCTTCCCTGTTATGGAGGTACTGCTCTTCTATCACCATATCTATGATATCCCCGGCCCTGCACGGACGGGACGCTTCCTTAATCTCCCCCACCGAACCTTCTGCAACCACAATGAAAGCATCGATCGGCAGTTTCGGATCACTCTG
Organism: uncultured Actinomycetota bacterium; assembly: GCA_964563645.1. Lineage (GTDB taxonomy): Bacteria > Actinomycetota > Humimicrobiia > Humimicrobiales > Humimicrobiaceae > M55B120. Next base: position 21,743 of record CAZLXJ010000047.1, on the reverse strand, counting down.
TATGGCAACGTATTTTCTAATTGTTCCTTCAAGTCTTTTGAGGTTCTTACCGTCCTGCCCAATTATAAGGGAAGCTATATCCGAATTCATTTTCAAAAGAATCGCCTTGTTTTTGCTTTCCCTGGCTAGCTTTTTTATCTTTCTCTCTATTTCCAGCCTTACCGTCTCTTCCGACTTTACAAAACCCCTGCCCAGACAGCAGGGACAGACCTTGCACATGGTCCCCAGTATGCCGTCCGATACGTTTTTCCTTGTCATCTCCAGAAGCCCCAGTTTTGAAAACGGGAGGATCTCGGTCCTTGTCTTATCATTTTCAAGGCACTGGCGGAATCTTTTATATACTTTATTACGATCTCTCTCAAATGCCATATCTATAAAATCTATGACTATTATCCCTCCAATGTCTCTCAGCCTCAGTTGGCTTGCTATCATCTCTGCTGCTTCCATATTTGTCCGCAGTATAGCCTGGGCCGAACTCTTGCTGGAAGTATACTTCCCTGTGTTTACATCAATTGTTGTCATCGCTTCTCCATGGTCTATTACGATGAAACCGCCAGACCCCAACCACACTTTCTGTTCAAGGGCATTTTCGATTGAATCATTTATACCGAATTCTTCAAAAAGGGTATCCTTTCCATGATGGAGCTTTATATTTGTATATTTTACCCCTATTGAGCTAAGATATCTTTCGATATCCCGCTTAATATTTTTGTTGTCCACGTAAATAGCATCAAAGTTTTCGGTGAATACATCCCTTAGTATTTTTATGACCATTTGCTGCTCCTGGTATACGAGTGAAGGCTTTTTTACCTTTGCTGCATTATCTTTTATCTGCCTGAACCGCCTTAAAAGCGATTTCAGATCCTTCTGGAGCATGCTCTTGCTGGCTCCCCCGCCTGCAGTCCTTACTATCAATCCATAATCTTTTGGCTTAACTTCTTCTGCCAGCTTTCTCAGCCTTTCCCTTTCCTCTTCTTCAAGCTTCTTTGACACCCCGACTCCATTATTAAAGGGGGCAAGAACCAGGTACCTTCCGGGTATGGATATAAAAGTTGTAAGTCTTGCACCCTTTGTTTTCATTGGGTCTTTGGTCACCTGGGCCAGGATCTTCTGATTGGCTTTCAGCACATACTGTATCTTTTTTGGTATGTCGCTGCTGTTTTCCAGTTCACTGTCATCAAAACCAACCTCATTCACATAAAGGAAAGCATTCTTATCCTCGCCTATATCAACAAATGCTGCATCCAGGCTCGGGAGTACATTTTTTACTATACCCAGATAAGTGTTGCCCACAATTGATTTTTTATTTTTACGGTCAAAAAAAAGCTGGGCTACCTTTCTGGACTCAAGTATAGCTACCCTTATCTCATTCTGATCTGAACTTATTACCATTTCTTTCTTCAATTTTTCAGTTTCTCCTCTATTAAAAAATTAAAAATTTGTTTAAAAATTTTAAAATACCGGACTCTTAACATATATTTTAAATATAAAATCATAACACCTCAAACGGGGTGCGCTTTCCCCCTTCTTTTAATGCATATGCTTCTTCTTTTATTACTTGTTTTATATCAAGCCCCCAACCCCCTATAATTTCCTTAAACTTTTCTATAAACTGAACCGGCTTAAATACTTTCATTTCCCTATTTTCAGAAGTTTTGGCAAAACCCGATAATTTCACAATCAAACACTTTTCATTTTTTGACTCCTTTTCTATTCCCATATCATATATCGAGCCTTTAAAATCCTGAATACTTTTTATCCTGTCTATTATTTCTAAAGATTTTCTCCCTCCCGGATATTTGCCGGTAATATAAATAGAGTAATCGATAATATCTATAATGCTCATAAGGCTTTCGGTGCGGGTAAAGAATTGTCTTGCGGCGCTTATTCTTATTCCTTCTATAAGACTTTCATTTGCTCTTGAAGCAAATTCCTGATCTGTTATATCTTCGGCTACAGTGATATCGGAGTATTCTGCCCGGCTTTCTATTCCCAGCGGTACCGGTGGGCCAAAGCTAAGCTTTGGCCTCTGATTGAAACCTTCCGAATATTTTAATGCTATATCCGCCCTTCTTAAAGCCCTTGTCATCACAGATATGACATCCAGGTGGGATAGATATTTAGTGCTGCCTTCCTTTAAAAATTTGAATCTGAACTTTTTTTCCATTTTTTATTTTGCAGATCCCGCAATCTATTATTTTCTTTCCTCATCTATGCCTATTAACTCTATGGCCTTATTGTATCCGGCAAGAAACAGATCCTTTTTTATACCGATATCAACAATATCCCATGGGAGTATTTCGTCTGTATCATATTTCCTGGTCGTAAAAAATTCCATTGATATTTTATTTATTTTAAAAGAATCCATCCAGGCGTCCCTGTTGAACAGTTCATTCCAGTTATCAAACCTTGCCCCTTTTTTCCAGGCATCTTCTATTACCTTCCCCATTCTTGCATCCCCCCTGGAAAGTGCGCACTCTATCCTGCTTTTGTCCGGATTGCTCCAGCTTATATTGATGTATCTGGCGGAAACATTTTTAAGGATAAGGTGTATTTTTCCCTCAAGCCTTTCCGGGTCATCCTGGGCAGTCCACTGGAAGGGCGTAAAGGGTTTTGGGTTAAAAACATTTACACTTACGTTCATATAAAATCTTTTTATCTTGCTGCGCGGCATTGCTTTTCTTGCCCTCCAGGCTATCCTTTTTATCAGCTCTCCAATTGCAAGTATATCCTCCTCTTTCTCACCCGGAAGCCCTATCATAAAATACAGCTTTATTTTTTCCCAGCCGCTTCCAAAAGCTATTTCAATACATTCCATTATCTGCTCTTCAGTAATATTTTTTTTAATGATATCCCTCATCCTCTGGCTTCCTGCTTCCGGTGCAAATGTCAGGCCTGTCCGCCTTCCCTGGTTTATCAGTCTGGCAATGCCGATATTGAAACTGTCAAGCCTCAATGAAGGAAGCGAGATTGAAATATTTTTCCCTTTCAATGCATCCAGGACCCCGCTTATAAGACTGCCAGGTTCACTGTAATCTGACGTGGACAGCGATAAAAATGATATCTCTTCATAACCGGTACTGGCCAGGCCTTCAATACTCTGCTCCACCAGCTTTTCTACTTTCCTTTGCCTTACAGGCCTGTATATGTATCCTGCCTGACAGAACCTGCAGCCCCTGGGGCACCCCCTCATTATCTCTACTTCATAACGGTCGTGTATTGTCTTTATGTTAGGTATAACCGGCCTGGTTACAATCCTTAAACTGTCAAGGTCTTTGATTACAGCCTTCTTAACCTTTAATGGCGGTTCTATTTTTTTTATTTTTCCATCACCGGAAAAAAAGAACCTGCGCTCCGAAGGGATGTATATCCCGTCGAGTTTCGATATATCCCTTAAAAAGGCCCTTTTCTTTCCAGCCCCGTATTTATGCTTTTTCAGAAGCTTCAGTAACTTTATAATTATTTCCTCTCCATCACCTATTACCATAAAATCCATGAAGCGCGACATTGGCCCCGGATTTACAACAGCAGGGCCCCCGGCACATACAAGCGGTGCCTCAGGGCCCCTTTTTTCAGAAATTACCTCAATACCTCCTGCATCAAGCATATTGATTGTATTTGTATATAAAAGTTCGTGCTGGAGATTGAATCCTATGAGGTCAAAGCTGTCCAGAAAAATCCTGTTTTCAAGGGAAAAAAGGCCCGTCCCGGTTTCCCTCAATCGTTCTTCGAAATCAATCCAGGGTGCAAAGGCCCTCTCTGCCGAAAAGCAGGGATGCCTGTTTATGATATCATATATTATCTGCAGACCCAGGTTTGGCATTCCCACTTCATATATGTCAGGAAAAGCAAGGCATACAAGTACGCCTTCGCCCATATCCGCCAGCCATCCGGGCCCCTTGCTGGATATCCCTGCTTCATTGCCCACATATCTGCCCGGCCTCTCTATGCCTTCCAGCAGTTCTTCCAGCTTTCCGTATTGAAGTGATCTTATTTCTTTGTCCACCTTACAGAGACCTTCCTTTATAATAGATCGGAAAAATCATCATATGCTATCTCATGATCCTTTCTGGTCTCCCTGTATATGTTTACATTGGATACCAGCGCAATTCCGAAGAAAGTAGAGATAAGGCTCGATCCTCCTGAACTCATGAAGGGCAGCGGTATCCCTATTATCGGCATTATTCCGATTGTCATCCCGATATTTATAACTACCTGTACAGCTATCATAAATCCCACTCCAGAAGCCATAAGCATCCCAAAACTATTATTGGAAGACGCTGCTATACTGAAACATTTCCATATAATAAAACCCAGCAGCACTAATGCCAGAAGGCACCCTAAAAACCCGAGTTCTTCCCCTATGACGGAAAATATAAAATCTGTATGATGCTCCGGAACATAACTCAGATTTGTCTGGGTCCCCAGGAAAAGGCCCTTTCCGGTAAACCCCCCCGAACCAATAGCCATTTTGGACTGGTAAAGATTATACCCCGCTCCTTCGCTCGAGGACTCCGGCCTCAAAAAAATAAGCAGCCTGTCAAGCTGGTACGGCTTTACTATCCCCATCTTCAGGCCTGTAAAAAATCCCCCTGCCACGGACGCCGTTATTGCCAGTATATAGAAAAAATTTGCCCCGGATATAAAAAGCATCCCCAGAAATATCAATAAAAATATAATAGCAGTCCCGAAATCAGGTTCCATAAGCACAAGTAAAATAAAGGCCATGGCAGCTATTGTTGACAGCAGCACTTTTTTGAAGGATATGTAGTTTTCCTTTTCGCTCTTCCGCTTCGACAGAAGTGCTGCAAGGGTTATTACCATAAAAACCTTGGCAAATTCTGAAGGCTGGACCGGGAAAAGCCCCAGATCTATCCAGCTTTTCGACCCGTGCACTTCATATCCCAGTACAAGTACTGCAGCCAGTAAAATGATTCCCGCGGAAAGAGCTGTCCACCAGAAACTCTTTATCTTCCTGTAATTTACAAATTGAAGTCCGGAAAACAGCAGTACCCCCGCTCCCAGAAATATAGACTGCCTTTTCAGATAATACATGGGGCCGCCGCCTGCCTCTGCAGGTAACAAATTTCTTGTGGCACTGTATATTATCAACAATCCAAAGGATGCTGCGGCAAGCACTGCCAGAAAAAAAAGTATATCAAACCTTAAGCCTTTTTTACTTTTTGAAGAATTAAGGTCATTTATCAGGCCGATGCTTTTATCGCGTTTGCCCTTAAGCATATATCCTCTTTTTTGAAAATTTATAAATCATCACTGGCCAAGCCCAAAAAGATATCTGTATATTTTCTCTGCTATTGGTGCGGCATTGCTTCCCCCGCCTCCCGCTTCTTCCAGCATTATTATAATCACATATTCCGGATTTCCTATTGGCCCGTAACTGGCAAACCAGGCATAGTCCTGCTTCCCGTAAACTTCAGCAGTCCCGGTTTTACCCGCTATAGGTATCTGGTCTATTGGAAAATTGCGGAATGCATTTGCCGCCGTACCTCCCGGACTCGTGACCATTTCAAACCCGTCTTCTAAAATATCCACGTAATAATCATTCAACCCTATATCTTCGTAATTTTCTATAAAGCTCCCAGGATACAGGTTCCCATAAGCATCTTTTATCTCTTTTACTATATGTGGTTCATAATTTATTCCCCTGTTTGCAACCGTTGAATATACAACAGCCATCTGCAGGGGTGTAACCAGAATATCTCCCTGACCTATTGCCATATTGACTGTATCTCCGGGAAACCACACGGTATATTCAACACTGTCTGCAAAATATTCTGCCTTCCACTCGCGGTCGGGCACTACTCCCGCATCTTCAAAGGGAAGGTCTATCCCTGTTTCCCGGCCCAGTCCTAAATTCCTGGAATGCTTCTGCAGCAGCTCTTCCATGTTATCCATCTTGAGAAAAAGGCCGTACCCTACTTCATAAAAAAATATATCACATGAATTCTTTATCCCTGCTCTTATACTGAGACTGCCATGGCCTGATTTTCTCCAGCAGCTTTTTGGGAAGTCCCTTCCAAGCCCATACCATGTTCCCCTGCAGGTAATTGTGGAATATTCACTTATCACTTCCTCATAAAGACCTGCATAAGCTGTCACTATCTTGAAAATCGAACCTGGAGCGTATGACATCACGGCCCTGTTGTTTAGGGGTAAATAGTTTTCAGGGTCATTAAGATAGGCCCAATCCTGTTCGGATATTCCTCCGGAAAAGATTTCAGGATCATAGGTCGGATAGGATGCCATTGAAAGTACTTCTCCATTTCTGGCATCCAATACCACTGCTGCGCCCGCCGGCGCATTATAATGCTCTTCTGAATGATCCAGTGTCTTTTCCCTTACATCCATTATCCCGCTGTATAGGGCCTCTTCAGTAACCCTTTGAAGCTCTATATCGATTGTCAGATAGAGGTTGTTTCCGCTTACCGGTGATTTTTCCTCAACTATCCTTACAGGCCTTCCGGCAGGATCCACTTCATAGACCTTTTCACCCTTTTCCCCCCTGAGAACATTTTCATACTCTTTCTCCAGCCCTGTAAGTCCTATCCGATCCCCGCCTGAGTACTCCGGGCCGTAAGATTCTGATTCCAGATGTTCCTCGTCAATCTCCCCGGTATAGCCCAGTATGTGCGATGCAAGCACGCCATAATTATACTTCCTGAGATAAATATCTACCACTTCTACTCCCGGCAGCATGTTACTGCTTTCCTTAATTTTTATAATAGCAGGCTTATCTATCCCGGTTTTTAAAATCACCCTTTCCAGATATGAAATATTTGCATCTTCAAGCTTTTTCCTTATTTTCTCTGCCGGCATATCAAGATAGTCCTGGAGAAGTCCAATTGCCTCCTCATCCCCTATCAGTATGTGGGGCTGTGCGGCTACTGCATAGACCGGTATGCTTTTCACTAAAAGCTTCCCGTTTCTATCATAAATATTACCCCTGGGAGCAGCAACTTCTGTCTTTCGGGTTATGTTTTCCGAGACCATCTCCGCATAGATTTCACCGCTTATGATCTGGAGGAAATATAGCCTCAATAAAATAGCTATGAGAATTCCTGCAATAAGGTATATTATTATCTTAAATCTTATTCTTATATTTGAATTCAAATGTTTCCATTCCCCTGTTTATGCTTATCTTTATTGCCGGATACAATAATACAAGCAGTATTATATTACACACAGGCGTAATCAGCATTTCCATGCCCAGCACCTGCGGGTTTATTTCAAAGTTAAATAAATATCTTATAATACTTTCTGCTATTATATTTGTCTCGGTCAGTATAAATATTATAAATATGAATGATACCAGCCTGTTTTTAAAACCCGATTCCAATAGCCTTAATATAATAAATGCATCAAGTGGATACAGAAGGGCTGATATGCCCGGCAGATCTCCTGCAATAAGGTCGATAAGCAGGCCGATAACAAAACCAAAAACGATACCATAAAAAACCCCGTCTACAATTGTTATGGCCAGAATTGTTATTAAAATAAGATCAAAACTTAAGTTAAACAATTTTAACTGTTCAAAAAAGGTCACCTGTATTATGAGAAATGCCACCAGCAATAAGAAATGGAGTATTTTTTTTCCTGCTTTCATATTAATTCCAGGAAGTTAACTTTATAAGATATCAATCCTTTATCACCACTAAATATTCCAGGCTTCTAAAATCTTCAAAAGGTTCGACGGTTATTTCCAGATAGGGATTTTCCGGTATATTCTTTACACTGCTTACCCTTCCTATCAATAAATCAGAAGGGAGATGCAGCCCGTGTTCCGTTGTAACCAGTATATCACCTTTATATATTTCCTCTTCAGACGATATATATTTGAAATATATAACACCTTCCTGACTTCCCTCAATAATACCCAGCTTTCTTGAAGATAGTACCCTTGCGCCCAGCCTGCTTACGGGGTCATTTATCAGCCTTACTCTTGAGCTTTTATTGCCGGTTGAAGTTATTATACCGACCATGCCCCTGCTTCCCATAACTCCCATTCCTTCCCGTACCCCATCTGCTGAACCTGCATTTAATATTATTTCCGATTGCCATGTGTCATTAAAAAAACCTATGGCCTTTACTGTAATCAAATCATGCTCCTTCCGCACATCAAGTCCAAGAAGCTCTCTCAGGGCATTATTTTCAACTCTTATATCTACATTTTCAGCATATTTTGCCCGAAGGTCTGCATTTTCCTCCTCAAGCTCTATATTTTTTCCCCTCAGCCCCGTGTAATCGCTTATGGATTTAAAGAGCATTACGACCGGATTAAAAAAAGAAAAAGCCTTTTCCTGAACAGGTTCAAATATATCAACTGTCTCTGCCTTTATTTTCTTTATAATGCCGCTTCCCCTGAAACTAACAGTTATAACTACAAGGCAGAGAAATACAATTATTGTAAGGATGATTATATTACTAAATCTTCTGCTGTTTGCCACTGTACTAAAAAATAATTAAAAAACCTGTATCCCTTCTATTCTGAAAACCTGAGGTACCTTTTCAGGGCTGTAAAGTCCTCTACGCACTTGCCTGCTCCCGTAGCTACTGCGGCAAGCGGCTCTTCTGCCAGAAAAACCGGACAGTGTGTTTCCCTGCTGATCCTCTCGGTAAGGCCCTTTAAAAGTGAACCCCCTCCAGCAAGGTAGATACCTCTTTTCATGATATCGGAAGACAGCTCGGGCGGAGTCTCGTCCAGCACTTCCACTATTGAATTTACTATATCATTTACGGTTTTTTCAAGAGCTTTTCTTATCTGCTGGCTTGTTATTATGATAGTCTTTGGGAGCCCGGTTACAAGGTCCCTTCCGTTTATCTCCATCTTTTCCTCATTTTCAAGGGGAAAAGCTGAACCTATTTCCATCTTGACCCTTTCTGCAGTCCTTTCGCCCAGCAGCAGGTTGTGCTCTTTCTTCAGATAATAAACAATGCTTTCATCCATTTCGTTTCCACCTATGCGGAGTGACTGGCTTACGACGATACCTCCCAGCGATATTACAGCAACTTCCGATGTGCCTCCGCCGATATCCACTATCATGCTTCCGCTCGGCTCGTCTATCGGAAGATTTGCCCCTATGGCAGCGGCAAGCGGTTCCTCTATAATATATGCAGCCCGGGCTCCTGCCTGTTCCGTAGCTTCTATAACAGCCTTCTTTTCTACAGGTGTTATGCCGGATGGAACACATATTACTATCCTGGGTCTCGCAAAACCCACGTTTCTATGTACCTTCTGGATAAAATACCTGAGCATCTTTTCAGTAGTCTCAAAATCTGCTATTACCCCGTCCTTCAGCGGCCTTATTGCAATAATATTAGCAGGTGTACGGCCGACCATCCTCTTGGCTTCCCTGCCGATAGCCAGTATTTTCTTTTTATCCTTTACTATAGCCACAATGGAAGGCTCATCGAGCACTATCCCCTTGCTCTTTACATATACCAGTGTATTTGCTGTTCCCAGGTCTATCCCCATGTCCCGGCCTATTACATTTAGAAAAAAATCAAACATCTGCTACTCCTTAGAATGGTCTAAAATTTTATAATCGAATTTCTTTAGCAAATCAATAAATTTAAAAACAGGAACACCCATAACGTTGAAGAAACATCCCTCTATCCTTTCTACCAATAGTGCTCCTGGTCCGCCTATGTTGTAAGCTCCGGCTTTGTCCAAAACATTTTCACGTGCAAGATAATCTCTAATCTCTCCACCGCTCAGTTCCCTGAACCTTACTTCCGTCACCTCTGTATCCGATTCAAACCTGCCTGTTTTGCTGTCGATTATACAGACCCCGCTTACAACCCTGTGGACTCTTCCGGAAAGCATGCTGATAAAGGAATAAGCCTGATCGATATCTCCAGGTTTGCCAAATATCCTGTCTTTATAATATACAACCGTGTCAAAACTGCAGACAAGATACCTGTATCCCGGTCTCCTGCATCTGCCGAGGACATCCCTTGCTTTTTCAATACTATTTCTTAAAACTATCCTGACGGGGTCCCCATGCCTTTCTTCCACATAATCCTCCGGGAATAAGACCTCGAAATTAAACCCCAGATTTTCAAAGATCTCCTTCCTCCTTGGAGAAGCTGAGGCCAGTATTATTTTTATTTTAGGTTCTTCTCCTTGTCCCGACATCAGCCAGTAAAAATGCAATGAGCAGCCCTATTATAGCGCCCAGAGTTATATTAATATGAATGCTAAAGCTAATATCCATTAGATAAAAGTTAAGGCTTAATGAATCTGTTCCGACTTTCAGGCCCCTGTCAAGAATAGGAATAGTGTCTGCAAGAACATGCCCCAGTACAGCTCCAAGGACGCCTCCAAAAAATGTTACAAAAAATATTAACTTTCCCCGTCTTTTTGCCATTTAGCCCAGCCTGACTATTTTTATACTTAACTTACGTAATCTATGTAATACAAATAATGGTTAATCCAGCTAAAAATTATCTCCAAAAAACAGTTTTATCTCCCTTTCAGCACTTTCGGGTGAATCAGAACCGTGTACCACATTTACAGTTATATCCTCGCCAAAATCACCCCTTATGGTACCGGATGGGGCATTTCGGGAGTCTGTAGGGCCCATTAGCTGTCTTGATTTTACTATAGCTTCCGGGCCGCTTACAACCATTATAATTACAGGACCGGAACAAATATATTTGAGAAGCGACCCGAAGAAGCTTTTCTTTCTGTGCTCTTTATAGTGCTCGCCTGCAAGCTCATCGTCTATCCTTACCATCTTCATTCTTTCTATTTCAAGTCCTGCCTCTTCAAATCTTGAGATTATCTTTCCTGCTACCCTTTTCTGTATCCCATCTGGCTTTATTATTATCAGGCTCTCTTCTATATGTTTATTTTTAGAGATTTAGATCACATCACTTTCCTGGTTCTGGTCCCGTTAATTATAATTAAAATTTATTATTTACTGTACGGTCCCGCAATATGGACAGACTTTCCAGTTTAACTCCAGCGGCTTTCCGCAGGATATGCATTGATTTTTTAGCTTTTTACGGCAATAAGGACAGATAATAAAATCCGGCATTATTTTTCTCCCGCAGGATGGGCACACGGATAGATTCGCATCCATAAGAAGCTGCATCCTTTCAATCTCAAGATCCCTCTCCCTTATATCTTCTATATACTCGGGCGGCCTTAATATAAGGTATATTATAAGGCCCAGAAAGTTCAGCGCCAGGACAACAAGGGCCCAGAATACGGAAGCTATGATAGAATTATTCCTGAGTCTTGAATCACGGTAAGTCCAGTACACAAAAGAAAGCCAGATAATTATAAGGACAAATATAATACCATAAATAAGATAACGCCATACTGGCAGTCTGAAAAAATTAAGTATATTTTCTATATATCCGAATAGATCCATATATCCTCCATAAAAAATTTCTAATCCTTCTTAAATATCCTCCACAGATGAGCCAGATTTGTAATTGAACCAGTAATGCATATAATATCATTACTATCTGAAATTTTTAATGCATAATTTAAAGAATTTTCAATAGTGTCCATTACATAAAATTCTCCGGGAAGCATGCTCCTGTCGCAGTATTTTTCCATAATGGAATCAGCTTCCCTTTTAAGATCCTCTGCAGCGAGGCTTCTGCTGCTCCCGCTTGAAGTAAGTATCAGCCTGTCTGCAGTCGTTAAAATTTTCTCTAACATCTGCCTGTAATCCTTATCAGCAAGAACGGCAAATATTATAGTTTTCCTATTTGGCCCGAAATATTCTTCAAGGGCATGGCAGAACCTTACAGTGCCCTCTGGATTATGGGAGGCATCGGCTATTACGGGGGGATCAGCCTTTAATATTTCAAATCTTCCCCTTATACGCATATCTGAGAGTGCATCTTTCAATACTCCGGGGTTTATCTTTTTCCCTTTAATATCCATGTAGAGTTCCGCGAGGGAAATTGCCAGTGACAGATTGAAAGGCTGATAATCCCCCATTACGGGAAGTACGATATCCATGTATCTGCCGTATACTCCATCAATGCTTACCAGCCACCCGGAAAGACCCGCAGACTTCTTTTCAATAATCTCAAAATCCCTGCCGTATATATAACATTCCGCGCCTATCCTATCAGCCTTTTTTTTAAATATATCAAGGACCTCCGGATCACTTGATATTGTCGAAGCCCTTGTACCCTTCTTTATCACTTCAACTTTTTCCAGAGCTATTTCCGATATTGTATTTCCGAGTATTTCCGTATGTTCAAGGCTGACCCCGGTAAGCCCTGCTGCTAATGAATGGGCAACATTTGTTGCATCCCATCGTCCCCCCATTCCAGCCTCTGAAACCATTACCTGGATTCCTTCATCCCTGGCTATCATAAAAACAAGTGCGCTAATAATTTCAAACTGGGTAATGGGCCCTCCCAGATCCAGGCTGTTTACTTTATTTATATATGGGTAAATACGGTTGAATGCAGCAGTAAACTTTTCCCTTGATATATCTTTTCCATCAAGCCATATCCTTTCTGTGTAGCTGCTGATATGGGGGGAAATATGATAGCCGCATTTAAAACCCATGCTTTTTAATATGCAGGCAAGCATTACAGCCGTAGAGGTCTTGCCGTTTGTTCCGACTATCTGGATATGGTCCGTTTCCTTATGGGGATATCCCATAAGTTCAAGTATCTTTCTTATCCTTATAAGGGATGGCTTGATTCCAAATACAAGAGCGTCGTCCAGATATTTACTGACCTGGTTAAAGTCCAAATCCGCCTGCTTTTTTCACTTTTTAATTTTCCTCATCCTTTCAAGCTGTCTGTCCAGAATGCTGCTTATCTTGCCTGCCTGCTCCAGCTTTGTTTTTTCTTTTAAGATTATCTCTTTTGGAGCTTTCTTAATAAAACCGGGGTTATCCAGCTTTTTTATGCTCTTTTCCATTCCGGCTTTTACTTTTTTTAATTCATCTTCTATTCTTCTTATTTCGAGGTCGATATTTACTGCATCCAGAATATATATGTAAATGTCTATGCTGCCGGTGGTAGTCTTGATATAACCTCTGTAATCCTTAAGGTTTCCGTACTTTATTTTACTGACTCCGGCAAGACTGCATATATATCCTGAATTTTCAGATACCTCCTCCAGTATTTCCTTTATGGATATATCAAGGCATATATCCACCTTCTCCCCTGGATTTATTTTCAATTCCGATCTTACCTTCCTGACCTCGCTTATTATGTCAAAGACAGGATTTATTCTTTTTTCTATATCTTTATCTATCAGGCCGCCATTTACGTATGGAAAATTTGACCTTACTATACTCTCGCCCCTGTGCGGGATCTCCTGCCATATCCTTTCAGATATATGCGGCATGAAAGGATGAATAAGTCTCATATAGGTCTCAAGGACATGCCAGAGTACGAACCTGCATATCTTTTTGTCTTCATTATCCGGGGAAGCATAAAGCCTGTGCTTTGAGGATTCAAGATACCAGTCGCAGAATTCGCTCCAGAAAAAATTATAAAGCGTCCTTGAGGCTCCTGAAAAATTAAATTTCTCCAGATCTGCCTCAAGACCTGCAATAGCGCTGTTAAGCCTTGAAAGTATCCACCTGTCCCATATATTAAGATCTATATCCCGGGTAAAATCCTGCCTGTCAATACTTTCTATATCTTCTTCCGCACTTTTCAGGGAGGCTATGACAAATTTAGACCCGTTCCATATCTTGTTGGCAAAATTTCTTATGCCTTCTATCTTTTCATCCCCCAGAAGCAGGTTTTTCCCCGGGGTTGTAAGGGAAGTAAGGGTAAACCTTAAAACATCGGCACCGTTTTTATCTATGATGAACATGGGGTCTACCGCATTGCCCTTTGACTTGCTCATCTTCTGGCCGCTGGCATCATTTACCAGGGGATTTATAAACACTTCTTTAAAAGGGACTTCATTTCTAAAATGCAGCGCCATCATTATCATCCTGGCAACCCAGAAAAAAATTATATCGTGAGCTGTTATAAGAAGACCCGTCGGGAAAAAGTATCCGAGCTCATCGGTTTCCTCCGGCCAGCCGAACACGGCAAAGGGCCACAGGCATGAACTGAACCATGTATCAAGCACATCTTCGTCCTGGAAGATATCACTGCTCCCGCATTTTGTGCACTTTTCAGGTTTACCTGACTCAACCATCATCTCGCCGCAATCCCTGCAGTACCAGACAGGGATCCGGTGCCCCCACCACAACTGCCTTGATATGCACCAGTCTCTTATATTTTCCATCCAATCAAAATATATCTTCTCCCACTTATCTGGAATAATCTTTAATTTTGATTCCCTCACTGCTTTTACCGCCGGTTCTGCCAGTTTTTTCATTGATACAAACCACTGCATTGATATTCTGGGCTCCACGGCAGTATCACATCTGGAACAGACCCCCACAGGGGAGATGTGGTCCTTTCTTCCCATCAGGTAGTTCCCGGATTCCAGATCATTAAGTACTGCCTTTCTTGCCTCATAGCGGTCCATGCCGTTATATTTTCCGGCATTAGCATTGAGCCTTGCGTCTTCATCCATAATATTTATTTCTTCAAGGCCATGCCTTTTGCCGATATCAAAATCATTGGGGTCATGAGCGGGTGTAACCTTGACGGCACCGCTTCCAAATTCCATGTCTACAAATTCATCTTCAATTACCGGTATGATCCTTCCTGCCAGCGGAAGGAAGGCCGACCTGTTTTTTAAACCTCTGTATCTTTCATCTGCAGGGTTTACCGCAACTGCTGTATCTCCCAGCATAGTCTCAGGCCTTGTGGTAGAAACTATTATATACTCATACCCTGAAGGAGTGCCTGTATCCGGGTCAATAAGAGGGTATTTTATATCCCACAGGCTGCCTTTTTTCTCAATATGCTCCACTTCTATATCTGATATAGCCGTCCGGCATCTGGGACACCAGTTTACCATATAGTTTCCCCTGTATATCAGACCCTGCCTGTAGAGGGTTACAAATTCACTGGTAACTGCATTTACGTAACTGTCATCAAAAGTAAATCTTAAACGGTCCCAGTCACAGGAGCAGCCAAGGGCTTTTAGCTGAGTTATAATACGGTTTCCGTATTCATCCTTCCACTTCCAGACTTCTTCAATAAATTTCTCTCTGCCAAGGCTGTGCCGGTCTATCCCCTTTTCAAGGAGGGATTTCTCCACTACATTCTGGGTCGCAATCCCTGCATGGTCTGTACCGGGTACCCAGGTGGTATTGAGGCCTTTCATCCTCTTGTACCTTATTATTACATCCTGGAGAGTATTATTGAGTGCATGGCCCACATGAAGGTATCCTGTCACATTTGGAGGGGGTATCACCATGCTGAATGGAACCCTGGATCGATCCAGTTCAGCATGAAAATAATTATTCTTTTGCCAGAAATCATATATTTTGCTCTCGAATAAAGAAGGTCTGTATTTCCCTTCTATCCCTATATCAAAATCAAGCAGATTTTTCTTCATCTTTAAGGTATTTGCTTCCTTCTGAATCAATAAATAATTTAGGCTCTATCTTTTTTTCTACAACATCCCGGGTCACGACGCACTTTCTTATATCGCTGCGGCCGGGGATCTCAAACATTATTCCAAGCATTATCTCCTCCATAATGGCTCTCAGGCCTCTTGCGCCCGTACCCAGCTTTATTGCTTTTTCAGATATTGCCCCCATAGCATCATCTGTAAATTCAAGCTCTACATTATCCATTTTAAAAATCTTTTTATATTGCTTTACAAGCGAATTCTTTGGTTTTGTAAGTATTATCACAAGATCTTCTCTGGTAAGATTGGACAGCGTTGACAGCACTGGAAGCCTTCCTATAAGTTCGGGTATCAATCCGTATTTCAGAAGATCCTCCGGCATTACATGCGGAAGAAGCATATCCACCCTTTCAGCCTTATCAGGTAACTTTTCTGAAATAAAACCGATGCTTTTCCTATTCAGTCTTCTTTCAATTATACTTTCAAGCCCGCCGAAAGATCCTCCGCAGATAAACAGTATATTACTGGTATTTATCTGTATAAAGTCCTGGTGCGGATGTTTCCTACCCCCCTGGGGCGGGACATTTGCCTCCGTACCTTCGAGGATCTTTAAAAGTGCCTGCTGGACACCTTCGCCGGATACGTCCCTTGTGATTGAAGGATTGTCTGATTTTCTGCTTATCTTATCTATCTCATCAAGGTATATTATTCCCGTCTCTGCTTTTTTTATATCAAAGTCTGCCGCCTGTATAAGCTTCAGGAGTATATTCTCCACATCTTCTCCCACGTATCCTGCTTCAGTAAGGGAAGTGGCATCTGCAATGCAGAAAGGAACTTTCAGTATCCTTGCAAGGGTCTGTGCAAGAAGAGTCTTCCCGCAGCCCGTGGGTCCTATGAGCAGTATATTGCTTTTCTGGATTTCCACTTCATCCTTTTTTGCCGTATCCTCGTACCTGACCCTTTTATAGTGGTTGTATACGGCAACAGAGAGCACCCTTTTTGCGGCCTCCTGCCCTATGACATATTCATTGAGTATGCCGTAGATCTCTTTCGGCTGTGGCAGATCCCTGAAGCCCTGCTCTTTTTCTTCCCGGAATTCTTCGCCCATTATCTCATTGCACAGATCCAGACATTCATTACAGATATAAACACCCGGACCCGCTATCAGTTTCCTGACCTGGTTCTGGGATTTGCCGCAAAAAGAACATTTCAAAAATTGTTTTTTATCCTTACTCCTGTTTTCAGACAACTTATTAAACCTCCTGCTTTCCCAATTAGCCGAAAATCATTATTTTTTATAGATCACTTCATCTATTATCCCGTATTCTTTGGATTCTTTTGCGCTCAGGATAAAATCCCTCTCCGTGTCTTTTTCAACTTTTTTAATATCCTGACCGGTATGCTTCGCTATTATTTCATTCAGTAGCGCCCTTATCCTTACCATCTCTTTGGCATGTATCTCAACATCTATGGTTGTGCCCGAAACTCCTCCCGAGGGCTGATGGAGCATTACCCTGGAGTTTGGAAGTGTAAACCTCTTTTTTTTCTCGCCTGCAAGAAGAAGCACTGCTGCAGCGCTTGCTGCCTGCCCTATGCATATTGTAGATACTTTCGATTTTATAAACTGCATGGTATCATACACAGCCAGCGCAGATGTCACGACCCCTCCGGGGCTGTTGATATAAAGCTGGATATCCTTTTCGGGATCTTCGGCCTCAAGATGAAGAAGCTGTGCCATTATAAGGTTTGCTATATTGTCATCTATGGCAGCACCAAGAAATATTATTCTTTCCTTGAGAAGCCTGGAATATATGTCATAAGACCTTTCACCCCTGCTGGTCTGCTCTACAACCATGGGTATAAGATAATTATTTTTTATCCTATTGTTCATTTTTTATCTTCATCCTTATCCTGGTTTGAACCGGGCACCCAGAGATCATCTTCGGTATTTTGCCGGTCTTCCTCTGGTGTCCATATTTTTTTCTTACTATCAATCTTATCAGCTTTCGGCTCTTCTTCAACTACTTTAACATTTTGTTCCAGCCGCTTAAGAAGCTTCTTGCTTTTTACTGTTTCGGCCAGCTGCTCCCGTCCTGAGGGTTTTTCCAGGTACTCTTTTATTTTATCCCTATCATCTTCCTTCTCGTACCGGGATACAAGATCATTCTTTTCTTTTTCTATTTCCTCCCCGGAGGGTTTTATGCTGGAGGCTTCACTCTTTTCAAGAGCCTTAAGGATAAGATAATTTTTGACCTCTGTTTCAGCTCTTTTTCTTATCTGTTCTTCAAATTGCTCTTCAGTAATATTCAGCACTTTAAGATAGTTCTGCCTGCTCATATTCTGTTTTTTTAGCCCATCCTCGATATCTTTTTTAATACTTTCTAAAGTATTTTTAACCATAGGCTCCGGTATTTTTTCTTTTATATTCTTGGAGATATGATCTATTATCTGGCCTATTATTTCAGACTGCCGCCTGTTTTTTTTCTCCTCAAAAAGCCTTTCCTTCAGCTGATTTTTAAAATCGTCCACAGAATCATAATTGCCAAGGTTTTTAAGGAAATCCCGGTCAAGTTCAGGCAGGTTCCTTTTTTTAATCCCCTTCAATGCTATTTCAAAATCGGCCTTCTTTCCTGTTATATCACTGTTACCAATATCTTCGGGCAGAATAAAAGATATCTTCTTTTTATTGCCCTTCTTCATCCCTATTAAGGCCTTCTCAAATTCAGGGAATAATGTATTTGACCCTATCTCCATTGAATAATCCTGTGCGCTGCCTCCTTCGAATTCTTTGCCTTCTATTCTGCCGCTAAAATCAATGGTAACAAAATTTCCCTCTGCAGCAGGGCTCCTATCTCCAACAGGCTCAAGTGTTGCGAAGTTTTTCCTCAGATTATCGATTTGCTTTTTAAGTTCGTCTTCTTTTACATCAGCAGAAATGGTATTTACTTTCATCCCCTTATATTTGGGAAGGGTGATTTCTGGTTCCAGGTCTATCTCTGCTTCAAATCCAAGGGGCTTATCTTCTTCCATCCTGGTTATATTTATCCTGGGCAGATCAATCGGCTTAAATTCTGATGACTGGATTATTTCAGGATATAACTCAGATATTGAACGGCTGGCGGCCTCCTGCAGGACATATGGTTTGCCTATCTTAAAATCTATGACCTGTGCAGGTATCTTCCCTTTTCTGAAGCCGGGAATCTTTGCTTTTTTTGCTATCTCCCTGTAAGCATTTCCTATCTGCTTTTTATAATAGCTGTCCGATATCTCGACAGTAATTTTCGCCCTGTTCTTATCAATCTTCTTTTTGTTTTTAATAATATAGCTCAATAATCCTCCTATGCAGCATCAATGGCATTTAAATATTAAGTTTCATATTATAATGGAAATAATTTAAAATTCAATTTAACTGAAGGCATTATCTTTAATTATTATTTCTTACCGGACATTAATTACTGTATTGACAATACATCAATTTATGTGTACTCTTTATGTGTAATATTACGGACATAAATAATTTTTACAAACAATAATAAATTAATCGCAAAATACTAAGATGAAAAGATTAAATATTACTATACCGGAAAGAGTGGCTGAGGCGATAGAAGCTTATGAAAATAAAAGCAAATTTATCACAGAAGCAATAGTTGAAAAAGTGAACAGGGACGAAAAAGAAAAGCTGGATAGTCTTCTGGTTGAAGGATATAAGAATGAGTACAGTTCCGATAAAAATGTAAATAAGAAGTGGGAAACTGCCACAATGGAAAGGTGGCCCGATTGAATTACTTCCCAAAAAGGGGAGAGATATGGCTCGTTTCCATGGAACCCGTAGCAGGACATGAGATTGGGAAAACAAGGCCGGCACTGATTATATCCAACAACCGGAACAACGAATTTTCTTCAACTGTAACAGTAATACCTATAACATCTTCTATAGAAAGGGTGTATCCATTTGAGGTTTTAATTTTAAAGAATGAGTCCGGGCTAACATCTGATTCTAAAATAAAGTGTAACCAGATAAGAACAGTGGATAAATTAAGGTTAATAAAACCTGCAGGGAACCTGTCACCGGATAAAATGAAGAAAGTTAAAAAGGCACTTATGATTCATCTGGATATACCCGAAAAACTATTTTAAGATTTATGGATAATTTAAGGATATATGGAAAGCCTCCATTCAGTATAATTAAAGAAGAGCTCGAAAATTAATTTATCATCTAATTTTATTACGCAGTGTACCGTGCTCTCATCAAATTATCATGGCAGACTGTATTCAATAAGTTCCGTTGTATCTGAAAATTCCTCTGATAATAGCCCGGACATCTGTCCTTCGCCTTCTATAATACCCTGCGTGGTTGTTTTTACGGGTCCGATGTTTTCAACCCACCAGCCGGTGCCTGTTGCGTTATAGGTGTAAAGAGGCATGGATACTCCGGCCGCCTTCAGGGTAAAATTTGATTCTATTGCGCTGTTAACTTTTAACGCTTCAAATGTTCCAGCAGGAACAGTTACTTCTTCTTCAGCCACTGCACTGTAGCTTATGGTTACAGAAAAGTCTAAAACGCCATCGTATTCCTGAACATCCAGAGTTCCCAGGTATTTCTGGGACCATGTATCCCCGACCGATATTGAGGATGGTATGGTTATTCCGGTAACACTTGTGGTGCCTGTGACGGTTGCGCCTTCTCCCATAACCTTAAGGGCATCCCCAATCGGATTGCTAAAGTCAACGAGACCTTCCGGCAGGCATTCCCATTCATGTGTCTGGGTAGAGCCGGCAACAGTATGCGTCACTGTAAAACCCGTCTCACTCACGCTGGTAATCGTACCTGTAATCGTTCCCGTGCTGCTGCTGTACGTGTGTGAAATTCCTTCTGCTACAGGATAGTAAGGATTGCCGCACGGTCCGCTCAGTACCTCGTCCCAGTTAAAATCCTCTGCGTCGTAGTCTTTATCATCTGCATCTTCTTTGGCCCCGGTTTCTTCATCGCTATCCTTATCATCATCTGTACCGGGACCAGCGGGGGGCAAATCCGCTATATCGGTTGCAGTATTTATAACATTGCCGGGGCCGCTTTCAATATCACCGGCATAAATGGCTGTAATATAGAAATCATAATTACTGTCTCCTATCATATCCTGATAACCTGTAGCGGCAGTTCTGGATAATTCTCCATCATCTCTGTACACTACATATTCAATAACTTTCTCCTCTGTATCGGGCGCTTCCCAGGCAAGGTTAACTGTCCTGTCTGCACCGCTTCCGGTAAATTCTGTGATATGAAGATTTTGGGGAGGGGGATATTCTGCTTCTGCGGTGCCCGCAGCCCGGCCGCAGGAGGTAACCATAAGTATAAGGCTCAGTATAAGAAGTATAATGACAATCTTACTGAAATAGTCCCTTTGCCATACTGTAATATTTTTTCTTTTATTCATTTTTAATAACTCCTTTTATTTATTATGCTCTTTTAAATTCTGCCATAATTCAGCACAGGTATTTTAAAACAAAAATTTTTGTTTGATATTCCGGTTTGTGGGCGTAAAACCCATGTAAGGGTATACCTGCACAGATAGAGAACAATAATTCAGATTTACCTGCGTTTAACACGCAAAATATGGGGCTCATTATACCTGATTTTGGAATTAATACAAATTGGGATAGGATATTTATTTATTCTAACCCCAATTTATTCTTAAAATAGTCAGCGTAAGATATAATCTCAAATGGTATTGTCTCTACCAGCCTGTCTTCAACATATATCCTGTACTCATAGTCTCCAGGGCTCAATAATGTCCATTCCAGGGCTTCCATAACCATACCATCTGAACCTTCTGACGATGCATAACCGGTGCACCTTTTAACAAATTCCCTGATTCTCAGATCAAAAACTGTATACATAAACTCAAATTCTTCTTCTTTATTAAACCCGCATTCCAGGTAGTGTTTGATATGAATTATATTGATAGTGATTGCTTCAGTCACACAGAACCTATAATAGTTCCTGCCAGTACCTTCCTCAGCCAGCTGATGCAGTGTCAACAAATCAGTACAGAGCCACGGAAATGTCTCTGGAATAAATTTGCTCTTACTTTTTTAACATGTTAAAATAGTCTCACTATTTATATATGTTTAAATAGTGAGTTATAAATTTAGGTTAAACTGTTTTGGGATTTTATAGATGAAGATTAAAAAGCTAAATGATATTAAAAAATTTTTGCCTGATGTAAATATCAACAGGGTTATCCTT
>CAZLXJ010000046.1:0-6831 GCA_964563645.1 uncultured Actinomycetota bacterium | reverse complement strand
GAAGAAAGCTTTTTTATTCGCGGCAGCCATTCTATAAGCTCTTCCTGTCTGTACATATAGTCATATCTCTTATAGGCCTGTCCGGGTTTCCACCAGTTTGCAGCATTCCTTCCGTGAAATCTTATATACCCGCTGGATGCAGTATTTAGATCAGTTGGGGGCAGAAGGGTATTGATGCGAGGCTGGTCCACATTGCAGAAGATAATACCAAGCTTTCTCATGAAATCAAATACTTCCTCCCTCATCCAGCTGTCGTGCCTGAACTCCACACATATATCAAGCCCCCCGGAATATTCTCTTACCAGTTCAAGGTATTTCATGTTGACTTTTGAAAACTTAAAAGCCCAGGGAAACTGCATCAAAAGAGGTCCCAGTTTTTCTGAATCAATAAGGGGTGAAAGTGCATTAAAGTAAGATTTCCAGTCATCACGGCTGCAGTCCCTGGTATGGGTCATGCTTTTATGCCCCTTGACCGAAAATATGAAATCATCCGTTACCCTGGATGCCATGTTATCGATAATGCGCGGATTTGGAATAGCATAGTATGTGAAATTAATTTCAACTGTATTGAAATAGGAGCTGTAGAATTCGAGGTGATTTTTCTTATCCAGACCTTCAGGGTAGAATATGCCATTCCAGTCAGAATAGCTGTATCCTGAAGTGCCCAGTAATATTTTTGACATCAATCAATGTAATTTCCAATTTCACGCAATATCCTATCTTTAGGCATTGCGCCGACGAGTTTTTTTGCAATTTCACCATCCTTAAACAGGAGAAGTGTAGGTATGCTGCTAATCCCGTATTTTATAGCAATTTCCCTGTTCTGGTCTACATTAAGCCTGACTATCTTTAATACATTATCCGGTTTTTCAGCAGCAATCTTGTCAAGCTCGGGTTCTACCATCTTGCACGGTCCGCACCATACCGCCCAAAAATCAATAAGCACCGGAGTGCTTGAATTTATTACTTCAGTCTCAAAGTTTTCCTGCGTGATATCGATTGTATTGCCTGGCATAAATAGTCCTTTCTGTATTTATTAAATCTTGTAAATAGCATGCCTTTAATATATTAATATATTTATATTCCAATATCAAAATATTGATTATCTGCTCTTAATTGCTGCGGTTAAAAGATAGGCGGGAAACTACAAATATTCTATCATCTCAATCTTTTCCGTATTGATAAATACTATTTCCCTTTTACTGCCGCTTTCTTCAATCTCTCTTCCAGGTTCCTCCTGATAATATACTTCTGCATCTGTTACGGGCAGGAACTTTCCCTTCTGTGAGCTTATATAATCACTCAGCCTCCCGTTTACCAGCGTGTAAACAGTGCCTTTTATTATTGCAGATTCTGTCTTTATCTTTACCCTTACTTTATCCTTTGGTACTTTCATATGCACCATTTCTTCTGCTCCTTTTAAATTTTATTGAGTCTATATATTAGCAGAATTTACTGCATATTAGCAAAGTGAATTTATTACGTCAATTATAATATCGATTATTATAATAAAATAGCTTTATACTAAGATATATATTCATATATATATTATATATTTATATATAATTTTATTAATTTTCATTGATTATAACTGGTAATATACTATAATTACTGATAATAACCAATATTTAATGCCGGGAGGAAAAATGTATAAATGCCTTAATTGCGGAAATGAGCATAAATTCTATGGGATTGTAAAAGAAGAGGGCAAAGCCATTATATTTCAAAATGAAAATAAAGAAAAAGTTCCCGGCAGGCTTTCAGTTAAGGAACCGGTACATGCTGCACGGGGATCTGCAATTTCTAAAGAAGGTGGGTTTGATCATAAAATTGTCAGGGGAAACCTGTGGGCTATCGAAGAAAATTGTAAAAAAGATGACATAACCTGGGCGTATCTTTTACCGGATAAGGGCTGGAAAGGTTTCCACGAGGTGACTTCATGTGCTGTTTGCAATTCTACAAATATTGTATGGGTTGATACTTAAAACAGAGCCGGGCAAAAGGCCGGTGCCGGGTTCAGGATATATTCTTTCTAAGGACTGTCTTCTGCAACCAGCCTGCTTGCCCTGTAGAGGGAATCAAATGTCCCTGCATCTGTCCACCAGCCCTTTATGATTGAATATGTCATGGTGCCCCTATTTATATACCCGTTATTTACATCTGTTATCTCAAGCTCTCCCCGGTCAGATGGTTTAAGCCTGCTTATGATATCAAATACCGAGTTGTCATACATATAGATCCCGATCACTGCGTAATTTGTAAGGGGCTTTTCCGGTTTCTCTTCAATATTTATAACCCTTCCGTCCCTTATTTGCGCAACACCAAATCTTTCAGGATCCGGTACATCTTTAAGGAATATCCTGGCGCCCTCTGGCTGTTTTTCAAACTCTCTTACAGCACCGCTTATATCGTCCTTCATAATATTGTCTCCAAGCATTACAACGACTTTTTCCTCATCGGCAAAATTTTCTGCAAGTTTTAAGGCATGCGCTATTCCGCCCTCCCCTTCCTGATAGGTATAGCTTATGTCCTTGAGCCCGAACTCGCTTCCATTCCCAAGAAGCCTTAAAAAATCTCCGGCATAGTTACCTCCAGTGACTATCATGATATCCTCAATTCCTGCTTTTACGAGCGTTTTTAACGGGTAGTAGATCATTGGCTTATTATACACCGGCAGAAGATGTTTATTTGTGACTTTTGTGCAGGGCATTAAACGGGTTCCGAGCCCCCCGGCAAGTATTACACCCTTCATAGGCTTTATACCACCTTTCTTAAATAGTATTTGTAATTATATAAAATATAAAAATAGCTGCAGAAAGGCAAATGCAATAAATCGAAAATACATTGAGGTTTTTCTTTTTTGTAAAATAAAGAAGGTATCTTACTGCAAAATAACCGGAAAGGTATGCCGATACAAGGCCGGCAGTAAGATTCCATATTACCGTATTTCCTCCGCTGAATATAGCTTCAGCAGACCTTGAAATTTCAAAAATAAACGAGCCGAGGATAACGGGTATCGAAAGGAGGAATGAAAACCTGACCGCCTCTACCCTTTTTATCCCAAAAAAGCGTGCAAATGATATGGTTGAACCAGATCTTGAAACACCGGGAAATATTGCAAGCATCTGCCCTATTCCTGCTGCAATGGCAGTCAGAAATCCAAATACGGGTTTCTGCCCGGTCCTCTTTCCCCTCCATTCGCCTATCCACAGTATGAATGCCGTAAAAAGCAAAAAAGATGCTACTGCAAGTGGCCTTGAAAAAAATCCTTCTATATGTTCATCAAGAAAATAACCTGCAAGTGCAGCAGGTACTGTTGCTGCTATTATAAAAATACCGGTTTTAAAATCATATGAGACCCTCAATTTCCTTACAAATATTCCGGCTGCCAGGGCCTTCATTATCCTGTATATATCTTTGTAAAAAACAGTTACGACTGCAAGGAGTGTCGCAAAATGAACAGTTACGGTGAAGTAAAGCGGCGGGTATTCCCACCCGGAAAAAAAGGGCATTACCACAAGATGGCCAGAGCTTGATATGGGAAAAAATTCTGTAATCCCCTGAATTATTCCCAAAACAATTGACTGTACAATATTCAACTTATATAATATTTTAGATTTTAATCAACCCATTAACAATTTCAAAATATTAACACAAAAACTTTAAAATTAAAAAATAGGGATTCAGATGACAATACTGGGAGAATTTAATCAACTGAACATATGCATCATTTAACCATATCCTGCATAAGACGGGATAAATTCAATAACTAAAGTTTAAAAAATGGAAGAAAAAATATTTTTAAAAAAGATACAGCCTGCAATCAATTTTTTTAAAGGTATGATAATAGGCATGTCAAACCTGGTCCCCGGGGTATCGGGGGGTACTATGGCCCTTGTAATGGGAATTTATGAAATGCTCGTCGAGTCTATCAGCAAATTTATCACCAACAGAAAAAGGAGAAAGGAATACTTCTTATTTTTACTTCCTGTTGTGCTCGGGGCAATTGCCGCTATCCTTTTATTTGCCAGGCTTTTCAGCTTTCTGCTGTCTTCGGATTTTTTTGCCCAGCCTACATACTTCTTTTTTATCGGCCTGATACTGGGCTCTCTGCCGTTCCTTATAACTATTTATCCCGACATGAAGGTAAGACCGGTAAGGGTACTGTTCTTTTTAGTCGGACTCGGTCTTGTAATCCTTGTTGTGTTCATTGCCGGCAAAGAAAATGCTGCAGATTCCTTTAAGGTAAATTTTACCCTGTTTAACACTTTTAATATAACAGATATCAGTATTAAATATGCACTGTGGCTGTTTTTCTGCGGGCTGGTTACGTCTTCGGCCATGGTCATACCCGGCGTGTCCGGTTCTGCCATCTTGCTGGGCTTAGGAGAATATAGAAATATACTTAATTTTGTAAGCGGGATGATGGTGGTACAGCTTATTCTTTTTGGCATAGGTATCATAGCCGGTATAATCGGCTGTGCAAAGCTCATAGATTACTTAATAAAAAAATTTCCGGCAAATACCTACTACTTTATAATAGGTCTGGTAATAGCCTCGATTTTCCAGATAGTAATGCAGTCCCTGGAATATATTAATCTTTCTTTTATCCCGGTTATACTGAGCGTAGCATCTCTCGGCGCAGGCTTTGGGGCAACTTACTGGATAAGCAGGTTAAAAAGGAAAACCAGTCAGTAGATACCCCTATTACCGCAGGCCGGCCGGGGTTATCATTTCTATTTTCCGCTTATTGCGATATTTTCAACAAGGACGGAAGGGCTGCCCATATAACCTCCTGAAGGTATGAACTTCAGGTCGTTTCCCAGCATCCTGAAGCTAGAAAGAAAAC
Source organism: uncultured Actinomycetota bacterium (assembly GCA_964563645.1). Classification (GTDB taxonomy): domain Bacteria; phylum Actinomycetota; class Humimicrobiia; order Humimicrobiales; family Humimicrobiaceae; genus M55B120. The sequence goes on along the minus strand of CAZLXJ010000046.1, from coordinate 1,982 downwards.
TCAATATATCTGTGGCAATAGTAACCTCCCTTACGGGCCGGGTTAGCTCGCCATTTTCTATCATGAGCCCCTTTACACCCACACTCATGTGCCCTGATATGGGGTTTGTCCCGGAGCCCAGGCCTATAATATCCATAATGTAAAGTCCTCTGCCGGCGTTTTTTATGAGATCACCTGGATCATCCCTGCCGGGAACTATATAAAAATTAGACGCACCTACTGCCGGAGTAGAACGGTACGACGCTCTTACGGCATTGCCGGTTGAAATGGCATTATCTTTCCTGGCCGTGTAGGTGTCATAAAGATAGGTCTTAAGAACCCCTTTCTTAAATACTGTGGTTTTTCCCTTGGCCACGCCTTCGCCGTCAAATGGCTTTGATGCAAGCCCATCCGGCAGCGTCCCGTCATCAAATATATCAATATCTATTTCGAATAACCTTTCCCCTTTTTTACCCCCGAAGAGGGATTTGCCCTTCTGGACAGAATCTGCATCAAGCGCGGAAGCTATCACCCCCATAAACCGGGCAGACACCATCGGGTCCATTACTATGTTCATCCTTCCCGATTTTATCTTTTTTCCTCCCAGTATTGCCAGCGATCTTTCTGCTGCCTTTTTTGCTACTTCCATTATATTTATAAATAACGGGTTCCTCGCAATCCCAAAATAACCCCCCGTGGATACATCGTCCCCCTCCCTTGAAATAGCACTAAGGTAGACCATGGATATAGTGGTGGCATAACTTCCAGAAAAACCATTTGAATTTAAAATGCACACTTCGGAGAGTGCATCGCCGTAGCCCAGGTTAGTTACCGCAGTTATACGCTTATCAAACTTTTTTGTAACTGACTCAAGTTCTAAAGTCATCTTTATCTTATCTTTTATGCTGACATCGAGAAAGCTCCTGTCAAAAAGATCCCCGGTTTTTAACCGTCCTTCATCTATGCTGGAATCCCCTTCGGCAGGAAGGTATTTTAAGGGATCCTTTCCGGTAACTTTTGAATTTGCAACAGCATTTTCAATAGCATCTATTATGGCTCCCCTCTCCATTACTGCTGTATAGGCATAACCTACCGAATGATCCCTAAAAACCCTTATGCCTATTCCGGTCGAATCCGAGAATGAAAGACTTTCAATATCGCCATTGAAGACTTCTATTTCATTTTCGACTTCCCTTGCGGCAAAAACTTCCCACTGGTCAACCTTTTCTGACGGTATTGCTGCCGCTGTCCTTTCACAGGCTTTTTCAAGTTCATTTGCCTTTAAACCTATAATTTTACTTTCTTTCATAATAACCTGATGCCTTAAATCATTATCCCGTGCCCCCGACCGTAATACTGCTTACCTTTATTGTCGGCTGCCCTACCTCATTTGACACGGACTGGCCCTGTTTCCCGCAGAAGCCCGGAGCAAAATCAAGATCATCTGCAACCGCTTCTATTTTTTTTAATATTTCAGGACCGTTTCCTATAAGGGTTGCCCCCTTTATGGGCCCGGTAATCCTTCCTCCTTCAATCAGGTAACCCTCACTTATTCCAAATACAAAATCACCTGTTGCAGGGTCCACCTGCCCGCCAGCAAATTCTTTTGCATATATTCCCTTCCTTACCGAAGAAATAAGGTCTCCCTTTTTATTTCCGGCAGGCGCTATATATGTATTTGACATCCTCGGTATCGGAATATGTCTTAAGGACTGCCTGCGGCCGTTGCCGGTAGGCTCCCTGCCCATCTTCAGTGAAGTCCTTAAATCGTATATAAAGCTTTCAAGAATTCCTTCCCTTATAAGGACAGTTTTCTGTGACGGAATCCCCTCTCCGTCAAACTTATAGGAACCCCAGTGGTACGGAATAGTGGAGTCATCTATTGCAGTTACTGCAGCCGAAGCTATCTTTTTTCCTGTACTGTCCTTAAATACTGTAGCATCTTTGAGAACTGCATCGGCTTCAAGGCCATGGCCGCATGCTTCATGAAATATCACTCCTCC
>CAZLXJ010000045.1:0-15764 GCA_964563645.1 uncultured Actinomycetota bacterium | reverse complement strand
GTTTTGTAACAAATGGGTATTTTCTATATCCAATAATCACCAATATGTCGACTGGTGGGGGATTATAGGTTGGAGATCCATAAGCAAATTCTTATAAGTGAACTATACTTTAAAAACTTTAAATTATTTTATTTTTTAGTAATTATTAAGAAGCGGTTATGTAGTCTAAGCTATTTTTCGACAGGTGGTGATTTGCACTTTATTGTTGAAATTGCCGGAACCAATAAATTAAAAAGCTTTCTTCCCTGATTATTGGAAATACTCTTGACATATTGTAATACCTGATATATAAAGTAAGTAAATTAATATTAAGTAATACAATTGGAATGATGAAAGCTATAATGACCACGCTGACAAAAAAGGGGCAGGTTACCATACCTGCAGAAATAAGGTCTTACCTTGGTATAAAGGCCAGGGACAAGGTCACTTTCAGCGTAGATGACAATGGTGTGAAGCTGTCCCCCGCAGAATATACCCTGGAGAAGGTTTATGGTATGGTTGCCCCTTTGAATAAACCTGAAAATTTTAAGAAGTACAGGAAGATAGCCAGAGAAGAACACTCCAAAAAGATTATCAGAAAGATGCAGGGATGATTTTTCTTGATTCAAACATAATACTCAGATACCTTACGAGGGATGATCCGGGGAAAGCTGAGAATTGTTACTTGTTATTCCAGAAGGCTAAGACAGGCGAGATTAAGCTTATAACATCTGAAGCAATCATTACAGAAGTGGTATACGTATTATCATCAGAGAATCTTTACAAGTTATCCAGGAATGAAATACAACTACTCTTAACTCCTATTATCACCCTGAAAGGTCTAAAATTAAGTCAAAAGAAACTATATTTAAGAGCTCTTGAGGTATATGCTTTAAAAAATATCGATTTTGAGGATGCATTGAGTTTTGCATATATGGAAAACAGAAAGGTCAAAGAAATATACAGCTATGACAGGGATTTTGATAAATTAGATGGCATAAATCGTATCGAACCCTGAGTTGCATAACCTGAAGTATCAGCTATCGATAGTCATAGATTAATGAATATCGATGAGAATCTGGTTGGGGGATCCAGAAAGTTCTTATAAATTATAATCGACAATATGGCGAATAGTATATCGACAATCTGGCGAACAATATATTGAGTATTTGGCTAATAGAACTATAAAAGAATAATCATTCTTAATGATTATTTATGCAGGAACATCTGCCTATAAAATAGCTGATGGCGTATATGTTGTTTCAATCGGATGTCTGAAAGATTAAGATACATTATTTACCGATGATGCTATATTAATAAAGCGGAAAGAAGTAACCATGGAGTTTACGGAAATCAAGGCAAAAAAACTCTACCGGATGGTGGTGCAGCAAATCCAGGAAATGATCTACGAAGGAAAACTGAAGGCAGGCGACAAACTTCCCACTGAGAGGGAACTGGTCAAGCAATTGAATATCAGCAGGGCTTCTATCAGGGAAGCCCTGCGCTCTTTAGACATAATGGGCCTGGTTGAAAGCCGGCCCGGTGAAGGGACTTTCATCACAAGGCCCCGGGAGTCAGGCGACCATATACTGACCGAAGCTTTTTCTTTAGGGCTGATTCTTGAAGATAACGTCTCCCTTGATTTACTTGATTTCCGCCGCATCTTAGAATGCGGGTGTGTCAGCCTGGCTGCTCAAAGGATTGATGAAGATTCCATAAGTCGGCTTGAAAATTATTGTAAAAAAATGTCAAAATCCTATGGCGATAAAAAAGAAAGTATTGACGCAGATACAATGTTCCATATTGAAATTGCCCGGGCAAGTAAAAACCAGATCGTTTACGATGTGTCACTTTTTTATTTCAAAGCATTAAACTTTCATATAAAGACCATACGCACACGTTTTGCCCGTGAACCCCGGACCATGAGCAGTTTTGTAGAACAACACTATAAGATTTTAACAGCTTTGAAAGCCCATGATCCTGAAGCTGCAGTCAATTCAATGCGTTTCCACCTGGACTATGTAGAAAAACTTATACGCAAGGAAATAAAAGGCTGATTTTTTACTATTGTTTTATCTGTTACTCTAACCTTATCCATTCTTCATACCGGGAAAAAACATACCGGGAAAAAGATTGACAACACTGGAAAACAAAGATAGGATTATACAAGGTCTATTAGTCAGACCAGCAGACAGGATATAAAATTATTGCAATAGCGCTGTTACTTGATATACGGGAGGCAGAAATGTTTCACATAATTACTCCAATCAAGCAGGTTCCGGAAACCAGCAATGTAAAAATGGATGAATCCACCGGGACCATGATCAGGAAGGGAGTGGAAAGCATAATCAATCCCCTGGACCTGTACTCTATTGAAGTTGCTATTCAAATAAAAGAAAGCCTGGGAGGCACAGTAACCGCCCTTAGCATGGGACCAGACTCTGCTGCCAAAGCCTTAAAGGAAGCCATTGCAATGGGATGCGATTCAGCTATCCTGATCTCAGGGAAAGAATTTGCTGGTTCGGATACGTGGGCTACTTCCTATGCCCTGGCCCAAGCTATCAGCAAGATAGGATCTTACGATCTTATAATTGCGGGGGAAAGGGCTACTGATGGCGATACGGGCCAGGTAGGACCCGGGATCGCCTCATTTCTTGATATTCCACTCTTAACCTATGTCAGTTCCATTAAAAAAATTGACAGGAAAAATATAATTGTTGAAAGGCTCATGGAAGCAGGATATGAGAAATACCAATCCATTCTTCCGGCATTATTGACTGTAGTAAAAGAGATCAGCTTCCCCCGTCTTCCAACCTTAAACGGAAAGAAGAAGGCAAAAACTATGGATATACCGGTATGGTCTTCCTCTGACTTACCGGTGGATATAAATAAGCTTGGGCTCAAGGGTTCACCAACCAGGGTTTCCAGAATCTCCAGGCCCAAAATTACACGCAACGGCATAATTTTAAAGGCAGAAAATGAAGCAGGCCTGAATGCCGCTGTCGATAAATTGCTTGATTTCATGCACAAAAAAGAAATCTTATGACAGGAAAGGTAAAATCATGAAAAGCGGAGCCGTCTGGACTCTGGCAGAACAATTTGAACAGGAAATTAAACTGGTTTCCTATGAACTTTTAACCAGGGGGAGAGAACTGGCAGGTCAGCTTAAAGTAAAGCTGATTTCTATCCTCTTCGGTTATGGGATTAAGAATGAAGCGCTGGAAGAGCTCATAATCAGAGGGGCAGATGAGGTAATTTATGTAAATGATCCTGCACTTGAGTATTTCCAGGCCGGGACTTATAGCCGGCTCCTGGTGGACCTGATAAGCAAACACCATCCTGAAGTAGTTATAGCAGCGGCAACAACATCCGGGCGCACCCTTATGCCTTACACGTCAGCAAAGATTCATACCGGCCTGACAGCCGACTGCACCGGTCTCGAGATTGAACCTGGAACAACCAATCTTATCCAGACGAGACCGGCTATCGGCGGAAACATCCTTGCTACAATTAAGACTCCGGATCACCGTCCACAGATGGCAACTGTACGCCCCCGTTCTACCCTGCCTCCACCCACTGACCGTGCACGACAGGGTAAAATACATAAGCTTGCCCTGGAACCCGGATTAATCGATACAAGGACTCAGCACCTTGGCTTCCGTAAAAGCAAAAGGGAAGATTCCGATATTCAATCGGCTGAAGTTGTTGTGGCCGGTGGCAGGGGCTTAAAGAAGAAAGAAAACTTTGCCATGATACGCGAACTCGCTGAAAGCCTCGGAGGTGTGGTAGGAGCCAGCCGTGATGCTGTAGACAGGGGCTGGATTTCTTATCCCCATCAGGTTGGCCTGAGCGGCAAAACAGTAAGCCCGAAATTTTACATAGCTGCAGGGTTATCAGGTTCGATACAGCACCTGGCAGGCATGAAAACATCTGATACCATAGTTGCTATCAATAATGATCCTGAAGCGCAGATCTTTAAAGTGGCAGATTTTGGAATTATAGGAGATCTTTTTGAAGTTCTGCCTCTCCTTAATAAAAAAATAAAGGAGGCGTTAAAAGATGAAATATAATCCGGTGACCCGGGATATTATCAGCAGGTTAACCAGCATTTGCGGCAAAAATAACGTAATAACCGAAACCGAAAAGATGGAAGCTTATGCTCATGATGAAACACCTCCGGAACAATATCAGCATATGCCGGATGTAGTAGTAACTCCACACAGTACCCGGGAAGTATCCCTGATAGTCAAGTTAGCCAACCAGGCGTTGATTCCTGTTACACCGAGGGGAGCCGGAAGCGGGCTGTCCGGTGGCGCTATTCCTGTTTATGGTGGAATTGTAATTTCACTTGAAAAGATGAACAGGGTGCTTGAGGTTGATTATGATAACATGATGATTGTCTGTGAGCCCGGTGTGATAACCAATGATATCAATGCCCTTGTGGCTGAGAAAAATCTCTGGTATGCGGGGTATCCTATGAGTCTGGAGACCTGTTATATCGGCGGGAACGTAGCCGAAAATGCCGGGGGAGGGAAAGCAGTAAAATACGGTGTTACAAGCCGCTATGTACAGGGTCTTGAACTGGTTACCCCAACAGGTGAAATTGTTCAACTGGGCGGTAAGTTAATGAAAGATGTTACTGGCTATGATCTTAAATCATTAATCATAGGTTCTGAAGGCACATTGGGAATAATCACAAAAGTAATCATTAAGCTTTCTCCCAAACCTGGATATTCCATAGTCCTTCTGGCTTTATTCAAAAATGCCCGGGAAGCTATCAAGGTGGTACCAAAAATCATGACTGATGCAGGAGTCATACCTACCTCCATTGAATTCATGGACAAACTTTCGGTTCAGACCTCTTGCAGGTATCTAAATGAACATCTACCATACCAGAAAGCTGGCGCCATGCTCCTTATTGAAGTTGATGGTAATGAAGAAGCGCAACTGGAAAGGGATTCTGAGGCTGCAGGCGATATTTGTATGGCCAACAGGGCTATTGAGGTTTATGTGGCTGATAATCACACTACCCGCGAGCGCATCTGGAATGTGAGACGGAACATAGCTGAAGCATTTAAGGTATACAGCCCCCATCAAAGCCTTGAGGACATTGTGGTTCCTATCTCCCGAATCCCTGATTTCATTCCCATAAAAGAAGCAATTAGTAAAAAATACGGCATTCCCATACCTACCTACGGTCATGCCGGCGATGGGAATCTTCATGCTACCCTGGTAAAAAAACCTGAGATGACTATGAAAGAATGGTACGAAACAGAAAAAAAGGCTTTGCGCGAAATATATATTGAAATAAAGGCCCTGGATGGTACCTTAAGCGGAGAGCATGGAATAGGATCCAAAAGGAAGGAATACATGAAACTGGCAGTGGATGAGGTTCAGATAAGAATGATGCGCGCCATCAAACATGCACTGGACCCCAACCTTATCATGAATCCCGGTAAGATTTTTAATATTGATTCCTGAAAGGAAGGCTGGCAAGAATGCTGATAAAACTGCCCTATGGAAATAAAATTCTTAAGGCTCATATTCCAAGAAAAAGGCTAAGGGGCATTTTAGTATCCAGGGCTGGTGAATATGATCCAGGTTGCACAGAAGATGAACTGGTCAGGAATGCCTTAAAGAACCCGGCAGGCAGCCCCCTTCTACGGGACCTTGCCAGGGATAAAAGATCCGTGGTTATTGTTTCCAGCGACCACACCCGGCCGCTGCCAAGCCGTATAACCCTCCCAATATTGCTGGAGGAAATAAGGGCCGGTAACCCCGGGGCGGATATAACTATCCTTGTTGCAACCGGTATGCACCGAAAGACCAATAAAGATGAATTGAGGGCTAAATACGGAGACGAAATTGTCAGGCGCGAGAAGATCGTTGTCCACAATAGCCAGGATGCCAGTTCCATGGCAAGGATAGGGACATTGCCCTCAGGAGGTGCCCTGACCCTGAACAGGCTGGCAATAGAGGCTGGCCTGCTGGTAGCGGAAGGTTTTATCGAACCCCATTTTTTTGCGGGCTTTTCAGGCGGCCGAAAGAGTATCCTTCCAGGTATTGCCAGCTACGAAACTGTGCTTGCCAACCATTGCTCTGAATTCATCGCAAGTCCTTACGCGCGAACCGGTATCCTCGAAAACAACCCAATGCACCTTGATATGCTGTACGCGGCAAAAAAGGCAAAATTAGCTTTTATCCTTAACGTAGTAATAAATTCCGGCAAGAAAGTCATCTATGCTGTAGCCGGTCACCGGGAAAAGGCCCATCTTGCAGGGTGTGATTTTGTTTCCAACCTGGCTTCCGTTAAAGCAAAGCCTGCAGATATAGTAATTACCACCAATGGAGGCTATCCTCTTGACCAGAATATTTATCAGGCTGTAAAGGGAATGACGGCAGCAGAAGCTACATGCGAACCAGGTGGCGTAATTATTTCAGTAAGTGAATGCAGGGACGGACATGGAGGGGAATCTTTTTTTAAGACATTTGCCAGTGCATCTTCAGTGCAGGCTATTATGGACAAACTCCTGTCGAATGGCAGGGATCAGACCATACCCGACAGCTGGGAGATCCAGATTCTGGCCCGTATCTTGTTAAAACACAAAGTCATACTGTTAAGCGATGCACCAAAAAATATGGTTGAAAGCATGGGTATGCATTGGGCACCGGATGTTGAAATAGCCATTCGCATGGCTGATACAATTCTGGGAAAGGATAACGCAAGTATCACGGTAATACCAGATGGCGTATCTGTGATCGTAAGCTCTTAAAAATTGCCATTTTCCACATAATTTCTCCATTTTTATCAATTATAATTTAAGCTATCTTACCACTTAATTTACGACATAGAAGTGCATATGGACTGAAGAAGCTGGAGATGATTAAAATAAAAAATTCAATCCTGATTATGATGAATTTTTTGATAGATTAATTGATTCATATCATAAGAGGCATTATATGTCTGATAAACATTTTTGGATCACATAAAACTGGGATATATATATTGACGAATTATATGTTGGGGAAGAGTAAGGAAATTCTTATAGATATAATATTAACATAATAGACAAATCCAATTAACTTAATTTAAGTTCTTGCCAGTATGCCTCTACCTCGTGCCATAAGCATTTAAATATCTTTTTATGGTATTGAAGGCAATATTTGCAACCAGCTGGTCGCCGCTGCCATTATAATGCAGTCCGTCTGAAAGGAACTGGCCGGGATTGCCTGTCTGGAGCATGGGGTTGAAAACATCAACGTATATTGCCCCCTTTGCGGCACATACCTGGGCCATTATACTGTTAAACAGGTTAAGGTTGGAATTCGGGTGTCCTTCATCGGTGCTCGGGCCTGTCGACATGACAACCACCAGGGCTCCTGTATTTGTCCTCACAGTATCTATCATGCTTGATAAATAATACCTGAATGTCTCGGGCGCAGTCCTGTAGGATCCTCCGCTCCCCTGGGCATCATTGGTTCCAAAATTTATTATGAATATATAAGGGCTCTGGCCGAGATATCCATTCCTTAGCATCCTGTTGTGTCCCATGACTATGGTTTCCCCGCCGACTCCGTATTTCAGGAACCCGAAGTCTCCATAAGGATAATTTGCCTCCATGAGATACTGGAGGTGGCCCACCCAGTTTGTCCTCGAAACCTGTGAATCACCTATGACCATAACATTATAGCCAAAGTTGGTTATTACGGTATTTGTGACCGAGTTGGAGTTCATCCTTTCCTCTTCCATTACCATGGCCACCACATTGGTAATCTTGCTGCCGAAGGAAAGACCGCCATTTACCCTGACCCTGTAATAATATGTAACACTTTCGCCTGGAGCTATTTCAGGGATATTTACCCCGAAGGAGGCATTTCCGGTGTTCCAGAAAATCTGTCCGGACTGCAGGCTGGTGTCAATGAATCCTGTATTTAATGGAATGGGATTTTCAATCGTCAGGTTATGGGCGCTACCATCCCCGGAATTGACCAGGGTTACACTATATTTTAAAATATCGTTTGTAAGCACATCACCGCCATTTTCGTCTGTAACATACAGGGCAAACTCGCTTAATTCCGGGAAGGACCTTACGGTCCATTCCTGGTCTTCAAGTATGAATTGTTTTTTCCCATTGGTGATATATGGCTCAAACTGGAGGTTTGTTTTATCTTCAAGCCCCTGGTTTACTTCAAGGGCATAATTTATATATATGCTTTTATTTATGGGGATTTCATCTATTATGAAATAAATGCTTCCGTTTTTATTTTCAAGCCGGGCAGAATCAGAATAGAAGCTGTCACCTATGAATGTGGTATTTTCGGGTATCAGGTTTTCTATCCTTATTTCTTTTGCATCCATATTTCCGGTGTTCTTTATGAAAAATACTGCCTGGATGGTATCTCCCATCCTAAGGTATTCACCATTTTCATCTGTTATCCTGTAGTTTGAACTGCTGAGGTCTATTTTACTTGTTACTGTGGTGCAGAGATCTGTTTCAAACTTTTTGTTGATAACTTCTTCACTTAATTCCCTTTTATAGTCAACATTGAAAGAATTGTTGACAATTTTGGTCCCGTCATCGAGGGGCTTATCGATTTTGACAGCATAGGAAAGAATTTTTTCCTCACCTATCTCCATCCTGTCTATGAGGAAATATATTTTTCCATCCCTGTTGTCTTCAAGGTATTCTACTTCTTCTTCTGCAAGTGAGCTGTATTCCGGTATATCACTGGTAATGAATACATCTGTAACAGCCTTTCTGCCCTCATTTTTTATTGTTATTTCGTAACGGATCTCATCCCCGGGGCTTGCTTCGGCGGCGGAGACACTGATGTGGTTTATTCCGGGATCCTCAAAGTTAGGGTTATTAAGGTAATCCTCATAGTATTTAAGAAGAAGCGGTGTCAGTGCCCCAAGGACAACTATGAACACAATTATTGTGATGAATATCTTATTAGTAAAAAATCTTTTCAGTCTTGATGAGGAAGTAGCATTGTACGCTGATCCTTTCCCATTTTCACTGTCATCTTTCTTTATGTCATTTACATTCTTTCCGGAAGTATTCTTACCGGCATTTCCCTCACTAAGGGTTTTATTTTTTGCAGGTTTGCTTCCGGCGATATTTTTACTGTTTTTATTATTGCCTGCTAATTTATTGCCAGGTGTAATTTTATTGTTATCTTTTTTATTGGCTGCCCCGCCACCGGATTCATTTTTTTTATCCGCCAATTTTCTTCTCCTGTTCCCTGAACCATTTTACAAATTTCCTGATTCCTGACTCAAGCGCCGTCTCAGGTGAATATTTCAGTAACTTTTTCGCCCTTGTTATATCAGCAAATGTAGTATCCACATCACCGGGCTGTGAATTTATCTCCCTGATTATGGCTTTTTTCCCAATATTTTCTTCTATTATCCTTATCAAATCAAGAAGTTTTACAGGTTTTGAATTGCCAAGATTGATTATTTCATAACCTTTAACGATTTTTATTGATTCTTCAAGTCCACTGACAATATCGTCTATATAAGTATAATCCCTGCTGCTGTCGCCCCTGCCATAGACAGGAACCTCCGTTCCGCTGTCTATCAGGCGGGTAAATTTATGTATTGCCATTTCCGGTCTCTGGCGGGGGCCATAAACAGTAAAAAACCTCAGGCAGAATACAGAGATGTTATAGAGGTGGTGGTAGTTATAGCATAGGAGTTCACCGCTCTTTTTGGTTGCAGCATATGGTGAGATAGGGAAATCAACGCAATCTTCCTCTGAAAAAGGGGTTTTTTTGTTATTTCCGTATACTGAGGAGGATGATGCAAATATGAATTTTTTCACTCCATATTCCCTGCAGAGCTCAAGCAGGTTCAATGTTCCGCCTATATTGACTTCCCAGTACAGGCCGGGGTTTTTTATGGAAGGCCTTACACCTGCCCTTGCAGCAAGGTGGATGACCATGTCTATGCTGTGTTTTTTAAAAATATCATTGATTGCGGGCAAATCTGTTATATCTGCCTCATAGAGAATGAATCCTGGATCGTCTCTGAAACCACTGATGTTGCCATATTTTATTTTGGGGTCGTAATAATCATTGAAGTCATCTATGCATATAATGTTCTTAAAGAACCTTCCTGAACCGAGCAATTCCTCAATCAGGTTTGAGCCGATAAACCCCGCCCCTCCGGTTATAAGCAAATTTTCCATGGTTTCCTAAATTTATAAAATTATTGCATACATTAATGATTATTTTAAAAGTATGAGTATAAATTATACTACTCAGAGTGGGTTTTTTTAAAGATTTATTATTGTATACCCGGTTTAATTTCTATTTGCAGGAATTGTGATAAGATTGCAGCATATTATAATATATATAATAATTAGTGTTTAAAGCTATATATATTTTAAAAACATAGATATGGGACAGGCTTTGGTCCAGGCTTTCAGCAGTGGTTTAAAAATCACGGATGCCTGGATGCAATAATAAGCAAGCCGGTTATAAGAGAATATGCGTTTTGCAGAGATCAGGTAGCTGTAATTGGTTTAATGACCGGCTGGTTACTGAAATATCTGAATATGGGCAGAGCAGCCCTGTTCTTCCAACGGATTAATATGGAAAGATATAAAAAGAATACTATGCCTCTTTTTTTATTTGCCGTAATTTTGCTGGCAATATTCTGTGCAGTTTTTACCTGTTGCAGTGCGGGTGACAGCCAGGAAAAGGATTATGGCAATATTGGAGAGGATGAAGAGATAAAGGTCGACGATGTAAGTAAGAATGCAAGCCAGGATAATTATACGATGGAGAATGAAGATACCGGTATCAGGATACTGTCTTACATGAACCTCGATACGCCTGTTTACGGACTCATGGTGAAAGAAAATAATGCGTATATCGGGCAGAATTATGCCGTGGTTGTGGTAGACGTAAAGGATAAATCAAGACCTCTTAAAGCTGGTTTAATTAAAGATGAGCAGTGGTCGGACAGAAAGGGTTGGGCAATTAATCTATGTTCGGACGGGGAGATTATTTATCTCGGGTATGATCACAAGCTGGATATATTCAATATCGCGGATACTGCCAGGCCCGTATTCATTTCAGGGCTTGAGCTGGATGGCTTTGACATGAAAGTAAGATGTGGCAGTGGCCGTATTTTCATTGCTGCTTCGACAACAGGTACCGACAGGCCTGAAGATACCAGGTTATATACTATAGATGTTGCCGATCCCCATAATCCTGAAATTAAAAATAATAGAACCATTGGCATCCCTGTTTATGGGATGGAGATAAAAGGAGATATTATTTTTCTTGCAGGAACATCAGAATTCGTAATAATGGATGTGTCTGATATCGGAAATCCCGCAATACTCAGCAGAACCAGCATTGAAGGGTGGGGAAATGACGTCGCCGTTGGTGAAGGTTTTGCCTGTATGGTTGGAAGTAATGGCCTGACCGTCTTTGATATTTCCAATATGGAAAAACCGGAAATAATAAAGGAGCTTGGAATTGGAGGGTACGGGCAGAAAATATTTATTGAAGATAACAAAGCCTATGTGCTTTTAAACAGCGAAAACGCCGGATATAACCTTATGGTGATAGACATTGAAGACAGCTTCAATCCTGAAATAACCGGCAGCCTGTATCTTGAAGGCATCCCGCAGCAGATCTGCGTTGATGGTAATTATATATATGTGGCCTGCACCGGGATTTATGAATATCCGGAGGACCAGGGTGAACCCGAATATATTTTCGGGCGCCTGTACATACTGGAACAGGCGGGCCCATAGCTTTTAAATCTTCCATAATTCTTTTTAGCGTAACCAGAGGAACAATATAAAAAAGGTAAAATTACCCAATAAAGTCTTTCAGTAATATAAAAGAATATTAATGAAGCAAAAGAGCTGAATCTGCAATAGTATTTGATTCCTTGGATTACTATTTGAAAAAATAAACCCGGGATCATAATAGGCTCGTTATATATAAATCAATCATCGATATAATTCAGGCAGAAGGAATCCATGTTATAATTTCCCCTGCTGTCGAATGCAATAACCCATAAAAAGTTATTTCCTTCTTTCAGGATATTTTCTTCTATCTCCATCTCAAATCCGGAATACCTGTAATTATCATTTTCAAGGTCTTCCACCACACCGGGCCTTTCCAGGCCCATTTTTGCACTTCCCAGGAGCTGGCCGCTGCTGCCAGGTCCGCCGTAATATACCAATATTTCCGATATACCCGGAGAATTGAAGCTTGTATCATCTATTGCCCAGCCTTCAACTATAAATCCTGAGTCCACATTTGAGTACAGCCCGGGATTCGTTGTCCTGATAGATATATTATCATCGATTATTCCACTTTTCATCCCCAGGTTCTCATTGATATAATGGTCAAGAAACCTTATTCTTCCGTCAACCCACATCATAATATAATCCAGCTCGTCCTCGAAGTCATAATCGTCCACATACTGGTCACCCTGCCAGTTTGCTCCCACCACTATCGGATATCTATTGAAGTTCCTTTTCTGGGGGTCCTCAAGCAGTCCTGCATTTGCTTCTATCATCTCATGGATGTTTTCAACGGTAAAAATGTCTTTCCTCAACTCATTCCATCTTTCTTTGAAGCTGTTACGGAAAGACTCTATCTTAAGAAGCCTGTCTGTAAGGCAATTATAATACCACCTCGTATAGTCATGTTTTGAGGTGTAAGCATTTCTTCCGAAAGACGCATTATAGTCCCAGGGCACAAAGAAAAATTTACTGTCCTTGCTGTTATCCCTGCATACATACTGGTTGTTCAGGCGGCCATCGGGATTGCCGGTTATTAAAAAAAGCAGGTAAAAATCGATTAAATTGTTAAGGTCAAGTTCATCTCCGATATATTTTGAGAAATAGTCCTGGCCGGATTTGATGGCAAATTCCCTGAATAACAGAAGGGGTTCCCAGTAATTTCCCTGGCTGGCGTTTACGGGGTTTGGTTCCTTCTGTAAGTATCCCTGGTTTTCAAAAACCTTGCTGTAGGCAAGACCATCTGCCCCCAAATTCCACCTCTGCCAGCTTGTTGCGGAGCCGTAGGATTTGTAGACAACGCTATGCAGCTCATCATCAGCATTATAATCTGCCAGCTCAAGCAGGTCTTCATCTACCCTTTCACTGAGAAGATATATACCTCTATAGGCATCATTTAAAAAGACTTCAACGAATCTTGTTTCTGCTGCATAATCATAATGGCGCTCATCCCTCATCTGGTTAAAGAGGTCGTAGGATATTTTATCCCGCATGAAAGTCCTGTCCAGGAAACAGCCGTTAAGTATCCATTTACGGGCATTGGTCATATCCAGAAGACTCAATTCGACATCATATGACAGTTCCCTGTCAAATTTAAAGCTGTATGATTTTTTGTCGGAGAATGCACTTGAACCGCCTCTTACCTCGATAGTGCTTTTGATTTTTTCAGTGCTGTAATTGGGAAGATCGGTGGCAGACAATAACTGGAAGGAGCAGTTGATTTTCGGGTAATTTGGTATGGCAGTATTGCCGGTATCAATAATTACAACAGGAAGGTCCCCTGTGGTAACCCAGAGATCATATGTCCCACTTGATGATCCGTTGCGAATTTCAAGAATGCCATGGAAAACATAATCAACAAAGTCATAATTATCGTTGCATTCCAGTTTTGTTTTTTGCATATTTATGTCTTTTTCAGAAAGGTTAATTCCATTGTAAACATCAACTCTAAGTATTTGCAGGGAATAATCGCTTTTACTGTCATATGCATAAACGTAAAGGTCATGTTTTCCGTTTTTAAGAAGAGCGGTGTCTATCTCCAGACTGTAACCTGAATTCTCGAAAGCCGGATTTTTAAAGTGTTCTGCAACATCTTCACGGGGATTTCCATAAACGGCAGCTCCGAGGAAATTGTCAATATCCATATCAGGGCCATCGAAGACAAAAACATTTTTAACCCCCGTACCTTTTGTGCTAACCTGGTTTAAAGCCCATCCAGATAGTGTTGCTATATCAGTTATTGTCTCATCCTCATAAGGTTGGTCTATCCACATGGTTATTTCCCCTGCAGGGTTGCCTCCCTTAAAAGTTTGACTGTTTTCAAGAAATGCTTTCTCCATTTCTTGCGGGTCTTTTTCTTCCCTTGCAGTATATGACCCCACAGACACTGGCTCAATATAAACCTCGGCTCCATCCCAGCAATCCCAGCTTACCTCCTGGACGGTATCGGCTCCCGCGGGAAGGGAGCAAAATATAGTATTGGCCTCCTCGTTTATAAGCGCATGGCTATCACCAATCTTAAGGATGGGGGGATTGTTGATATAGTCATCAAGGAAGGCAAGCCTTTTACCCAGGTATTCCTTTATATAGGCTACATCCTGCCCTGGATCCATGGTGTTATCATGTGCTGAGGCAGATGCAGACCAGGCGGAAGAGTTCCTTTCCCATGCACCGGATAGTCCCGCGGTACTTTTATCTATAAGGCCTGAGAGGTTTTCCTCTGTTAGGATATCCTCCCTTAAGGCATTGTATCTTGTCCTGAGTTCATCCCTGTAGCTTGCTTCCTGATAGAGGCGGTTAAAGAGCCTGGTTCCATAAAACGAGGCTTCAGAGCCTATCTTTTTAGAGTATGGGTCCCTTCCGAAGCTACCCTGGTAGAAGCTACCAGGAAAGAAGGAAAACCTTGAATCGGCACCATTGCTTCTGTATATGTACTGATTTGCCGAAAGGGGGTTTGAGCTGGCCGAAAGAAGGTAGAGTATGTGGCTGTCAAGTGTATTTTCAATATCAAGGGTATCATTAGCTGCCTCTTTAAACTCTTCATCTGGTACCTCCATTACGAGGTCTATTAGCTCCTCTAAGGGGTCCATATAAGGGGTCTCGCTCTCATAGTCAGGCTCAATCTGGGAAAATCCCTCAAGGCCCCTGGTGAAGTCGGCCCTCCAGCCGGACGCCTCATAGATTACGCCGGGCTTGTCCTCGTCAGGGTCATAGTTTGGGATGGAAAACATCTCCCTGTCTACCCTTCTTGAGAGGAGGTACAGCCCCTGGTAGCAGCCGTCAACGTACAGCTCGGCATAACCTGACTCCCGGGAAGGCTCACCCATAAGTGAAAATATATCTGCTGCAAGCTTTTCCCGGATGAGGGAAGGGTCGGTATATGAAGACGAAAGTGTAAATCTTTTTGAAGGGGAAAAGTCAAGGATTTGTGGTATATTGCCTGTTATGGGGTCTTCGGCTATGTTTAAGCTGTAGGAGCTTTTGGGGATTTCTGCCGATATGCCGGTAAGCTCTATTTGCCCGTCAATTGCCGGAAGGAAGTGTTTGGGGTTTGACGACAGTACGCTGACTTTGCAGCCAACCTTTGGCTCATCCGGGATATCTTTTTCGGAATCTATTGTTATTATGGGTACGTTCCCTGTCGTTACCCAGAGGTCAAATACCCCTCCTGAAGCTGTCCTGACTTTCAGGTGGGATATGAAGGAAGAAAAGTCATAGGTATCGCCGCTTGAAAGCTTTACGGAGGACTCATCTTCCAGTCCATCACCAGATACCCTGCTTATGTAAATGTAGCCCGCCTCATAAGGGAAGTTGAAGCTTATTTCCTGTTTGGTATCTGACCCTTCCGGAAGGGATACGAATATGGTGTTTGTTGCGTTATCTATTGAAGCAGCCACCCCTCCTACGGAAAATTTATATTGTTTGCCAG
Source organism: uncultured Actinomycetota bacterium (assembly GCA_964563645.1). Classification (GTDB taxonomy): domain Bacteria; phylum Actinomycetota; class Humimicrobiia; order Humimicrobiales; family Humimicrobiaceae; genus M55B120. Next base: position 83 of record CAZLXJ010000045.1, on the reverse strand, counting down.
CTGCGGGGAGAGGTGCTTGAGTGGTTGAAAAGGGCCGCCTGCTAAGCGGTTAGGCGGGTATAAACCCGCCTCGAGGGTTCGAA
>CAZLXJ010000044.1:0-6930 GCA_964563645.1 uncultured Actinomycetota bacterium | reverse complement strand
TTTCAGAAGCGCACCGGCTGCAGAGATAATCAGGTGATATCCTGCCGCATACACAGCATACCGGCGGTATTATGGTGTCCTTTAAAAAATCGGTTATACTTTTATCTAACAAATTATTCTTTTATTTATCTTCCTCTGTGTTCTTCCTGTCAATATTTATTACCTCGTTTGACATAATCTTAACTGACGGATGTATTTTTATGCCGTGTTCTATCACGCTCTTTGAACCGATAACTGCCCTTTCCAGGACAGATACATTATCCCTTATCTCGGTTTCATAACCTATTATAGCTCCGATCAGGGAGGTATCCTTTCCTATATAACCACTGCCCCACTTTATACCCCTGTAGAGTATCGCCCTCTCATCTACTGTGGTATTGTCACCAAGGATTATTGGACCATATAGCCTGGCACCTTTTTCTATTTTGCAGTTATCGCCTATGCAGACGGGCGGTATTATTGTAACATTTTCCTGTATCCGGCAGTTTTCACCTATCCACACCCCCTCGTTTATCTTTTTACCGGGTATCCTGACCCTTACCTTTCCCTCAAGTGCATCAAAATTTCCCTGCTGGTATTCATCAAGACTGCCTACAACGTTCCAGTAATCGTCATGCTTATAGCCATAATATGTTATATTCTATTCAAGAAGTTCCGGGAAGAGGTTCTTGCCAAAATCATAGAAATTTCCTGCAGGCGGCATAAACTTGAAGACTTCGGTCTCAAAAAAATAAATACCGCTGTTTGCAAGGTTTGACTTTGCTTCCCCGCTTAAAGGTTTTTCCTGAAACCCCTTTATCCTGTTATTATCGTCCAGTATTACAACACCGTACTGGGAAGTGTCTTCAACAGCGGTCAGCACAAGGGTTCCTACGCTCTTCTTTTTCTTATGGTATTCATATGCAGCACTGAGGTTTATATCCGTAAGGGCATCCCCTGATATTACGAGAAAAGTCTCTTTCCCAAAAAAATCTTCCACTTTTTTTACCCCGCCGGCTGTTCCCAGAAGCTCTTCCTCGTAGGAATACGTTATGTTTACTCCCCACTTCGATCCATCGCCAAAATAGTTTTTTATTTCATCAGGAAAATAGTGGAGGTTGCATACTATATCCTTAAAATCATGTTCAGCCAGAAGATTTATTATATGTTCCATTACGGGCCTGTTTACAATAGGAGCCATGGGCTTTGATATCAGGTCCGTGAGCGGTCTCAGCCTCGTTCCGAGTCCGGCTGCAAGTACCATTGCTTTTTTACTTTTCATAAACATCTCCTGGAGTGTTACTTTTTATTATCAAATATCTTTTTTATATTTTTGTCAAATGGTGGATAGATGACTTCTTTTTCGGTGATGATCGCTGTTATGTTCACTGCAGGAGTAACATCAAATGCGGGGTTCATGACCGGCATATACTCCGGTATTACTGGTTTTCCCAGCACTTCCCTTACTTCCCTGCCGTCTCTTTGTTCAACAGGTATGGCCCTGCCGCAGCCTGTATCAATATCTATTGTGGAGAGAGGGGCACATACATAAAAAGGAATTCCGTAATTTTTGGCAAGTATTGACAGGCTGAGGGTTCCTATTTTGTTAGCAGTATCCCCGTTTGCGGCAATCCTGTCTGCTCCCACGGCCACTGCGTCTACCTCTCCCTCTGACATAAAATATCCTGCCATGTTATCCGATATCACAAAGTATGGTATTTTCTCCCGATGAAGCTCCCATGCGGTAAGCCTTGCGCCCTGCAGAAAGGGTCTTGTTTCATCAACTATTACATTACTTATTTTCCCAATTCTGTTAAGGCTCCTGATTACTGCAAGTGCCGTACCATAATAACCCGATGTTGCCAGGGCCCCTGCATTGCAGTGAGTAAGTATCTTTATTTTTCCCCTGCGGTTTTCAAAAACCTCCAGCCCGTTTTCTCCAATAAGACGGTTTACCTGCAGATCCTCCTCTTCTATTTTTTCAGCTTCAAGAACAAGCCTATCGATCAGGCTGTCCAGGTCGAGTCCCTTATTATCCGCAATTACCTTTTTCATGCGGTTAATGCTCCAGAAAAGGTTTACTGCAGTGGGTCGGGTGGCAGAAAGTTCGCTTATTTTTTCATCAATAAAAGCAAAAAACTTAACAGCTGTCTTCCCCCTGAAATTCAGTGCAGCCATAGCTATCCCGTAAGCAGCTGCTACCCCGATTGCAGGAGCTCCTCTTACCACCATTTTCTTTATCGCTCCTGCTACTTCCCCGGAGTTTTTGCATTCGTAGTATGTCTCTTCAAAAGGCAGCTTTCTCTGGTCTATAAGCTTTAATACAGGATTGTCCCATACAATTGTGCGGACTTTTGAATCATCCGGGCCTTTCCTCAGGTCCCCATTTCCCATGATCCGAGATACTCCTCCTGTTCCTCTGTCAATTTATCTATTTCGACCCCCATGGATTTTAACTTCAGTACGGCAATGCTCTCATCTATGTCTTTGGGCACATTATAAACCTTCTTACCCAGCTCCCGGCTGTTCTGATATATATACTTAACACTGAGGGCCTGATTTGCAAAACTCATATCCATACCACTTGCAGGATGGCCTTCGGCAGCTCCCAGATTAACAAGCCTCCCGTTTGCCAGTACATATATCCTCCTGCCGTCATTTAAAAGGTATTCCTCAACAAACGGCCTTACCTTTCTTATTGATTTGCTATTCTCCCTCAGATATCTGAGGTCTATCTCAGCATCAAAATGCCCTGCATTCGCAACTATACTCATATCCCTGCAGTTGTCGATTATATCGGGCCCGATAACATTCTTATCTCCGGTGGCCGAGACGAATATTTCTCCATATTCAGCAGCTTTTTTACCGGTCATTACATCAAACCCGTCAAGTTTGGCTTCCAGCGCCTTGAGCGGGTCTACTTCAAGTACTATAACAGAAGACCCCATTCCTTTTGCCCTCATGGCCACTCCGCGGCCGCCCCAGCCATACCCCGCAACAACAAACTTTTTCCCTGCCATCAGTATGTTGGTAGCCCTCAGAATACCATCTATTGTGCTCTGTCCCGTACCGTATCTGTTATCGAAGAAATGCTTTGTCTTCGCATCATTTACTGCAATAATCGGGTAATACAGGACTTTTTATCAGCCATGCTCTTAAGCCTTATAACACCGGTTGTTGTCTCCTCGGTTCCTCCAAATACATTTTTCAGCAGGTCCTTCCTTTTACTGTGTATGGTCGAGATAAGGTCTGCCCCGTCGTCCATTGTTATCTGCGGTCCTGTATCAAGTACGCTGTGTATATGTGAATAGTAAGTGTCATTGTCCTCTCCTTTTATTGCAAATACCGGAATTCCGTAGTCTTTTACCAGGGATGCTGCAGGGTCATCCTGCGTGGAAAGAGGATTTGATGCGCATAATGCAACATTGGCGCCGCCTTCCTTCAGTGTTATCATAAGGTTGGCCGTTTCTGACGTCACGTGAAGGCAGGCTCCTATATTTACTCCTTTAAGAGGTTTCTTTATAGCAAAATCTGCCCTTATATCCCTTAAAACAGGCATATCCTTTTCAGACCACTCTATCTTATTTTTACCCTCACCTGCAAGACCTGTGTCCCTTACATCATAATCCATTAGCAATACCTTTCCTGATCAAGTTTATTATTAACATCAATTTAAATAACCTGTCCAATAGACATAATTGATTTAAATTTGTTTAAAACTGCAAATATTGATTTCATGTCAATTTAATTCAGCAAGTTTCTTTTTAAGAGATTCTATCTTTACAACAGGAGTGGGGTCAACCCCTGCAAGAATTGCCAGGTATACAGAAGCAATATCCCCGAGATACATTGTAGAGACCGCGCGTGCCAGTTTCGATCTTCCTTCAACAGGAATCTGTACTACTTTATCAACATTCTCCCTGATCTGGCCCAGCGTCACTTCTATTCTTGTCTTCATCCTGACATCCTCATCCGGATCGCGGAAGGTTATGATAACCAGGTTTCTGGTAATGTTTACCAGCCTCTGCCATCCTACTGTCTCATTGTGGTTTAATTCTGAAAAATTATGCCACCAGCCCGGCGTTTTCCCGTTTTCATTGATCTCACATTTAAGCCTGTAGGCAAGAGCAGAATATATTCCTTCTGCCCCGTATACTACAGGAAGATCTTCTCCTATATCGAGGGCAAGTTTCTTTGCAGGATTTCCCCCGGCAGGGTTGTTCCTGTTATACAATACTGATTTTTCCCTTACCAGCTCCAGGGTCTCTTCGTGGTCATCTTCTTTAAGTCTTATCAGGCCCAGAATCCCGAGTGCCAGGTAGGCAGGGAAAAAAATATAGCCTATGGCACCCCTCGGCTGCAGCCCTGAGGGTATTTTTATAAGGCCGTATCCGGATTCCCGTGCAGTTTCTTCAAGCTTTCCCCCCGAGCATTCTATCAATAGGCCGGCTCCTCTTTCAGCTGCCTGTTTTGCAGCAGATATGGTCTCTTCAGTATTACCGGAATAACTAACGGCCATAACCAGCCAGTTTTTCCCAATAAATGCAGGGAGGCTATAGCCTTTCACCACTTCAACAGGGATGTCTATCTCATCGGAGACAAGAGACTTTATTATATCACCGGCAAAGCCTGACCCGCCCATGCCGAGAATGGCCAGGCCGCTGTATTTTTTTCCCTTCAGGCTCCCCAGATCAGTTCTGCTTATGATACCCTTGGCTCCGGTCAGCTGGTCGGGAAATTTCTCTTCTATGTCAAGCATCCCCGCAGGATCGATATTTTTTATTTCCCGAAGATCATCCAGTTTGTTCATTTTTCCTCCCATATTCATATTTATTTAATCAAATTACCGTATATTTGATCAGGAATATCAGTTCCTGATACTATCTATTATATCCCTGCCCAGCTGCTGCAGATAATCAGACTTGCGGGCACTTTCCCCCTCGCTGTAGACCCTGGCCACAGCTTCGGTCCCCGATGGCCTTATCATGACCCAATTATCTTCATCCAGGTGGTATTTATATCCGTCTATAGTGACTACATCTTTTACTCCCCCGGCTTTAAGCGGCTCCGGGATGCCTCTTTCAAGAATTTTAACGAGCTTTTGTTTTCCCTTTGCATCCATAGAATAGTCTGTTCTCCTATAATCAAAAAAACCGTACTCCCTGTAGAGGTCTTCCAGTATCTGGTTGACTGTCTTTTTCTCGCTGCATATTATCTCCAGAAGCTTCAGTCCCATTAACATCCCATCCCGTTCAGGGATATTTCCATAAGACCACAGACCTCCGCTCTCTTCACCGGCCATTATTACATTGCCCCCGGCTATCTTCTCTCCGATATATTTAAAACCGACCGGGGTAACATCAAGCTCAAGGCCGTTTTTTTTACATATCCTGTCAATAATAGACGAGACATTTACAGTTTTTACGACCCTTCCCTTAACACCTTTCCTCTGTACCAGATAGTTCAATACAATAGCAAAAATATGGTGCGAGCTGATATAATTCCCCCCTTCTCCAAGGGCCCCTATCCTGTCACCGTCCCCGTCAAGACATATTGCAAACTGGCACTTTTTAAGTTTAAGAAAATCTATGGCTTCCTTCAGATTAACTTCTATTGGCTCCGGGTTTATACCTGGAAACCCCGGGTTTATAGTTGAATGTATGCTTAATAATTTTTCTGGGCTGAAACCCAGAAGGATATCCCGGTAAATCTTTTGAGCCGCCCCGTACATGGGTTCGAAGAGAAGCCCGAACTTAAACCCCTTTATTATATCTGTGTCCACCTGTCCTAGAATATGTTCTTTGTAGGCCTTAATAAAACTATCCCTTATGATATTGCAGCTGCCGCTTTTCTCCTTCATTTCTGTTTTGCCTGATAACGCCTGATTTGAAATAACCTCCCTGACCTCTTTTTCTATATCCGTTATTATATCCATTGTGGCTGAACCGCCAAAACTGCCCTTTATTTTACATCCATTGTAGTAATAAGGATTATGGCTGGCAGTTATCATTATCCCCAGGTCGGCTTTTCTGTCGACAACCGCATGTGAGAGTACCGGCGTGGGAGTTATCTCTGAAGAAAGAATAGTCCTTATTCCCTTTAGACTGAGTACTTCTGCAGCAGCAGCAGCAAAGCGGTCTGACAAAAACCTGGTATCAAAACCAACAGCAACAGTAGGCTTTCTGTCTTTTATATTTTTTATAAGGTAATTACCGACCCCCATGCTGACCAGTCTCACCCTGTCCATAGTAAAATCTTCAGAAATGATGCCTCTCCATCCATCTGTACCAAATTTTATTTCTTCTTTTTCCATGCTTCTCTGCCTGTTATAATTTAATTATTATAGTAGCCTACATCCCGGCTTTAAGATAATTGTAATCAGCACTCACCATCATATCCACCAGTTTATAAAAATCCACCGTGGGTTTCCAGCCCAGGACTTTTTTTGCCTTTGAACTTTTCCCCACCAGAAGGTCTACTTCTGCCGGTCTTAAGAATACTGGATCCGTTTTCACATATTTTTCCCAATCAAGGCCAAGGCATCCAAACGACGCTTCTACCCATTCTTTTACGGTATGTGTCTTTTCGGTGCTTATCACATAATCATCAGCATTATCCTGCTTGAGCATAAGCCACATAGCTTTAACATAATCTCCGGCATAACCCCAGTCCCTCTTTGAATCAAGATTTCCCATATACAGCTTATCGGCCATTCCCAGCTTTATCTTTGCCGCATTATAGGTTACCTTCCTTGTGACAAACTCCAGCCCCCTCCTGGGAGATTCATGGTTAAAAAGAATGCCGCTGGAGCAATGCATATTATATCTTTGCCTGTAATTTACGGTCATATAATGGCCGTAAACTTTTGCGGCTCCATAGGGGCTTCTGGGGTAAAAAGGTGTTTCCTCGTCCTGCGGTACCTTTCTTACTTTTCCAAACATCTCGGAACTG
>CAZLXJ010000043.1:0-22387 GCA_964563645.1 uncultured Actinomycetota bacterium | reverse complement strand
CCTTCCTTCTTAAAAATAAAGCCAGATTCACATGGCCATTATTATATCATTAACCTGCTTTATGACTAAATCTAAATTAATTTTTTTATCAATATTTTTAATGATTATCTGGCCGAACTGCGGCCGGTAATCAATATTTTTATTTGACGCTAAAAATCCGGCAGCTTTTTTGTCATCAAGGATTACCTTTTTTAAGATAATACCTCTTCCCTTTGAGAATTTAAGACTTTCTATTCCTGCTTTCTTCATAAGGGATTTTATCCTGGAAATTCCTGTAAGATTATAGACCGCCCCGGACAATTTACCGTACTTTTTTGCCATGCTTTCTGTAATCAGGTCTATTTTTTCAAAATTTTCTGCAGATCCCAGTTCCCGGTAAACCTTTATTCTCTCCCTCTCGCTGCTTACATAATTTTTGGGTATATATGCACTCAGGGGGAGGTCTATCTGGATATTTATATCCCGGGGAACCTCTATGCCTTTTAATTTATCCACTTCTTCTTTTATTATCTGGCAGTACATCTCATAACCGACGCTATTTATATGACCGTGCTGCCTTGCTCCAAGCAACTCGCCGGCTCCCCTTATCTCCAGGTCCTTCATGGCAATATTATATCCCGAACCAAGATCAGTATAATCAGATAGTGTCCTCAGTCTCTGATATGCGGTTTCACTGAGTGTTCTCCGCCCCGGATAGAAAAAATATGCATACGCCTGTTCTGAAGACCTTCCGACTCTTCCTCTTAACTGATACAGCTGGGAAAGCCCGAACATATGGGAATTTTCTACGACAAGCGTATTTACATTCTCTATATCCATACCTGATTCTATTATTGACGTTGTAAGCAAAACATCATATTTTTTGCTGATAAAATCCCCCATTACATTCTCTATCTTACTTCCTTCCATCTGTCCGTGGGTAAGGGCAATTCTTGCGCCCTGCATAAGTTTCAAAAGATGATTTAATTTATTTTCAATACCGGATATCCTGTTGTAAACATAATAGACCTGGCCACCCCTTGCGATTTCTCTCTCCACTGCATTTTTAATTATTTCATAATCCATTTCGCCAACAAACGTCTCAATAGGATTTCTACCTTCGGGGTAGGTTTCTATTAGAGCCATTTCCCTGATACCTGCAAGAGTCATGTAAAGAGTCCTTGGAATAGGAGTTGCGCTCAATGTCAGGACATCCACCTGCTTCTTTAAAAGTTTTATTTTTTCCTTGCTGTTTACCCCGAAACGCTGTTCTTCATCAACAATGATAAGCCCCAGATCCCTGGGTTTTATATCCTTTTGCAGTATCCTGTGCGTTCCTATAAGCATGTCTGTCCTTCCGAGGCTGAAATCCTCGACTATTCTCTTCTGGTCTTTTGTTTTTTTGAATCTGGATAGAACCTCAACATTTACGGGATAGTCCTTAAAACGGTCTGAAAAAGTCAGGTAATGCTGGTCCGCAAGAATAGTTGTCGGAACGAGCATCAGCACCTGTTTCCCGTCTTCCATAGCTTTGAAAGCTGCCCTTACCGCTACTTCTGTCTTACCAAATCCCACATCCCCTATCACCAGCACATCCATGGGCTTAGGGATTTCCATAGATTTTTTTACACGCTCTATCGCCTTAACCTGATCTTTAGTTTCCTTAAAAGGGAATATATCTTCTATCTCAGCCTGCCAGCTGCTGTCAGGAGGGAATGCATACCCGGCAGCAGCCTGCCTTTCTGCATAAAGTTTTGACAAATCAACTGCCAGTTTCCTTACAGATTTTCTTACCCTCCTCTGTACGGAATCCCAGTATTTCGAATCGAGAGGTGCTATCACGGGTTTTTTTGAACCAATATATTTGTTTACCCTGTCAGCCTGCCATGTTGGTATATAGAGTTTATCTCCTTTTCCGTATTCTATTAAAAAATATTCTCTCTTATAGCCGCCTACCTCCCTTGATAGTGTATCTACATATCTGCCTATACCGTGATTTTTGTGGACAACATAATCACCAGGTTTAAAATAATCCAAATCAGATTCAGCAGTCCTATCCGTTTCGAAAACAGCAGATGCCATCTGCTGGTATATATCAAGTTCTCCGTAAACAGAAAGCTCCCCGGCGTTAAACCCTCTGTAAAGCCTGGTTTTTGAAATATACGCTATTCCCGGTTTTAATAGGCAATGATCCCCTTCTGCCACATAATGTTTTTCCCTCATTGTTTTATAAGATATATTATTTTCAAAAAGCAGGTCGCTTATTTTTTTCCTTCTGGATATGCTGTCTGAAGATATTATTATTTTTTTACCGGATCCTATGTCGGTCCTGATATTGTCTATTAATATATTTGCATTTCCCATGCTTCTTTTCTGTCTTGATACAGTTTTAAAAACGAATGTTTTCGAAGTCCTTAAGCTGCTCCTGGTTGAGATCAGGTCCAGCCTCTTCCCGTAATTTTTCATATCAAAAAAACTCTCGTCTATAAGGTATTTTGAGAGTATCTCCTTATCATCTATTATCAGATTATGTATATCCCTTTCAAATAATCTCTTTGTCATATCTATATCGCTTTTGAGCTTCAGATAGACTTCAAGAGGGTCACAGAGCACGTTGATAAATCCACTTAAAAATATCTCAAGAATATCAAAAAGATTAAACATCTCCATATCCTTAACAGCTATTTTACGCGGCTCTATCCTCCAGAGGTTAATATTGGGAAATACTGCTATATGGTCCGTTATATCTATATTCTTACGGCTCCTTATATCGTATGATGTTATTTTCTCCACTTCATCTATTAAAAGATCTATCCTGACGGGATGTGTGCGTGTAATATCAAATATTTCTATGATATCTCCTTTTACGCTGAACTCTCCCCTGTCATATACCTGGTTTACCCTTTCGTAACCGTTCTCCGCCAGCCATCCCGTTATGCTTTCGCGGTTATATTCAACACCCTTTTTTAACCTGAGAATGTCGAGATCCTTTATTTTCCCGGAAGGTATGAGATTTACCAGCGAGCTTCCTGTTGCAATAACAATCTGCTGATTCTTTTCAATTTTCCCCTTAGCCCGGCTCTCGACTATGTTTCTTATTGTATCCAGCCTGTTTACCATGGCCTGGTAATCGGGGCTCTTATTTTTGAAAAAGATACTCCTGCCCATGCCTGTAAATAATGATATTACCGCATCCGGCAGCAGGCACCCTATTTCCTTTTTGAGCTGAGCAGCCCTCTCAAGGGTTGAAGTTACTATCACGGCAGGCAGCCCGGAGAGCTGGCCGAGCGCGCTTACTATGAAAGGCCAGATAGCCTCGTCAGCTACCAGTGTGTCCGGAGCTTTTCTATTCTTATATAGCTCCTCATATTCCTTCCACTTCTTCTGAGCTTTAAAAAAATTGATCATATTATAAAAAACAATATAAATTTTTATTGCCAGGAATTAAAAATTAATAACTGTTGCAGCAAAACCGGCAAATCAGCATAGCTGTTTCCTGTTCCACATATATGTAAAACCGGAAAGAATATATTACTTATTCCTGTTTTTTGAATAAAAATATTCCTGTTGAAGTCATTGCAATAATTATTCCTATTATCACAATAATATCCACATAAAATGGAAATAGCTGCAGTGTCCTGTCACCTGTCAGTACATATCTCATGGCATCGACACCAAAAGACAGTGGATTTATCCTGGCCATAAATATCATCCACTGCGGTGCATTTTTGAGTGGAAATAATGCGCCTGACAGGAAGAACATCGGCATCAGGAAAAAATTTGTAAGGGCCTGAAACCCCTGCATTGTTTTAAGCTTTGATGCAAGCGCAATGCCCAGGGAGGAAATTGCCATGGCTGTAATAAACATTATTGGAATCAATTTAATCACTGATAAGAATGTAAGCGGTACCTTAAGTATAGGAGCGAATAACAAAATAATCGACCCCTGCACAATAGCAATTGTAGAACCGCCAAAGTTTTTACCCAGTACTATGGATGCCCTGGATATTGGGGAGATCAGCACTTCTTTTAGAAAACCGAACTCCCTGTCCCATATAATTGACATAGCGCTAAAAAATGATGTAAAAAGCACGGTCATGGCTATTATCCCGGGGTACATAAAATAGAGGAAATCCTTTCCCCCGGTATTGCCAAATACCTGAAAAGAACTTGCCAGGCCTGCGCCCAGTACAAAAAGAAAAAGTGCGGGCTGGGCCACCGAACCTATAATCCTGGGTCTGTCCCTGAAAAATTTTTTAACATCCCTGAGCCATATAATATATATGCCGCTTAATTCCCTCATCTTCTTAATCTTCCCCTCATCCGCATGCCTGACCTGAATTGATCCCTTTTGCTGGCATCACTGTCTCTTAATTTCTTGCCGGTCAGATTAAGAAAAACATCGTTAAGAGTAGACTGCCGTGCACTTATTGAAAGTATCTTTACCGGGCAATCCTTAATAAAATCCGGTATAAAACTGGAACTGTCCTTCACTTCAAATTTAATCTCGTTTTTTATATCATTTTCTATATCTACATTTAACTTATCCTTTAAAAAATCACTTAATCTCCTGTTATTATCCGAACTTACTGTTATAATGTCATGTCCTGCCATTTTCTTGAGGTTTGACGGGGTATCAAGTGCAATTATCTTACCCCTGTCTATGATTGCTATCCTGTCGCATATTTCTGATTCTTCAAGGTAATGGGTGGTCAGAAAGATAGTAATTTTTTGTTTTGATTTTAGCTGAATTATGTAATCCCATATACTGTTGCGGGTCTGTGGGTCCAGCCCTATTGTAGGTTCATCCAGAAACAGCAGTTTCGGATAGTGTATCAATCCTCTTGCTATTTCCAGCCTTCTTTTCATTCCACCGGAATAATTCCTGACCAGGTCGCTTCTTCTTTCATAAAGATCGACCATCTTAAGAACCTGCTCACATCTTTTATTTATAGTTTCCCGGGGTACATTATAAAGACGGGAATGGAAATAAAGGTTTTCCATTGCTGTAAGTTTATCATCAAGGCTGGGGTCCTGGAAGACAAGTCCGATACAGTTCCTTACCCTTCTTCTATCCTTTACTATGTCAAAACCATATAATTTTGCATTTCCGGAAGTCGGTGTTATAAGCGTGCATATCATATTTATGGTAGTCGTCTTACCTGCACCGTTAGGTCCCAGAAATCCAAATATCTCACCTTCCCTTACATTGAATGACACGCTGTCAACGGCAGTCAGGCCGTTGAATTTCCTGGTAAGACCGTTGACTTCCAGGATATTAGTATTTATCTTTTCCCTCGATCCCATTTTATTTTAAATGCCATATCTATTTACTTTTAATGTATCAATTAATAAAGCGAAGATAAAAATCAATTATATTTATCTGCTGCACTTTCAAATCCTTCTGTTATATAATACCTGATCATATCCACCGAACGTCCTATAAATATACCGAGCTCTTCCCTCTCGCTTTTTCTAAATTTTCTAAGAACATAATCCGAAGCATCCATGCTGCCGGGCGGCCTTCCAACACCAAAGCGGATGCGGTCAAAGTCCTGGCTGGCTGTCTTTTCAAAAATTGACTTAAGTCCTCTATGGCCGGCTGTACCCCCTCCTCTTTTTATTTTTATCCGGCCGAATTCCAGGTCTATATCATCATGGATCACAATCATCCTTTTTATACTTCCGCCATAAAACTTAAGGGCTGAATCCACAACAGAACCGCTATTGTTCATAAAAGTAAGGGGTTTTAAAAGTATGAGACTTATATCTGAATAAGCTGAATCAATAACTAAAGAATTAAATTTGTTATATTTATTTCCTGAATCAGTCCCGGAAGCCAGTGCATCTATTATTTCAAAACCAATATTATGCCGCGTTCCGCGGTATTCTTCTCCTGGATTGCCGAGACCGACAATCAAAATCATGGCATTTATTCTTTCCCGGGTTCTTTTTGTTTTTTCTCGGCTTCGGTTCCGGCTTCTTCTGCAGGTTTTTTATGCCCAACAATCTCCGGTTCCTCTGCTTTCTCTTCCACTTCTTCCTCGGCTTCAAGCTCTTCTTCTTTTAGCTCGGAAGGAGGAATTATCGATATAACCACTTCTGAAGGATCATTGAGTAGCTTGATCTTTTCATCAACCACTATATTTTCAACCCTTATGATATCATTTATTTTAAGATCCTTTATATCATATTCTATGTATTCGGGGATATCTGCAGGCAGGCAGGATATATGAAGCTCCCTGAGGCCGTGCTGCAGTACTCCGCCCTCTTCTTTTATTCCTATAGATATATCTTCATTTATAATCTTTACAGGCACGGATGTCTCGATTTCCTTCTTCATCTGTATCCTCAAAAAATCAAGGTGTATCAGTTCATTTGATATAGGATCTTTTTGATATTCCTTTATTATAACAGCATCTTTTGACTTATCTTTTTTATCAATATTAATGTCAAAAATTACACTTGATATGCTATGCCCCTTGAGCAGCTTTGTTATATCCTTCTTACTGACTTTTATGCTCACAGGTTCCTTATTAAGTCCGTACATAATTGCCGGTATATAACCCAGGCTGCCCAGCCTTCTGGCTGAATTATTCTTTATTTCTTCTTTATCTCTTTTCTCTGCTTCCAGGGCCAAACTTTTCATTTATTATCACATCCATCCAGTCTATTAAATACTTAAACCAGGTTCTCACCTTTAAACAATTCACTTACCGATTTGCAATAATAAACTTTTTTTATTGTTTTTGCAAGCAGTGGGGCTATGGAAAGTACCTTAATCCTGTCAGGATTAAATTCCCTATTAATAGGGATAGTATCTGACACCACCACCTCATCAACATCTGAATTTTCTAATCTTTCAAGCGAATCGCCGGAAAAAATAGGATGTGTGGCGCCGACATATACTTTTTTTGCACCATGTCTTTTAAGCATATCAATGGCAGTTAAAAGCGTTCCTCCTGTATCTATCATATCATCAAATATTATTGCCTCTTTTCCTGCAACTTCTCCCACAATATGCTCTATCTCTGCTTCGTTTGGAACAGGCCTCCTCTTATCAAGGATGGCAAGTGGAAAATTTAGCCTTTTTGAAAATATTGAGGCTCTCTTTACGCCTCCAACATCAGGGCTTACAACTACACCGTTTTTAATTCCTTTTTCCTTGAAATATTTTGATATTATCGGTATTGCTGTTACGTGGTCGACGGGTACATCAAAAAACCCCTGGATTGTTGCAGTATGAAGATCAACAAGTATTGCCCGGTCCATACCGGCTACCTGTAATAGTTCTGCAAACAATTTAGCGGATATGGGCTCCCTCCCTTCAGATTTCTTATCCTGCCTTGCATAACCATAGTGCGGTATGACTGCATTGATAACAGCCGCAGAAGCTCTCTTTAAAGCGTCTATCATTATAAGGAGCTCCATTATATGATCGTTTACTGGTCCGCTGCATGTCTGTATTATAAATATGTCTGCACCCCTTACACTCTCATTAAACTTCACATATATCTCCCCATTTTTAAAATGAGTCCTTGATATATCCCCCAGCCTTATATGCAGATTATCTGCAATCTTCTCTGCAAGTTCCGGAGCAGAGGAACCGCTAAAAAGCATCATTCTTTTGTTTTTTGTCTCTTCTTTTGTACCCAGATTATGTTTCATGGCCTGTCTCTCCCATTCAATTTTTTCCCATTTAAATATTTAATAAAATCATTTGTTATTTTTTTGCTTCTGCCGTTTTTTAAATGCCGCACCATCATGTGCATCCCTTTTATCACTGTTTTCAGCAGTTAAAAGTTCTTCCAGCCCTTCTTTATAACCGGCAGTTATGCTTTTAGTTACATTGAGCTGCTCCACTTTCTCACTTCCGCCCGTGACCGTGCCGGATTTTATATAATTATAGGGACCTATATAGTTTCTGCACCCTATTTCAGAACTTATTATCACAGAGCTTTCCACCGTTGTATGATGGCCTATTTTTGAATCCTTTATAACTGAAAACGGACCAATGCTGCAGCCTTTTCCTATTATCGTTTCTCCTTTTAGGCAGCAGGACGGTTCAATTATTGTATCCGCCTCTATCTTAACAGTATTTTCTATATACACTGTGGAAGAGCTTCTTATTGTAACCCCATTTTCCATATGTTTTTTATTTATACGGCATCTTATTATATCCTCGGCTTCAGAGAGCTGGAATCTGTTGTTTATGCCTATTGCTTCCCGGTGGTCTGAAGCTATGAAGGTCTCTGCGGCTGCCCCTTTATTTATAAGTGTTTCCACTATGTCTGTAAGGTAGTATTCGCCCTGAGAATTATGTTTTTGTATGCTGCCAATATTTTCTTTCAAAATATTTCTCTCAAAACAATATATAGACGAATTTACTTCATTTATCTTCTTTTCTTCCGGAGAGGCGTCGGAATCTTCTATTATCCTGACGATCCTTCCAGTTCTATCTTTTATTATCCTTCCGTAACCTGCCGAGTCTTCTGCAATTGATGTCAAAAGTGAGACTGCAAGATTGTTCCCATATCTTATCCTTACAAGCGAGTCCAGCGTTGCAGCTGTTATAAGCGGTGTGTCGCCGCTTATAACAAGTATATTATCCCCCATATCAGGAAAATAATCTTCAGCCATTTTTACTGCATTTGCGGTGCCTGACTGTACATCCTGATTAACGGCTGCAACAGAAGGAAAAACCCTTTTTAGATAATCTCTTACCAGCTCTTTCCTGTGTCCTATTACTACAAAAATATTTTTTGGACCAAGAAAGTTTACCTGCTCCAGAATATAATAGATAACAGGCTGACCGCATATCCTGTGGAGTACTTTGGGGACTGTTGACTTCATTCTTTTGCCTTTACCGGCAGCAAGAATAATAACACTTAAGCCTTTCGAATAATCCATATAACCCGGTCTCAAATCATAAGATTATTTATTAAATCCAGGTCGATTGTAACATAAAATTTATATTTAGCTAAGCAAAATCAAAATATCAATCAGCAAATTTTCCACCTGTTATTTCCCTGGATATCACTTTATATCCCGGACCAAAATAAATATTTATATAAATAATGTTATTGCAATTATTCCCCAGTATTTCTTTTCTAAGGAAATAATCTGCACCTGCGGGCCCCTCACTTTCATATACTCTTGATATGTCACTTGTCTTTGAAGCCCTTACGGGTATTTCTTCACCGCATTTGCCGCATATTACATTAAATTTAACAAACTTTGAACTGCTGTCTTCAGGTACTGCAAAAAAATCTTTTAATCTGTTCAGAAATCCACCCATAATATCATCTCCTGTATTTTTTTATCTTTTAAATACATTATATTAACTCTCTTTACTTTTTCAACCATACAAATTGCTTTATTTAATGAAATCTAAACTCAAGAAAAAAGATTATAAAATTCTGGATTCTTACGGATGTTTTAAAAAATGCAGGATAACAGCTGGAAATGCCATGACTTTTTAACCGGCGGAGAAATAGATAGAGCTGTCATTTAAAAAAGTGTAAAAAATATCCCATTCAGAGATTTCGGTATTTTCAGGTACTTCTAAATTTCATCTGTTTATGATTTTGACCTGGATGCTCTGGTAGCTGAGCAGAAGGGATTCCGGGATAAGCAAATACTCTAATCATTTATCCTTATACCTTCTATATCAAGAAATTTTTTCTTTAATTCAGCACCACAAGAAAAACCTCCTATTTCACCACTGCTTTTTATTATCCTATGGCAGGGCACAATGATTATTAAGGGATTTCTACCAAGTGCATTCCCTGCAGCCCTGCAGGCCCGTGGACTTCCAGTAGCAGAAGCTATCGAAGAATAATCCGATGTTTTTCCAAAAGGCACTTTACGTGTTATATTCCAGACCTTTCTATCAAATATACTCCCTGTAATAAACAATGGCTCTAAATCAATATCCTTTATATTTTTTTTTAAATAACCTGATATCTTATACTCTAAGGAACGAAATTTTTCATCGGATATACAGATATCATTATTTCCATATTTTTTCTTTTTCGACTCCTCTAAAAACTGCTCTATCTTTGTCTTTTCAATTCCGAGATAAATAATTCTTGCCTTTTTACTGCTTCCTGTCCACAGGTAATAAAATGTTATACCTCCTGCCTTAAAATTGGATCTCTTTATTTCTATATTCCACACTCCTTAAAAAATTAAAAAATCTTCCATATTTTATTTGTTAAGCTCTATAAAATATTCTATAGACCTGTTATAAGTCTTCTCGGCCTTGCTATCAAAATAACATGCCGGCAGCTCTCCCAGTTTTCTATGATATTCTATACATTCACAGCATATCCCCTTCCGGGGACAGGGCTCATAAGTACAATTACAGCGGGCCAGATTTTCTTCCCTGTTGCATTCCATAAATATTTCCTCCTGTCTCTTATCCAGTAATTCTTTTTATCACTTAATCTCTATCTCCGGAATTTACATCCGCGGATTAATACTCTATACCCTTCTTTGCCCTTATGCCCCTCCTGTAGGCATGCTTGACCTCTTTTATTTCTGAAACCGTATCGGCAATGTTTATCAGCTCCTGAGGAGCTCCTCTCCCGGTCAATACCAGATCCATTTTTTCAGGCCTGTCTTCTATCAGTTTTATAACTTCATCTGTACCTATCATTCCATAAGCTACAAGGTTTATTATTTCATCCAGTATCACCATATCGTAACAACCGCAGTTTATTTTCTCACATGCAAACCTGAATGACTGGACTGCATTGTCCCTGTCTTTACGGGTTATCTTTAATCTGCCGTCTTCAATTTTTATAAAACCCTTTCCCAGCTGAATCATTTCTATTTCAGGTTTTAACCTTTTCATTATCTTCGACTCGCCTGTTTTCCAGGACCCTTTTATAAATTGAAGGATAAGAACTTTTTTCCCGTGCCCTGCAGCTCTCAATGCAATTCCCAGTGCAGCAGTAGTCTTGCCCTTCCCTGTTCCGGTGTTTATCAATACCAGACCCCTGTCCTTATTTCCTATGTTTTTCATAACCCCAGACTCCATTGAATCCTGATAAAAACTCCATTTCATAAACCCTATTAGATCCGTAGCTTGATACTATTATCCTTTCTATTGGCCCATGCCTTTAATTAAAGATGATTTTTGCCATAATTTATTTATATATTTAAAGACACAAATTATTAACTTTAAAAAAATATTTATATATAGTATTATACTATGCCTGGGATATTATTAAAAAGTTTTGACCTTAAATAACTTTAGAAAAATCATAATATTTAAACTTAGCTTATAACAAAATAGAGATATTCTCCCGCAGATATTGCAGACTCATAAACTTTGAAAATTATCTTTTAAGAATCAAAACAATATGCTGTCAGGCAGTTAATTATTTCCAGGGTTTGACGTTACTGCTGCGATTATGTTTTGAAAGTATAATATGGATTATTTAAAATATCTAAATTATTTTTTAATCTAAACGGCTTACTATTTCCTCTTAAAGTATCTTAAGAATCTATCCTGATAACGATCAAAAACTCCCCACCGGTCGAGCTCCTCTTTTAGCCGGGCTGGCTTAATCTCACCCTTTTCAAATAATTTAAATAATATCTCTATTTCTTTAAGGGCAGCTATGGGTATTCCCGAGCCGTCCCTTTTTATAACAGGGAAGCCCTGGCTGTTCATTCCTATAATACTATTTTCCAGCATATCGGGAAGCTGTGAAAAATATGCACTCCTTGTCATAAGCTCCTGTGTAAACTTTGAAAGTGATACGTCCCAGAACTCGTCTACACCTTTTATTACCGCAGTGTTTTTCTCTTTCCTCTTTTGTATATCACCAATGATTTTTTTCAATACTTTCTCAAATGATTCAGATACTATGTCAATCTTTTCTGTATTTTTCGCCAGTCTCAGCCTGTATAGGATCATCGCAAGATCCCTGTCTTCTGAAGCAAGCATCTCAAACGCTTTTCTTGCTTCTTCGCTAAAACCTTCAACCCTCAGCATATACGATGGGGTAAGGAGTTTTGGTTTCTGCCAGGTTATCTTACCTTCCCTGACTATCGTCTCCGAGTCATCGCCCCTGCCCTCAAATTGAAGGTACATGGGCACGGAAAGTAAATAATACCTCACAGTGGTAGAGTGATAAGATGATATCAACTCCTCCGGATCAAGAATAACTTCTGTGTCCTTCAGGGCCTTTCTAATTTTTTCATTTAATTCCATCTTATCTATCAAAAACCTTTCTTCTACAAATTATACCATGGAAAACATTATTATTAATAAAACTGTTTTTATGTCAATAATTCATAAATCATAATTCATAAATCACTAAAAACCCCTTCTATTTGCAGCCTTTAACTCACTAAATGCCGCTGCATTCGATTTATAATAAACTATATTATGACAGATTGTTTACGGTTTTGATGTTCTACAGGCAGGTTTAAAGATCCTATTAAAATACGGCAGTAGAGCTGTCCCCGCTTCATCTGTACCTGTTCTTATAGATAAAGTATTCCAAAAGCTACTTCAGGTTATAGAATGCTTCCAGACCTGGATAGCCAGCCTCATCGCCCAGATCTTCCTCAATACGTAGCAGCTGGTTGTACTTACATACCCTGTCGGTTCTTGATGGGGCACCTGTTTTTATCTGTCCCGCATTGAGTCCTACGACAATATCGGCAATAGTGGTGTCTTCGGTTTCTCCTGACCGGTGCGATATTACTGCTGTATATCCGGCCCTGTATGCCATTTCTATTGCATCCATAGTCTCGGATACTGTACCTATCTGATTTACTTTTATGAGAATAGAATTAGCCACACCTTTTTCTATTCCCTTTTTTAGCCTTCCCGTATTGGTGACAAAAAGGTCATCTCCTACAATCTGAATATTTTTACCCAGTTTTTCAGTAAGCAGCTTCCATCCTTCCCAGTCTTCTTCTGCCATCCCGTCTTCTATGGAAATAATCGGATACTTTTCAACCAGTTCTGTATAATAATCTACCATACCGGAGGATGTCAGTGTTTTTTCTTCTCCCTTAAGTTCATATTTTCCATCTTTAAAGAATTCTGTTGAAGCTGGGTCGAGAGCTATATATATGTCCTTGCCCGGTTTGTAACCCGCCAGTTCTACAGCCTTTATTATATATTTTATGGCATCTTCATTAGCCTTAAGATCCGGAGCAAAACCACCTTCATCGCCGACTGAGGTGTCCAGTCCTTCTTTCCCAAGCACCGATTTTAATTTATGAAAAACTTCTGAACTTATCCTTAGTGCTTCTCTAAAAGAATCTGCGCCCAGGGGCATTATCATAAATTCCTGAAGATCGACGCTGTTATCAGCGTGCTTTCCTCCATTAAGTATATTCATCATAGGGACAGGAAGCATATGTCCATTTATTCCGCCAATATATCTGTAAAGGGGCATCTCCAGTGACAGGGCAACAGCTTTTGCAACAGATAGGGAAACCCCCAGTATCGCATTTGCTCCCATTTTTGATTTATTCTCAGTTCCGTCCAACTCCAGCATAACATTATCTATTTCTCTCTGATACAGGGCGTCCATTCCTTCAAGCTCAGGCGAGATAAATGAATTAATATTTTCAACGGCATTTAAAACACCTTTCCCCTCGTATCTATTTTTATCTCCATCCCTGAGTTCTACTGCTTCAAAAGCCCCGGTTGATGCTCCCGAGGGGACTGCAGCACTTCCTACTGTTCCATCATTAAGTTCGGTTTCCACCTCAACTGTAGGATTTCCCCTGGAGTCCAGTATCTCTCTGGCATGTATGGCTGCTATTTCTGTCCACTCACTCATCTGTAATCTCCTTTTTGATGTTTTTGGTTACGTAATTAAAAACCTAAGGTATTATATCATATTAATTTATTAACATAACACTATTTGGATAATAATCCCTTTTTATTAATAGCTCTTTTATCAAAAGGCTTAAAGGGACAATAAAGGCAGAACCTTCGTTAACTAAAAGGTTCTGCCTTTACATAATTATCTCTTATTTTAAGAGACTTATTTTTTATCTATTCTTTCTCTCTTCCTCCTCCTTGACCTTACTATCAACCAGATTATTATTATAATTATTGCAATAAGAACAATGAGAGGACTTGCAGCTATAATAAAGACAACAACAAAATTAAAAACCGTCACTGCGCCTCTTAATCCTTTTTTTAATGCTTCAATGAAACCCCAGCCAGATGCTTCGGAAATCGGCTCCGGTTCGTGAAGATATACTTCTATTGTTGATAAGGAAACCATATTATCCAGGTAATTCATTCTTCCCTTTATTATTTCTATCTGTTCCTGGACATTGCTTAGCTCCCTCTGAACTTCTATGCTATCACTAACATCATCTGACTCTGCCATAAGTTCCAGAAGTACCTCTTCCTGGGCTTCCATATTTCTTAACCTGCTTTCCAGGTCTGTATATTCCTGTGTAACGTCCTGCCCTGATACTGATATACTTTTTACAGTACCCATCTCTTTTATAACATCAAGTGCAGAATTATATCTGTCATGCGGTATCCTTATGGTTACATTGCCGCCAGTAAGGTTACCCTCTGAATCAGAATAACTGCTGGTATGGGATACAAAGCCGCCATTCTTTTCAGCAAGCCGTGTAATGTCAAAAACTATCTTTTCAAACTTTCCTTCTCCAACTTCAAGATCAATATAGGCTGTCTTTATAACCTTACGTTCTTCAATATCCGCAGTATCACTGTACCTTGTTTCTTCTTCATATATTCCCTCTTCAGCGGCTGCTAAATCTTCCTGCGGCGTTTCTCTTGAAGTAGCTGCTTCTTCCACTATAACGGGTTCCCCTTCTTCGTAAAAACCTTTACCCTCCGGAGCTGCTAGTTGATCCATACTGCAGCCGGTAAATGCTGCAATCAGGACAATTGCTGTAACAATGATCAGAATTAATAACCCTTTATTTATCCCTTTGAAATTCATCTTAATCTCCTTTCTTTTTCTTAATAATAAAGGTATTTCCTGCACGGTTCAAATATTTTGTATTTTTTATTATATATATATTCGCAGTCTTATAATTTTAACCGGGGTAACAAAATAGGCCGGTTTATAAACCGGCCTATTTAAATAAATATATCCAATCACAAAAATATATTAAATAATAATCAATAACAGCGTAATAACAGCCTTAATATTATTCCATATTTTCTTTTCCAGGTAATAGAAAAAACTTGCTTTGTTGAACTACTTCTCTGCATTTACCATTTCTTTAACTTTTCTTTCATCGACTTTTGCAGGTCTCCCATTTCCGCCCGCTTCTCTTTTTAACCTGTCGATTTCGTCCTGCATTTCATTGATCCTTGCAAATAGTTTCTCTACCATGTCATCATAAGCATCGATTACTTCATCTTTGCTCATGTCTTTAAACTCAC
Organism: uncultured Actinomycetota bacterium; assembly: GCA_964563645.1. Classification (GTDB taxonomy): domain Bacteria; phylum Actinomycetota; class Humimicrobiia; order Humimicrobiales; family Humimicrobiaceae; genus M55B120. The sequence goes on along the minus strand of CAZLXJ010000043.1, from coordinate 6,993 downwards.
CCAGACATTCTTTCATCTCTTTTTCCCTCCTTACTGCTTTACGTGCCAGTTTTAAAGTATTCGAAAGCAACATTGCAATTGTCATCGGCCCTACTCCACCGGGTACCGGGGTAATGTATGAAACTTTCGGTTCTACGTTTACAAAATCTACATCGCCTATTAAAGTTGCTCCCTTTTTATCAAAATCTTCCTTACGCCATTCCAGAAGTTCCGGTCCGGCCTTATCTCTGGTAATCCTGTTGATACCAACATCTATAACTACTGCGCCCTCCTTTACCATATCCTCTTTTATAAGATAAGGAACACCTGCTGCTACAACAAGTATGTCTGCTCCTGCGGTGTGTGATTTAAGTTCATTGGTCTCTATATGGCAGATTGTCGGTGTTGCCCATTCATTCAGAAAGAGAAGACTCATCGGCTTACCTACTATCTCACTGTGGCCCACTACCGTAACGTCTTTTCCTTTCATCGGGATATCGTATCTTTTAAGCATCTCCATTATTCCTGCCGGGGTTGCAGGTACAAGAAAATCCTGTTTTGCTACCAGACTTCCCATATTCATGGGATGAAAACCATCTACATCTTTTTCAGGAGAAATAGATTCCAGCACCATTCTCACATCTACCTGTTTGGGAAGAGGAAGCTGAACGAGTATCCCATGTATGTCTGGTCTTTTATTCAGTTTTTCTATTTCCTTTAAAATATCAACCGTTGTAACATTATCATCCATCTTTATGGTTTCTGAATTTATTCCCACTTCTTCACATGCCTTTGCCTTACTATTCACATATACTTTTGAAGCCGGGTTTTCACCTACAAGAATTACGGCCAGACCTGGTTTTAAACCATTTTTCTTTTCATATTCTATTATTTCTTCTGTTATTTCCCTTTTTATATCTGCAGCTATTTGCTTTCCATCTATTATTGTTGCCATTTCACTCACTCCATTTAAAATTATCCGGTTTATTTTACTTTTTGCCCGACACTTTACTGTGTATTGATAATAATAATGATTATTATTTATTCTTCTTCCAATTGTTATATTATAGGGGGTAAAAAATTATTGTCAAGTGAAGAATGTAACAAACTAATTTTATTTCTTCAAGCAGTTTTTTTGTAAAATTTGAAGGATTTTAAGGAAGCTTCTACCAAATATTATGATTATCGGGTTATTGTTTTATGCTTTTCGCCTGCTTTTTTTCTGTTTATCAATTGCCTTCCTACATTCATCGCAGAGGCCTGTAAAGAGTATCTGATAATTATCAATTTTCAAATTACAATTCTTGAGTATGGATTCTTCTGCATTTTCTCTCAATCTTACCTTTACAGCACTATTCAGACATTTATTATTTGTTATTATCTTTTTACAATTGTCGCAGATCATATAAATGAATGTCTCTCTTGCACATTCCCTGGAAAGCATATAATAAGAACGTCCGCTCCCGAGGATTATCCTGCACACTATCTTCAACCTGGTTAAAAGCTCTACTGTTCGGTAAACTGTAGCAACTCCTACTGCAGAATCCTCTCTTTTCACTTCAAGGTAGATATCATCAGCAGTCATAAGCTTTGATGCTCTGGATAAAATCTTGATTATTATATCCCTGGGTTTGGTTATTTTAAAACCAGAGCTCGCTATCCTATCTTCGTAAAACTTTTCCCTTTCCCGCTCTTCAGTATCCTTATTGACTTTGTCCATTTCAATCACCCCGGTATTTATTATATGACATTTGAACCAGGATTACCTAAATGTTAGTAATAATTGTTACTATTATCAATAAGATATCCTATTTTTTTATTTCCGTCAAGGCAGGGTTAAATCAATTTCATATATAATAAAATCATTTCTACCATTTCCCCGTCCGTATGTACTGGTCAATATTTTTTGCTACTATTCTTCCTGCCCCCATAGCCAGTATAACTGTTGCCGCTCCGGTAACTATATCACCGCCCGCAAAGATCCCCTTTACTGATGTTCTGCCTGTCTCGGGATCGGCGTCTATATTTCCTCTTGAATTTAATTTCAGGCCCTTTATTGTAGAAGTAAGAAGGGGATTTGGACCCTGACCTATAGCCATTATAACTACATCTACATCAATATCATATTCAGAACCATTTACCGGTATAGGCCTCCTTCTTCCGGACTGATCAGGTTCACCCAGTTCCATTTTGATGACTTTTATCTTATCGACCCAGCCATCCCTTCCCTTTATTTCTACCAGGTTATTTAATAATTTAAAATCTATACCTTCTTCCATGGCATGTTTTATTTCCTCATTTCGGGCAGGCATTTCTATCTCTCCCCTTCTGTAGATAAGATATACATGATCCGCACCCAGTCTCAATGCCGTCCTGGCAGAATCCATAGCCACATTTCCGCCACCGACTACGGCTACTTTTTTCCCTCTAATTATCGGAGTATCGCATTCGGGAAATTTGTAAGCCTTCATAAGGTTTGATCTCGTCAGGTATTCATTTGCTGAGTAAACTCCATTGAGGTTTTCTCCTGGAATTCCCATAAAATAGGGCAGACCTGCACCTGTAGCTATAAATATGGCCTTAAAGCCATCTTCGAAAAGATCCTCCACTGTCAGTGTCTTGCCGATTACCGTATTAACCCTTATATTTACATCCATTGATTTCAGGTAATCTATCTCCTTCTGAACAATATCTTTTGGAAGCCTGAATTCAGGTATACCGTAAACCAGGACTCCGCCGGCTTTGTGAAGTGCCTCAAAAATTGTCACCCTGTATCCTTTTTTAGCAAGTTCAGCTGCACAGGTAAGACCGGCAGGACCAGACCCTATTATAGCCACCTTTTCTTCCGTACATTTATGCGTAACCTCTGAATATGCACATTCTTTTCCCTGATCGGCAAGTCTTTTTAGCTCCCTGTCTGCAACGTAGCGCTCAAGCCGTCCTATTGCTACAGGGTCGTCTCTTTTTCCCAGAATACATGCTTTTTCACACTGGTCCTCCTGGGGGCAAACCCTGCCGCAGACCGCAGGCAGTGTGTTCTTTTCCCTTATCTTTTCAAGGGCATTTTTGAATTTCTTTTCGTTTATTAATTTTATAAAATCCTTTATATCTATTTCAACCGGACATCCGCTGATACATGTCGGGTTTTTACATTGCAGGCACCTGGAAGCCTCCATGAGAGCATCCTCTTCAGTGTACCCGGCTGCCACTTCCTTAAAATTCTTTTTCCTTATCTCCGGATCCTGTTCCGGCATGGGGGTCCTGGGAATTTTTTCTTTCTTTTTCCTTTTTTTATTACTTTCACTCTTAACAACCATTACAAGCCTTTCATGAATAAAAAAATTAAAGACAGTCTAAAAGATCATTTTTTATGCCTGCACTCTTCCTTATACAGGCCATAGCAGGTCTCTTCATGCTTACAGTATATCCTCTGTCTTGACATAAGAAGGTCAAAATTTACCTGATGCCCGTCAAATTCAGGCCCATCAACGCATACAAATTTTGTCTTACCTCCTACTTCCACCCTGCACGCACCGCACATGCCCGTACCATCCACCATTATGGAATTCAGAGACACTATGGTTTTAAGATTGTATTTTTCTGTGACTTTTACAACTGATGCCATCATTATTGCTGGTCCAATTGCAATACATCTGTCTACATTGGCCTCATTTCCTTTTCCGTCTTCCTTATTTTTTCCGAGGTACTCTTCAAGCAAACCTGATACGAAACCCTTATATCCAAGCGAGCCGTCATCGGTGCAAATGTATAATTCATCTGAGACAGATCTCATCTCCTCTTCAAGTATTAACATTCCTTTTGTCTTTGCCCCGATTATGGATATTACATGATTCCCGGCATCTTTTAATGCTCCCGCAATGGGCAGGACAGGAGCAATACCAGCTCCACCTCCAACACATACAACCCTGCCAAAATTTTTTATTTCAGATGGATTGCCAAGTGGGCCGACCAGATCCAGTATATTATCACCCTGCCTGAGCCCGGCAAGCAGGGCAGTAGATTTGCCGACTATCAATGATACAAGTGAAATAATACCTTTTTTCCTGTCATAAACTGCAATCGTAAGGGGAATCCTTTCACCACCCTCCCGGATTCTTATTATCACAAATTGTCCCGGAAGTGCTTTCCTTGCAACAAGCGGAGCCTCTACATCGAATCTTGTAATACCTGGAGCCAGCTCCTCTTTTGATATTATTTTAAACAATAAAGATCACCGATCCCTGTTCTTTTAAATGATAATAATATCAGATATAAACTGATAAAAATTATCAATCTTTTATCATAAATGCCTTCAATTTTAAAGCTATTTCTTCGATCTTTTCAGCAAAACTGGCATCGGAATCGCAGGGTGAAAAATTCCCGAGGTCTGATTCTCTTACCTTATCGCTGTATGGCATTATGCCGATAACTTCAAAGTCTTCAAGATTTCTTCTTACAAGCTTTTCTTCCTCTTCGGATTTTACTTTGTTTACTACTATAAAAAGGGTCTTTATACCGATATCCATAGACATTTTTTTTACCGTATGTGCAGTCTGTATGCTTCTGAGTCCGGGTTCTATAACTATTATTAACATATCCACATTCTCACAGGTACCCCTGCCCAGATGTTCTATGCCTGCTTCCATATCCATTATAACAACTTCATCCTGATTTATTACCAGGTGTCTGAAAAGACTTTTAAGCAGGACATTTTCAGGGCAATAGCATCCGCTGCCTCCTGCCCTAATGGTTCCTGCTACAAGTAGCCTTACACCTTCTACATCAACGCCTATTTTAGAAGGAATATCACTAACCTTCGGATTCAATTTGAAATATGCACCATAACCACCGGGTTTTGCACCCGTGCGTTCCTCTATTAGATTCTTCATGTCTGTGAGAGGTATAATCTTTGAAGCTTTTTTGTAATCAAGACCCAGTGCTGTACCAAGATTTGCATCAGGATCTGCATCCACAGCTAATACTTTTTCCCCTTTTTTCACAAAATATTTTGAAAGGCAGGCTGCAAGAGTAGTTTTCCCAACACCGCCCTTTCCGGATATGGCTATTTTCATTTATTACCAGTCCTCTTTTTATCAGTCAACTTCGTTAAAAACATATTAACATTATAATTATCTATTCCTGTAATCCCAGATAATTAAATGATGCTATATTTTCCTACATAAAAAAGCAGGATTCAGCAACTGCATCCCATAATACCCGGCTGTCCGCCCAGCCGCTTTCCTGTATGGCGTAATCCGGCCAATCTGGCATTCTGGCAATTTCATTAATTTCGGCACCTGAAGCTCGCTTCAGCCAGCTCCTGCAGCAATAAACATCTGAACCTGCCAGCAATCATAGAATGTTATAACAGGCATCCCTGCATATCAATTAAAATCCTTACCAGAAAAAGATTATTATAGTAAGATAGGAAATATCCATCCTGACAGATTTTTTGAAAACAAACTCCGGCTGAAGAACTTTCCCCGCTTCTTTTTCCCTCCAGCCATATTCTCTCTATTATGCGGCTCTGACCGGTACCTGCATAGCATCATAATTTTCCAGTTATAGCCTTCCTAATCCTTCTTGCAGACCTTTACCACTGCCGGCCTTATAACAAAGTCATCTATTTTATATCCCTTCCTCAAAACTTCCAGTATCCTGCCCTCCTCGACATCTTCTACCTTTTCCGTCACGGCTGCCTCGCATATGTGCGGATCAAATTCTTTTCCCAGGGGTTCTATTATTGTCACGTTTTCCTTTTTTAAAAGCTCCAGGAGATTTTCATATATCATTTTAACCCCCTTGTAGAAATCATCTCCCGTCCTTTTGAGCTTCTCTCCCACATCCAGCGCCATCTCGAAATTATCCAGGATTGGAAGAAGTTTTGAGACCAATTCTTTATTTGCTCTCTTGATATGCTCCAGATGCTCTTTTATCATCCTTTTCCTGTAGTTGTCGTAATCAGCCTGCAGCCTTTTCAACCTGTCAATATATTCGTCTTCTATTTTTTTGTATTCTTTTAATTCATTTCTCTGAACTTCTATTTCGTTTTCAAGCTCTTCTACCTCAAGCTCTTCAGTAATACCCTTTTGGTGAGCTCCCTTTCCCTTCTTTCTTTTATTCTTAAGAAGATCCTCTTTAAACCCTTCGAAATCAGTTCCCACTTCATTATCCCGGCCATTACCGGAATCTTTTTTATTTTTTTTCTTATCAGGTTCTTCCATACCACTTTTCATTACATTACACCACTTTCATGTTACCGGATAAAAATTAAATACATTATATATAGTAAGGTGTCTTTTTTAAAGCTTAAAAATCTATGGGTTCCTGTCACTGCTTTTACAGTAGATATCCAGTGTTGAGACTTCCTCGTCAGTGTAGAAATGTCCGTCGCAATCTACTGGAGCAAAATGAAAGTGTACTATTATCTCCTCATTGTCTGCAGCAGATATATTCTGTATTTTCACACCTATCTTTATCTTTTCATTCGGGGTAAGTCCCGTTATGAGCGTTCCTACCTTTTCAGGTTCTACCAGTTCTGTGTCAGTATCCTCAGATGTAGTCATTGTGGTGGTGCCAGTAGTCAGATCAGTCTCGGTTCTTGTTGTAATAGTCGAAGTGGTCATCACCCTTTTAAGATTAAGACCGGTCTCTTCCGTTTTCTGAATGGTTTCTGTGACCACAACTGTCTTTGTAGTGCCTTCGGCACTATATGTCGTTTCTTCTTCAGTTGTCGTATAGCCGCCAACTTTCCAATAGTCAGAAATATATGTCTCATAGATATTTTTATTGGAGTAATGATACTCGCCTGTTTCGGGCTGCCAGATATGGACTTCCCATAGCGGAGATAGTTCCCATTCCTCTTCGTGTTCCGGATTAAGCTTTATCCATAGAATTATAGGCTGAAGATCAAGCGTCACATTTCCGTGATTAGTTATCTCATAGTATTGATAGAACCATTCCCTACGGTTCACTGAATAATCCGTAAAGGAATCAAGTTTTTTTATACTTATG
>CAZLXJ010000042.1:0-4207 GCA_964563645.1 uncultured Actinomycetota bacterium | reverse complement strand
CAGTAGGGTATGTCATATCTTTTGTCCGGGCAGGGCGTAAGAGCAGCCTTCTCAACAGCCTCAAAAACTTCTATAGGTATCTTTTGAGTGGTACCGTGGATCCTTTTGCCGGCAATATTTGTGCACCAGTCTACGGCACGCTCCCGGCAGTCATCCAGTGAGATAAAGCTTTCCCCTTTAAAAAAGTTATCCCTTACATAGGGAACGGCCCTTTCAATAATTGGTTTTCCCTTATTATCCTGAATTCAGGATAAAAAAGGTTATTCCGAATATTTTGTTATCCCGAATATTTAAATACTTCTCCCTATTTACTGCATTAAAGGGGCTAAACTTCGGGATAATTATTGTTCTAATCAAATTGCCTCTTCATAATTATAGAAATTTAGTCCAAATATCATAAAGGAGGAGATAGAAATGAAGAAAGTTTTACTGAATAATTTGATTATTCAGGCAAAGGAGGCAATCAAACCAATCGGGCATAGTTCTTCAACCCTATACCAGTATGGATTGGCATGGGCTGAACTGAGAAGCTTCTTTGAAACCAATGCACAAAAGTATTACTGCGAAGAACTGGCGGAGCACTTTGTTAAGAATTCAAAAACTGAACTTGATAATTGTTCAATCAAAATATGGAAGCATAAACTCCGCCGTCTTTCGGTCATAATTTTAAATGAAGTATATAATACCGGAAGCTACCAATGGAAATACCATTGCCGGGATACTAATCATGCATTGGATGATAGCTTTAAGCAAGTGCATATCCTTTATCGAAGTGAACTGATTCGTTCGGGCAAAGGTGAAGGAACACGCCATTTATATGAAACAGTGGCGAGGCAATTTTTGATTTATCTGCAATCAGAGAACGTAAAGGAGCTATCGGTCCTCGGCCTTTCAGGAGTTGCAAACTTCATTCCATACATCTCAAAACAATATCAGGCAACCAGCATGCGTGCAGTATTAAACGCACTCAGGTTTTTTCTAAAATTCCTTTATTACTCAAAACTAAGCGATACAGACCTTAGCATAGCAGTTAACTGCAGTGCTCCGCGGAAGCATGCTGTTATCCCTACATTAACCAGGCAAGAGGAAAATAAACTACTTTCTTTTATTGACCGCTCTTCCAGTATTGGAAAACGAAATTATGCCATGGTTTTGCTGGCCATGCGTACAGGTTTACGAAGTATTGACATCATAAAGCTAAAGATATCCAGTATTGACTGGCGAAGCAGTACTATTTCAATTGAACAACAAAAAAATGGCCGCCCGCTATGCCTGCCGCTTTTTAATGATGTTGGCAATGCGCTTGCTGATTATATGCTGAATGCAAGACCGCAGAGCAGCGAGCCATATGTATTCTTAAGAAATCAAATTCCCTATAGAAAGTTAGCAGGGAGTTCAGCTTGCTACTCCATAAGCTGTAGTGTTATGAAAGATGCCGGCATCAGGCAGTCAGAGAAAGAGTCTCAGCGAAAAGGATTTCACATTTTCAGGCATTCTTTAGCAGCAAGGATGCTTTCTCAGGAAGTCCCCTTGTCGGTGATCTCAAGTACGCTTGGTCACGCTTCAATGTCATCCAGTAAGGTTTATCTACAAACAGATGCCGAACACTTAAAGGCCTGCGCATTATCCCTTAAGGGCATCGAAGTAGCAAGGGAGGATCTGCTATGAGCTATTCTTATTGCAGCAACTTCAAAGAATTTATAGAAGGACTTATTAAACAGAAAAAATCCCTTGGATACCCATACAAAAATTCAGGCGGCATACTTTGCATGTTTGATAAATACTGCATTAAGCAATTCCCGGAAGAAAAGAACCTGACCCGTGACGTTGCTATGGGATGGGCGTCATTAAAAGAAAATGAGCACCCAAACGGGCTTCTTAGCAGGATTACTCCTGTAAGACAGCTTGCAAAACATATGAACAGCATTGGTGTAGAAGCTTATGTTATCCCACCCAAAATACCGAAAAAGCAGATCCGTTACGAGCCGCACATTTTTACAGGTAACCAGCTGAAAGCCTTTTTCCAATCTGTGGACAGTTGTCAAAAAAGCTCTTTTAGCCCGGGACGCCATCTTGTTGTATCTGTATTCTTCAGGGTCCTTTACTGCTGCGGGCTTCGCTGTTCTGAAAGCAGGCTTTTGTGTGTTTCTGATGTTGATCTTGAAGCTGGAACTCTCTATATCAGGCAGTCAAAAGGTCATAAAGATAGACTTGTATATCTATCAGACGATGTACTTAATCTCTGCAGAACTTACGATGAAAAAATTAAAAAACTTTATCCCCAAAGAACAGCCTTCTTTCCAAACAAGACTGGAGGTTTTTATGGTCGAAGTGCGGTAGGTTACTGGTTTCACCTATTTTGGGACGACCTTCCTGTTGCAAAGTCTTGTCCGGGAAATTATCCCAGACCATATGATTTTCGCCATGTTTTTGCCGCGAACCGTTTGAATCATTGGGTTGAGGAAGGCAAGGATATTAATGCATACCTTCCATATTTAAGTATGTATATGGGGCATTGCAACCAGGTCGATACCGATTATTACTTACATCTGGTTCCAGAATTCTTTCCTGTATTCAAAAAAAGAGCTGGCAGTTTATCCGAAAACCTTATTCCGGAGGTAAGTTATGAATAAATATAATGATGGATCTTTCTTTAAATATGTGCGAAGTTTCCTGACAGTATATCTACCGAGAAATAAATGCTACAGCCCTAATACTGTTAAGTCTTACCGCGATACGATCAATCTTCTCAGGGTATTTTTTTTAGAAGAAAAGAAAATAACTTTTACAAAAATTACATTCGATTTGATTGACCGCGCGCTTGTTTATGATTTTCTAGCATGGCTTAATAATTCAAGAAAATGCAGCGTATCAACTAGAAATCAGCGCCTGGCAGCTTTGAAATCATTTCTATATTATTGCGCCAATGAATCTGTGGAACTTATGGCAGTATATACAAATATAGCGCAGATTTCAGCCCTTCGTGATATGAAAAAAAGCATCTCATATATGACACAATATGCATTGAAATCATTGCTGGCACAGCCGGATCCTAAGAAAAAGCTTGGCCTTAGGAACCGATACTTCATGATACTCATGTATGATACCGGTGGCCGCATGCAGGAAATCCTGGATCTTAAACTGAAGGATATATGCTTTGAAGCAGATATACCCTGTATATATCTGACAGGTAAAGGAAGTAAGGTAAGAGCTGTGCCGTTAATGGATAAAACAATTCTCCATACGCGAGAATATATAAAAATTTTCCATTCGACATATCCTAATAATACAGATGACTATCTGTTTTACACTGTTATAAGAGAGAAGAAAGGCCCGATGTCTCCTGATAATGCATCTGTCTTCATAAAAAAGTATGCAGAGCAAGCTCGAAAGTTTTGTCCGGAAATTCCTGAAAAAGTTCACGCCCATCTATTTCGCCACAGCAGATCGATGCATTTGTATCAGTCAGGCATTCCTCTATCATATATAAAAGATTTCCTGGGTCATGTAAGCGTAAGCACAACCGATATATATGCTTGCGCTGACACCACAATGATACGGGATGCCCTGGAAAAGGCGACAAATATGGACAGCAGCCAGCCTGTCAAAATGCCAATTTGGAAAGGCGATGAGCCCATGATTCTCAAACTTTGTGGGTTAAAGTAACCTGCTGTGTAATTTTTGTTATCCCGAAGTTTGGCCCTTTTAATGTAGTAAATAGGGAGAAGTATTTAAATATTCGGGATAACAAAATATTCGGAATAACCCTTCGGATGCCCGCTATTTGCAGGATCTACGATAAAGCCCCTACTTTGGGCATATTCCAGAAACTGCCGGTTGATCTTTGGATTATAACGGTCAGACTTATCTATGGCAGGTTTTAGATTGTCTATTATTACAATAATGGTTATGCCTTCAAAATAGTTCCAGGCAGCTTCAAATCCTTCTATTACCGCCCTTATGTCTTGTTTAAAGGTCAGATATACATACATATGGCGGCTGCTACACAGGGTAATGATAAGTGCATGGGTCCTTCTCAGTCTTCCGGCCTCCTCGTCCCAGATCATGCCCATATAGCCAAAGTCGGCCTGAGAGTACTTACCCGGTTCTGTCTCTGGAAGCCTGACGGTTATATTTTTCCTTATGTAGTCTTCACATCTTGTGTTTATGAACCGGTAGAAGCTTGAACCTCCGACCTCTATGCCGT
>CAZLXJ010000041.1:0-7371 GCA_964563645.1 uncultured Actinomycetota bacterium | reverse complement strand
ATTTTCTGTATAATCCCTGATAGATTTTGACATTTTCTTTAAAAGGATTATATGTCTTTGAGACCGGGCTTGCCATATTTCTCTGTGCTGTTTCCGTATTACTGTAATATCCTGATGCAACAGAAGCAAATACTCCAGCACCAAGAGCAACTGCCTGGCTGGAACTTGCCACTCTTACAGGCATTGCAATCACATCTGATAGTATCTGCATTACAAGGGGCGACTTCTGGGGTATTCCTCCTATTGCAACCACTTCCTCTATTTTTACCCCTTCTTCTATAAACCTATCTATTATTGCTTTTGAGCCAAATGATGTGGCCTCTACTATTGCCCTGAAAAGTCCCGGTGCTGTCGTGCCCAGAGAAAGACCTGCCACTGCTCCTTTAAGCTTCTGGTCGGCATAAGGTGTCCTTCTGCCGTTTAACCAGTCAAGAGCAATAAGGCCGCTTTCCCGGGGGGAAATCTTTTCTGCCTGGGCCGAAAGGGCCGGGATTATCTTTTCGTCTAATTCTTTGATCATCTTTTTATCCGAAACTATGATATCTGCAGGCCACATAAGTATGTCCTTAAACCAGGCATAGGAATCTCCGAAAGAGGACTGCCCTGCTTCAAAACCAATATAGCCCGGAAGTATGGAACCGTCCACCTGGCCGCATATGCCGGCTACAGTCTTATCCCCCACATTGTCCGGAGGTGACACTGCCATGTCGCAGCATGATGTGCCTATTATCTTTACCAGGTTACCTTCTCTTATCCCTGCTCCCACGGCTCCCATATGAGCATCAAAAGCTCCTACTGTTACAGGGATACCTGCGGGCAGGCCCAGCTTTTCAGCCCATTCTCCTGAAAGATGGCCTGCTGGGTTATCTGAAGTATATGTATTTATATAAAGTCTCTCTTTAAGCCCCCTTAGAAGAGGGTCTATCATGACCAGAAATTCCTCTGAAGGAAGGCCGTCCCAGGAAGCATGCCACATTGCCTTGTGTCCTGCAGCACACCTGCTTCTTTTTATATCTGAAGGCCTTATATTTCCGGTAAGTACCGCCGGTATCCAGTCAGCAAGCTCCACCCATGAGTGGCAGGCTTCTCTTACTTTTTTATTCTTCTTTAGTATGTGAAGTATCTTTGAGAAGAACCATTCTGATGAATATACGCCTCCCGAGTATTTTGTATAGTCGATTCCGCCCCATGACCGGGCGACCTCATTTATATGCTCTGCCTCCTCCACAGCAGTGTGATCTTTCCAGAGAACAAACATGGCATCGGGGTCATCCTCAAAATCGTCTATTTCAGCCAGTACCCTTCCTTCCCTATCAACGGGTGCAGGCGTGGAGCCTGTGGTATCCACACCTATCCCGATTATGTTTTCAGCTGTGTTTTCCGGGGATATATTTATTGCTCCCTTTACTGCTTCGGCCATTGATTCTGTGTAGTCAGCCGGGTGGTGCCGGAACTGGTTTTTAGAAGGGTCGCTGTAGAGTCCCCTGCCCCAGCGTTTGTAGTACGATACAGAAGTCGAGATTTCCCTACCATCTGATACATCAACTATTACCGAACGTACCGAGTCGGTTCCAAAGTCCAGACCTATTACATATTTAGCTGGTGCCATTTATATCCTTTCCATGATCGGGTTCTTAATGATGAATAAATATTATAAAATAACCATATTTATATGGAAAGCACCTCTTTTTCCCTTTCCCTGAAATATTCTACCGTTTTTTTTACAAGATTTTCAAGCCTTCCAGGATCCGGTCTTCCGTACATGGCAGGGTAAGGGTCGCTACCGGGTCCCAGCGGTTCAGGTGTTATAAATGCACTTTCATCTTTATTATATCCTATGATATATAGAGACATTATCACTGTGTCTATATCCATAAAACCTCCACCTAATGCATCCCTGTTTGTATCTGCCAGATGAAGATTTGTAAGCATACCCCCGGCATCCAGTATAGCCCTTCCTATATGAGACTCCTCTACCAGCATGTGGTATAGATCCCCATTTATGTGGCATACTCCAGGGCTTCCCAGAGCTTTTATGTAATTTTTTGCATCTTCAAATGTATGACAGAAAGATACTTCAGCACTTCTAATGGGTTCTACTGCTCCTCTTATTTTTGCCTTTCTAAATTCATCCGCTATTATTGAAAGAGTTTCCACCGACCTTTCAAATTCCATATCATCATATGGATCAGGTCTTCCCACTGCACCGGGGACTATAAGGAAATACCGTGCACCCAGTTCCCTTCCCATTTCAAGGTTTCTTCTGATATAATCAACAGCTCTCTGCCTTACAATGGGACTATTGGAAGAAAGCTCACTTTCGGCCGAGAACATTCCGCATATACCGGAGACCCTTATACCATGATCTGAGAGTATTTTCTTTACTTTATAATCCCTGTACCCGATATCGGCTCCATATCTGTTACCATGAAGTTCTATATATTTAATCCCGTACTTATTCAGCCTCTCTGCAGTGTCTTCAAGGGATTCCATGCCAAATCCCCAGTTTGACCAGGAAAGCTTTAGCCTCTTCTTAAATTCTCGAGGGTCTTTTTTCTTAAGATCTATAAACTTTTGTCTGATTTTATTATTTTCCACCTCGAAGTTCTGGGGCTTCATCTTTTACTGCTTTTTTTAGTTTAATAATTTTTAATATGAGATTTCTTTTATTACTCAGGCAGGTTATTTCTTCTCTATTATCTGATTTAATCTTTCCCTGTAATATTTAAATTCATTCCATGGTACTTCAGGTGGTATAAGGTGATCTCCAAATGGTATGTAGCCACCCTTGCTAAGTAACCAGCTTACCGGTTCTAAAAACTCGTCTATTCTTTTTTTGCCAAGGGCTATGTCTGATTTTGGTATGCCTCCCATTATTTGAAGTTCCGGGTACTTTTTTCTGGCAGCAACTACATCCATACCGGCACTTACCTCCATAGGGTAAAGACCTGTAATACCAGCTTCAAGAAATAGCGGTATAAGCTCATTACAATCCCCGTCCGTATCAACCATTATTATATCTACCCCTTTACTGTTAAGGAACCTTACAAGTTTTTTATAATAAGGGGATAGAAATTCTTTAAATACCCGGGGAGAGATCATGGATCCCTTGCCGGCAGAAATATCTTCCCAGAGGTTTACAAGGTCAATATCAACATCAACTGTAACCTCTTCCCAGACAGCAATCCATACATCTGTTAACCTTTCCAGTATATCTTTTATAAGATTCGGATCATCATGATAGTAAAGAAAAAGATTTAAATAACCCATCAAATGGGTAAGGCTCCCAAAAAGACCATTGGGGTAGCCCCCTACTGTCAGCGGATAGTCCCTGTTTTTGTATTCAACTACCAGCTCATCCCAGTTGGGAGGGAAGCGGCCCTTTATATTATTGAGGCTGAACCTCTCTTCTTTTATCTTATTCCATGTATCCCAATCTTTTATAATCCAGTTAAGCCCTGCAGGCAATACCTGCTGATCTTTTGAGAACCTTCTTGTACCCCCATCTATATCAATATAGTCTATGTATTTTTCATCCTCTGAAATAATCTTTACTTCAAAATGAGGGTATATAAACTGTTCTACATTTACCACTGTATGGGTACTGTCAAATCCAAAATAACCGGTCACATCCCTGTCCAGGGGAAATCCCTGGGTAGGCCAGTAAAGACCGCCTGTCATAACACCGATACCCTTAGGCAGGTCTATCTTTCTTTCCGGCTGACCATAAACTTTTTCAAATGATGTCCTTGTCTTCTCCCACTGGTGCACCCATACAGGGGTGTAAAGTGAAGAAGTGGTATTTACTATACCGGAGGGTACTACCGGATAATGCTTTTGGGGGAGTCCTTCCCTGTACCACCGCTCTACAGTATCTCCCCACAGGCCGAATTCCCATTTATTGGCCGGCGCCTTAAGATTGAATTTCATGGTTTCTAAAAATTTTTCCCTTGAATTCATAAAAACCACTCCAATTTTAAAAAATGTGTTTTTATTCTATACCAGATAATAAATTTCCAGTTCTGGCACCTATTATTACTTTTAAACAATCTTACCTTTAAGAAAATAAGGTTTTAATAACATTTAACTTATTATATTATATTTTATTCCTTTTTTCTTATCTATCATATCAAGTGCGTCCACTAATTTTTCCAGCGGCATATCACTGGTTATAAATTTGGAAGCATTTATAAGTCCGCTTTCTATAAGACTGAATGCTTTCCTCACATAATATGGGGTGTGATGATATACTCCTTTTATGGTAATCTCCGAATAATGAAGTATCTTCGTATCAATATTTATTGAAGTCCCCGGGGGGGCATCCTCCGAATAAATTAACAAGTCCTCCTTTTCTTGCCATAAGTACCGCCATCTCCCATACTTTTGGAAAACCAGTTGAATCTATTACAACATCTGCCCCATAACCTTTGTAGGTCAATTCCTTTACTGCATCTACCTGATTATCAGTGCTGGCTGCATTTACTGTATAATCTGCCCCAAATTCTTTTGCATAGCCCAGCCTCTCATCTGAAAGATCGGTTGCTATTACCACAGCGCCGGCAAGCTTTGCCATGCATATATGCATAAGCCCTATAGGGCCAGCGCCGTTTACAACTACCGTATCCCCTGCTTTAATATTTGACTGGTCTGAACCATGGACAACACATGCCAGGGGTTCAGTCAGCGCTGCCTCTTTATAGCTAACCCCGTCAGGGATCTTTATAGTATTAATCTCTAGAAGGTTCTTTGGAATCCTTATATATTCTGCATAAGCGCCGTTATTATATACTATATTTTCACACATCGAATACCGCTCAAGCTTGCAGTAATAGCACTTAAAACAGGGTACGGAATTTACCGCTACTACCCTGTCTCCAATACTGAGATCTTTTACGCCTTCACCCAGCTCGACTATGTCCCCGGCATATTCATGCCCGAATACGGAACCTTCCTCTATCATTGTAGGGTGGCCCCTTTTGTAGGTCTTTAGATCCGAGCCGCAGGTCAGGGCACTTTTTATCCTTACAAGAGCTTCTCCGGGACCTATGGTGGGGATGTCTATCTCTTCATATCTTACATCAAGAGGGCCGTAGAAGAGCTGCGCTTTCATTTTTCCTTTCATTCTACCAGTTCCTTTCACTACAAAAAGCTAAAATATATATTTTAAATGATTTTTATATCTATTATTTACCAAAACTTACCTTTGATCTATACCTCTCAACTTCCCAGTTCATTATAAAATCAACCTGTTCCTTATCCAGAAACTTATATCCGCCAAAGCTTTCTGCATATACGGCAATTTTTAAAGCATTAAGAAAAAATTCCATTGCCTTTTTAGATATATTCTCTTTTTCACCCGCAGCAAAAATACCTGTTTTTTTAACTGCTATTATCCTGGGATAACAATTATTTCTTTCCATGTATCTATCAATATCCGTTTTGAGTTTTTCCGGGTCTTCTACAAATAACATCTCCGGGCCCGAGTAAAGAACATGGTCGGGACTGAACGAGTAATGGACTTTCTCAAATGAGTTTATATCCCTTACGGTTCTGCTGATTTCCATGTTATTCGCAAAAGTTATAGACATATCTTTAAATACAGGGTAGTTTTTTAATAGTTTCAGCACCTTTTCTTTTTCTTCTTTATCAGTACTTACCGCAGAAAAATCATGCTTTCTGTCAATATTATCTTCCAATACATCTGTAACATAACGGTAAATGTTTTTAATTTCTTTTATACTTTCAGCACCTGCAAAAATACCATGATTTTCAAGGAATATAATATCCGGTGACAAATTGTATTTTTTTTCATGCTCTTCCAGCCTGGTCTTAATCTCTTTTGCAAGCACATATCCGGGATCTACATATCCAACCCACATGCATCTATTCCCAAACAGTTTATATGCTATTCTACGACCATCTTTGCTGCATGTCAGTCCGTTTATCAGGGCAGGGTGCGTATGTACAATATATTTTTGAGGCAGTAGTGAATGTAGGAGTGATTCGACGCTGGGGCGTTTTTCTTCCCCCTCATTACGTGATGCCATAAGATCTTCAAGCGCCTGTTTCTCCCTTAATTCTATATCAGAAGGGTATTTCTTTTTCCATATTCTTTCTAAGACATCTCTTTTTAATTTTACAAACCCATCTCTGTCAATTGATGCCAGATTATAACCGGAAGCTTTAACATAGATATATCCGTCTTCCTTGTAAGATGTATTACCGCCCCCACCCAGGACAAAGTCGGGATCTTTTCCGTAGAAACGGGAGATTTCAACTAACTCTTTTAGACCCATATGGCATACTCCTTCCTAATATTTTATGGTCTCCTCTATACCTTCTTTTATCCTTTCAATGGATGGTATGCAGTAATTTTCCATCACAGGTGCGAAAGGTACGGGAGTGTCAAAAGCTGAAATACGCTTTACTGGAGCTAAAAGATAATCCGGAATTGATTCAGCAATAACAGCAGCTACCTCAGCAGCCCATCCACCTCTGCCGGTACATTCCTCTACAATTGCGACCTTCCCTGTTCTCTTAATTGAATCAAATATGCACTCCCTGTCCATGGGGACAAGTGACCGGAGATCGATCACCTCACATGAAATACCTTCGTTTTCCAGCTGTTCTGCAACAGCAAGAGACCTGTGGACCATAAGAAGTGTTGAAAGTATGGTGATATCATCTCCTTTTTTTAAGATTTCGGCTTTGCCGATAGGAACAATATAATCTTCTTCCGGCACATATCCTGATGCATCAACTGTACCCTTTTCGGCACGTGCTCCCCTGGAACCATATAATAATTTATGTTCAAAAATCATCACGGGATTTTCGTCACGGACAGCAGCCTTAAGAAGGCCCTTCGCATCATATGCATTTGAAGGACATATGACTTTTATCCCCGGGACATTTATGAACCAGGATTCCATTGAATGCGCATGCTGCGGTCCCCGGCCAGAGGCACCAACTGGGACTCTTATCACTAAAGGTACCTTTATCTTCCCCCCTGACATGTATCTCATCATCGGTATCTGGTTTGCTATTTGATCCATAGCGCAGAACAGGAAATCACCATATTGTACATCTGCAATAGGCTTCATCCCCAAAGAAGGAAACAGCTACATTTTTTCTTTTATTTAATTTAAAGGCAAGCCCCATGCCGGCTGCTACAGGTAAATTACTTCCAACAATCGCTATTGAAGGGATCATACCCTTTTCTATATTGCCAATATGCATTGACCCGCTTTTTCCACCGCAGCATCCCGTTGTCTTTCCGAAAAGTTCGGCCAGCATCTCTTTAAAAGTCAGGCCTTTGGCAATTGCATGACCATGCGGTCTGTGAGTTGATGCAATCACATCCCCGTCCTCAAG
>CAZLXJ010000040.1:0-13028 GCA_964563645.1 uncultured Actinomycetota bacterium | reverse complement strand
ATATCGTATATTTATTCAGTTTTAAAGGTTGTAGGTACCAAAAATTGGGTGGCAGACATCCATACAGTGTGGTTTTATGGTTTTAGTCAGAAACTTGGGATAACCTATATTTTGTGGCTTGCCCCCAGGATAGCTATAAATACTTCCAGGTCAGTCTTTTCTCCGGTTCTGGGGTTAACGATAAAAAGTTTTTCTCCTGCAAAGTCTACAAACATCTTATCCCCGCCTTATGTTCCATGTGCATGGTAATCTTTTCTGCCCGCCTCCATACACGGTAGTGCTAGGTGGTCCTTGCATAGCTGTATCCGTCTGGATTATTTGCTATATGCTCATCCCATAGTAGTTTAAGTGTTACCCTCTGTGCCAATATAAGTGAGACACTTCCCTGTAAATAGTTTAAAGTAGAAAGGGAAGCAGTGCCTGTCAATGAAGTATTTTGGTCATCTCGTAAAGTTCCATATCTATGGGCCTGTCTTCAGTAATAGCTTTTTCCAGCGGTACCGAAGAAATCTTGGCGTCTCTGAATACGACCATCCTGCCGTATTTTTCTTCCTTAATCAGCTCTACGGCTTTCACGCCCATCCTTGTCGATATGATCCTGTCATAGGCAGAAGCCCTGCCGCCCCTCTGCAGGTGCCCCAGACTTGTCGACCGCGTTTCATAGCCTCTCTTTTCCATCTCTTCGGCAATTATTGTGCCAATGCCGCCCAGCTGAACATGGCCGAAGCTGTCTATCTTTTCAGATTTTTTTACCTGTTCCGGGCCCTCTGCCGGTTTCGCGCCCTCCGCAACCACGATAACCGTAAAGTCCACACCCCTTTTCTTTCTCTCCTCAATTACTTTGACTATATCGTCATAATCATACGGCACTTCGGGGATAAGTATTATATCCGCTCCTCCGGCTATACCCGAATCCAGGGCAAGGAAGCCGGCATCCCTTCCCATTACCTCTATAACCATTACCCTGTGGTGCGAAAAGGCAGTGGTGTGCAGCTTGTCTATGCAGTCTGTGACCACCTCGACAGCAGTCGCATAACCCACTGCGAAGTCAGTATATGCTATATCATTATCTATTGTCTGGGGGATACCGATTCCCCTCACCTGGTCGGTCAGCTTTGTTATTACCCCGTTTGTATCATCCCCTCCAATGGTTATTATTGCATCAAGGCCAAGCTTTTCTATATTTTCCTTGACCTTTTCAACGGCCCCTTCGATCTTAAAAGGATTTGTCCTTGATGTCCCCAGTATAGTGCCCCCTTCGGACATTATCCCTGATACATTTTCCCTGGTAAGCTCTTCAGACTTTCCCTCTATTAGTCCCTTCCAGCCGTCCTTTATGGCTATTACTACATAACCCAGGCTCGATGCCTTGAGGTATATCGCCCTTGTTGCCGCATTGATAGCCGAAGAATCTCCTCCTCCGCTAAGTACCCCTATTCTCTTTGCCATTTTTTTCTCCTTCCCTTATTTAACCATTATATCAATAAAGCCATATCTATAACTTTACGATCAGCTATTGTCCCAGCTTTTTTTTAATTATTTCATTTACAAGGCCGGGATTGGCCTTCCCCCCGGTCTCGGCCATCACCCGGCCTATCAGAAACCCTATGGCTTTCTTCTTTCCTTCCCTGTACTGCTTTACCGGTCCCGGATTACCATCTATTACCTTCTCTATTATACCTTCCAGCTTTTTGGAATCGCTTATCTGCTCGAGCCCCTTTGCCCTGATTATATCTTCCGGGCTGCTGCCTGTTTTAAACATCTCCTCAAACACTGTCTTTGCTATCTTTATGCTAATCCTTCCGCTGTCAACCATCCCGAGCATAGTGCACAGATCCTGCGGCTTTACCCTGCTTTCGGATATGTGCGTCTTCTCCTTATTGGCAAGTGCACTGAAATCTCCCATTATCCAGTTAGCCACAGCCTTTGCATTGCCGCAGCAGCCCAGGCACCTCTCAAAATATCCAGCAAGCATCTTATCGGCTGCCAAAAAATTCGCATCATATGCCGCAAGGTCCAGCTCTTCCCTGTATCTATTGGCCTTCTCTGTCGGAAGCTCTCCTATGGTCTTTCTGATATTTGAGGTCATCTCTTCCCCTATAAGGACGGGCACAAGATCGGGCTCGGGAAAGTACCTGTAGTCATGGGCCTCCTCCTTGGATCTCAGGGCCCGGGTAGTCCCGCTAAAATTATCATAATGGCGGGTCTGCTGTTCTACTTTTTTTCCCGACCGGAGTATCCTTTCCTGCCTTGCTATCTCGTACCGGAGGCCCTTCTGCAGAAATTTAAATGAATTGAGGTTCTTTATCTCGGTCTTTGTTCCCATTCCTTCCTCTCCGGCAGGTCTTACTGAAACATTTGCATCACACCTTAAGCTCCCCTCTTCCATGCTGCAGTTGCTGACATCCAGATATAAAAGCAGGTTTCTCAGCGAGATCAGGTACTCCCTTGCCTCCTCCGGAGATCTTATGTCCGGCTCGGTCACTATTTCTATAAGGGGGGTTCCGGCGCGGTTAAAATCCACTATGCTCCCTTCAGACCCGCTTATCCTTCCGGTAGTTCCCGTATGGATGAGCTTTCCTGCATCCTCCTCCATATGAACCCTTGTTATACCTACACGCCTTGTATGATCCTCCATATAAACATCCAGGTAGCCCCCGACTCCCAGTGGAAGGTCATACTGTGATATCTGGTAATTTTTTGGCATATCGGGATAAAAATAATTCTTCCTGTGAAATATTGTCTTGCTGTTTATGCTGCAGTTAAGCGCTAAGGCTATCTTTAATGCAAACTCAACCGCCCTTTTGTTTACCACTGGAAGAGAGCCGGGATGCCCCAGGCATACAGGACAGGTATTGATATTTTTTTCCTCCCCGAAAGAAAGCCTGCATCCGCAGAACATCTTTGTCATGGTCTCAAGTTCCACATGGGTCTCAAGACCTATTATAGATTCATAATCTTTCTCAGCCATATCCTTACTGTTAAAATAAAAATTTTAGGGCTTTACAGGGCCTGCTGTATATCCGGTATATCCTTAAAACCGATAGCCTTCTCCAGGCTGTAGGCCGCCCTTATTACGTTATCCTCCCTGAGTACATCACCCATTACCTGCACCCCCACCGGCAGCCTGTCTGCGGAAAGACCGGCAGGTATCGAAACTGCGGGAAGGCCTGCAAGATTTGCGGGTATGGTGCATATATCGGACAGGTACATGGTCAGGGGGTCATCCAGCTTCTCGCCCTTTTTAAATGCAGTCGTGGGCGAGGTCGGCGATACGAGGACGTCATATTTTGAAAAGGCCTTTTTGAAATCATCTATTATAAGGGTCCTTACCTTCAGCGCCTTTTCATAATATGCGTCATAATAACCTGCCGAAAGGCAGTATGTGCCTATCATTATCCTCCTCTTTACCTCTTCGCCGAAGCCACCGGACCTTGTCTTTCTGTACATGCTCCTCAGCGTGGCTGCATCCCCGTCCCTGAACCCGTATCTAACCCCGTCAAAACGGGAGAGGTTTGAACTTGCCTCGGACGGGGCTATTATATAATAAATATTAAGGGCATATTCAAGGCTGGGAATGGATATCTCCTCAACAAAAGCTCCCATATCCTCTGCCATTTTAAGAACCCGCATTATCCTGTCCCTTACATCCGGCTCTGTGCCTTCTGGCATCAGTTCAAACGGGACCCCTATCCTCATGCCTTTTATATCGTCCCTCAAAAAATCCCTGTAATCTACTGCCCCTGCATCAATAGATGTCGAGTCATAAACGTCACGTCCGCAGATTACGTTTAAAAGCGATGCGCAGTCCCTCATGTCCCTGGAGAAGGTCCCTATCTGGTCAAGCGATGATGCAAATGCTACCAGCCCGTACCTTGAAACCAGGCCGTATGTAGGCTTAAACCCCACAACGCCGCAGAGTGAAGCAGGCTGCCTGATTGAACCTCCCGTATCGGAACCAAGGCTGCATACTGCCTCGCCAGCTGCCACGCTTGCTGCAGGACCCCCGCTTGAGCCGCCCGGTACCCTTGACCTGTCCCAGGGATTGGAAACAGGTCCAAAATATGAATTCTCATTTGATGAGCCCATTGCAAACTCATCCATATTAAGCTTGCCCGTAAGTATATAACCCCTCTTTTTAAGCTTTCCTATAACGGTTGCATCGTATATGGGGACGTAATTTTCCAGAATCTTTGAGGCGCATGTAGTGGTAATGCCTTCAGTACATATATTGTCTTTTACACCCACAGGTATCCCTGTAAAATCGCCTATCTTTTCCCCTGCGGATATCTTTTCATCTATCTCTCTTGCAGACTTGAGGGCATTTTCCTTCTCGACCCTGATATATGCATTCAGGGTGCCGTCTGTATCTTCTATCCTGGAAAATATGCTTTCTACAATATCCCTGCAGCTTATCTGCCCGGACTCCATCATTTTTTTTAGATTATAGGCTGTAAGGTAATTTAGGTCCAATACGCAACTCCTCTACTTACGGTTTCCCCCTATCCTCAATCAATCCTGGGGACTTTGAATCCGCCTTCTTCCTGGCGGGGGGCATTTTTTACCGCAACCTTATGCGGAACCGAATCCCGCGGGACATCTTCCCTGAAGACATTGTTCATTTTCACAGCATGGGCCGTGGGCGCTACATTCTCCGTATTTACAGCGCCTATCCTTGCGACATGCTCCAGTATCCTGTCAAGCTGCGGTGCAAGCTTTGATATCTGTTCCTCGCTGAACTCAAGCTCTGCAAGCCTTGCTACATGTTTTATTTCTTCTCTGCTAATTCTATCCATCTTTGGTTACTCCCTATATCATCAAATTTACAAATCAGCATCGGGCTTTCCGCGAATATAACATTGTAGCAAAAATTCCCTGCAATTAGTACATGTTTATCATCTCTAACTGGCCAAGAAGTACAAGGATTAAAATTAGGTTATATGAGGCATGGAGGAAAATTGCGGGGAAAATCGACTGTGTCTTTTCAAAAATGTATGCAAGAAGCCATCCGATAATAAAAAGGGGTATAAAGCTGTATATCTCAAGATGGGCTATTGAAAATAATACCGATGACAGAAAAAGAGCGGGCAATACCCCCCAGCTCTTTTTAAATGCAGAATACAGAAAGCCCCTGAAGAAAACTTCCTCTATGACCGGGCCTATAAGTGCCACCACTGCCAGAAGGACCGTATTTGATATGCTCCTGTTTCTTACAAGCACCTCTATCTTGCTTGACGGCGCTTCGATCCCGAATACAGAATTCAATACAAATACATA
Organism: uncultured Actinomycetota bacterium; assembly: GCA_964563645.1. Lineage (GTDB taxonomy): Bacteria > Actinomycetota > Humimicrobiia > Humimicrobiales > Humimicrobiaceae > M55B120. The sequence goes on along the minus strand of CAZLXJ010000040.1, from coordinate 7,751 downwards.
TATAAAGCTAATAGCAAAAATAGCCAGCAGGGAGACAAAGGAATACCATATAGTTTTTCCAATACTGTAATACTTAAGCCCCAGGTCCCTGAGCCGTGCCTTCCTGCGGTGAAGTGCGAAAAACCACACAGTGCCTATCATCAGTATCACCTGTATCCCGTACAGGATCACAAAACTGATGCTGGTTATATTCTCGCTTAAAAGCTCCCTCTCCCTTAAGGCCATAAATATGCCTGCCGAGGCAAAATAGACCCCGGTAAGCGCCACGGCCAGGAAAACAGCAGATATTATCCCGTCAAGGGCATTCCACTTTATGTTGATTTCACGTCCTTTTGGGTTTTCCGGGCACCCGTTCACTTAACCGCCTTCCATCATAGCCTTAAACTGGCCTTCATCAATAACTTTTATACCAAGGCTTTTGGCCCTTTCAAGCTTGCTGCCCGCACCTTCTCCCGCCAGCACAATATCGGTACTTTTGCTAACGCTGGAAGTCACCCTTCCCCCGGATCCCTCTATTATTTCACCTGCTTCTTCCCTGGAATAGCTTTCGAGCTTTCCGGTAAGGACAAATGTCTTCCCGTCAAAGGCAGTCTTCTTTTCAATATCTTTTTCCCCGGCTCCAAAGTTTAGCCCCGCCTTCCTTAGCCTTTCAATGACAGCCCTGTTCTGCCTCTCGCTAAAAAAATCCACTATGCTTTCGGCAATCCTGGGTCCTATCTCCTTTACTGCCTGTATATCCTCAAATCCCGCATCCATTAAACTGTCAAGGTCTCCAAACCTTTCCGATATAATATCGGCCGTATGCGAGCCCACAAACCTTATCCCCAAAGCAAAAAGCAGCCTGGAGAGAGGCCTTTTTTTGCTCTCCCCTATGGCCTCAAGCAGGTTGTTTGTTGATTTTTCCCTGAAATTTTCCAGCGATATTATGTCATCATGGCCCAGGCAGTAGATGTCCGCCACATCCTTTATAAGCCCTTTTTCAATAAGCTTCTCAATTATAGAGGGGCCCAGCCCGTCTATGTCCATTCCGCCCTTTGAGACAAAGTGCACTATCCTTTCAAACTTCTGTGCCGGACATGCTATTGAAGTGCACCTGTGTGCGGCCTCGCCCTCAAGCCTTACCACACTGGAACCGCAGGCGGGGCACTTCCCGGGCATCTTAAACTCTCTCTCCGAACCGTCCCGGCCTTCCGGTATCACCTTTACTATCTCGGGTATGACATCCCCGGCCTTATGTATTATTACCTTATCGCCTATCCTCACATCTTTCCTTTTTACCTCATCCTCGTTGTGAAGGGTAGCATGGGATATGGTAGAACCTGCAACTTTTACCGGTTCAAGCACGGCTACAGGGGTAAGGGTGCCGGTCCTTCCTACGCTTACCTCTATATCAAGCACCTTAGTTGCAGCCTGTTCAGGCGGAAACTTGTAGGCAGCCGCCCACCTCGGGTTCCTGGAGGTCTGGCCCAGCTTCCGCTGTAAACCGAAATCATCTACCTTGATGACTATTCCGTCCGTCTCATAGGAAAGCTTCTTTCTTTCATCCTTCCAGCTCTCTATATATTCCTTTATCCTGTCAATGCCCCTTGCGGGGCGTATGTTTGGATTGACCCTCAACCCGAGGCCCTTAAGATATTCCAGCATCTGGTAATGGCTTTCTATACCAGAAACAGTTCCGTAAACAGCTCCGTATATAAATATATTGAGCCGCCTCTTTGCGGTCATTGCAGGGTCTATCTGCCTCAGGGAACCTGCAGCAGCATTCCTTGGATTTGCAAATACAGGCTGGCCCTCCTCTTCCCTCTCACTGTTTATCCTCAAAAATTCCTTTTTGCCAAGATATACCTCGCCCCTTACTTCAAGCCTGTCGGGTATATCCATGCCGTTATCCAGAAGGCTTAAGGGTATGGAATTTATTGTTTTAAGGTTTGATGTTATGTCTTCTCCGGTAAGCCCGTCCCCCCTTGTAGCCCCCCTTACAAATTTCCCGTTCTCATATAACAGGGAGACCGCCGAACCGTCTATCTTAAGCTCGCATACAAAGTCCACCTCTTCGGTTGGCTTTCCCAGGTCTTTTTCGATCCTCTTAAGGAAATCCTCAAGCTCGCCGTAGTCAAAAACATCCTGGAGAGATAGCATCTTCTCCCCGTGTTCCACCGTCTTGAAACCGCCCTCCACCGGAGCGCCGACCCTCTGCGTGGGAGAACTGACGGTAATAAATTCCGGGAACTTCTCCTCAAGCTTTTCTAGCTTTCTGAAAAGCCTGTCATATTCATCATCTGATATTGCAGGAGAATCCTTTATGTAATAATAGTAATTATGCCTGTTTATCTGGCCCCTTAAATTACCTATTATCTTCTCTGCCTCCTTTTTGTTAACATCCGATATATCAACACTAAGGAGATCTTCAGTTTTCTTTTCCATCTTACCCATTGTCTTTAAATTATACATTTTATTATACCTATAGTTAAGCATTTAAGGCCACAGCTTTGCCGTAAAGCGTAATAAAATGTTATGTTTTATAAGTGAGGCAGGCAAAAGTCATCCAGAAATCATGTCTCCATTTCAAAAGGAAATATCTCCACAAGCTCGGCTATCACTACCAGCCTCTGGGCAGCAGAGTATTTGGGATGGCACGCGGTAAGCAGAAGCTCTTTTTTCTCTGTACCGTCAAGTATCCACACATCAGTCGGTTTTACGATCTCAATGCCGGTGACAGCATAGGCGTAGAGCCTGTCATCCAGTGATTCAAGGTATATCAGATCTCCATTCTCCAGTTCATCAACCCTGTTAAAAGGGGCGCCGTAGGTGGTCCTGTGTCCTGATATGGTACACCTTCCCTCCTCGCCGGGAAGCGGCGTTACCGGCTCATGCCCTGCTCCCTGCTTAAGAGTGGCAGTATCGGTACCTTCATATACCATGTATTCAAGCTCTATTCTGGGTATAGATATTTTCATGGGGAATAAGTCTTCGGCAGAAAGCTTGCTTTCAGCCGGGATGTATTCATCCTGGCTTAAATCCATTACAGGGTCGTCTTCATCCTGCATGTCCTCCGGTTCTGCAGCAGTCGTACCTATTTCTTCAATCCCGGATGTATCCTTTACTTCTTCCCATTCAGAAAGTTCCCTGGATATTTGTCTTGACGAGATGAAATTTGTATAGGCAGGGTATGCTATGAGCGCAATGCCTGCAGCAATAAAAACTGCAGTCAGTACCCTTAGAATTATTATTTTCTTTCTTTTCATTTAATATCTGTATATGTTCTATCCTAAAATTTAATTTAATTCAAATACCTCTATTATTTTTGAAAGTGCATCTATCGTATGCTGGGTGGTATCAATACGTATCCTGTTATCAAACATCCTGTACCTTAAGGCTCCCTCAACCCTTTCTGGATGTCCCAGATAGTACATATCAGACCCCCTGAACTGTAGATTCATAAGATTGTGAATACCCAGTACAATAGCCTTCTTATATTCTGCCATCCTCTCCCTGTCCCCTTCCATCTCTGCTATTTCATAAGCATATGCAAGGCTCTCCACATAGGGTGATGTGCTTCCCGAATTGGGCGGGCCGTATTCAGGATGTTCGGGATCATAAAACCTGCCCAAAAAATCCGGATAGGGTTTGCCGTTCTGGTTCTGCATTTTTAAAAGCCTGTCATTTAATATAAATATGGGTTCAATATATTTCCTGTCACCGGTTATTTTATATAATTTATTAAGGCATATGGTCTGCCAGGGTACATATGCCGGTGAATAATTTTCCTCAATATTTTTAACATATTTTTCTATATAAAAATCCTGTGAAAGCTCTGCAGCATGAAGATATTTTACTTCACCACTTCTCTCATACAGATCTATGATGCCAAGAATTCCTTCACCGCTGTAGAACCTCAGCAGGCTGTCTTCGTCATAATCATAATTAGGCTCCACAAACCAGGCGTCAAATGATCCGTCACCATGTTGCATAGAAAGTATGGTATTTGCAATTTTCTGGGCATAGCCTTCATATTCCTTGTACAGCGGGCTCAATGCTATGGTGCCAAGAGCCATGGCCATCGCCCCCAGCTTTGATTTTTCCCCAAAGTATATATAGCCCATCTCGCCTTCCTGCATATACCAGTTCCTCAGTACATATTCAAGATTGATCCTGTGAAGCTGTTTGAGGTTTTCATTTACAGTACTTTCTGCCGCAAGCCATTTTGAACAAAGAAGCTGTCTCACCATATTATTGGTAGTAAAATATTCCCCGGAAGCAGGACTGTATCCATAATTGAAATATCCGTCCTCGTCAAGGTTCAAAAGCATCCAGGCCTTTGCAAGCTCAAGGCTATTGAATATCTTTTCCGCGGTCACATCCGGAACCAGTTCTGTATCACTGCATCTGTAAAAGGAAACCACATCTTCATCAAAGGGTGTTTTTGCAAAATGAATGACAGGAAAGCAGTATTTTTCAGCGCTTTCAGGGTCTGCTCCCAGTTCTTCATAAAGGCTGTCCATTACCGATTCAAGGCTTATATTTCCCTCCAGGGCCAGGGTGTTGAGCGCCACAGCGCTCTTTCCATCATAATGTACTCTTACGCCGTGTATGCCCGGTTCAAACTCCTCATCAAGTTCATCTTCTTCTCCTGCTATAATTATCTCGATTCCCATATTCCACAGATTATCCTTTATTTTATCCAGCTCCGTATTGTTATCTTCAAGAGTGTTAATAACCGCTTTCACCACACTTTCTGCAAGATTTTCACTGCTGGCAAAATTCCAGCCTGTCTTCCTTCCGTCTACCCTGAGGACCAGATGTACTTCGTTTTCAATGCCATCATACTCTTCAGGATATGATACTTCACCAGCATCTCCCTCAAGATAGCCGGTAATGGCATCATGCGCAAGATCTATAAGGTATTCCCTGTCCTTACGGCTTAGCTCCAGAAAGTAGTCTGCGCCGAGATCCAGGGAATCAATGTATCGCCTTATATCCTCATCCATGAGCCCGAAGCCGCCTTCTTCAGAATCCTCTGCAGGCGATAGGTCTTCACCGGTATCTGAAGTCTTTGTTTCAGATACAGTTTCCGGATCTTTTATCCCGGTGTCTCCGGCAGGTCCGGAAGTTTCCCGGGCAGGACTGCATGCTGATGTTAAAGATGTCAGCATCAGTGCTGTAAACAATATTACCGGGATTAATATTTCTTTCTTTATCATAGGTGATTATTTTACCTGTTTCTTTTTACATATTAAAGAAGGAACATCCTTACTTTATTCGGGATGTCCCTTCCTGTATCAGGATATATCAGCTATCAACTGATATATTATCTATTCTCCTGCCTTTTTATGTTCCTTGTAAGAAGCAGGCTGCCAAGAGCTCCAATGAGTATCAGTGCAAAACCCAGTATATAATAGATGTCATTATATCCGGTAAATGCAAGTACCTGTATCTCTCTGTCTGCATCAGCGTCGGCATCTGCATCTGCGTCGGCATCTGCGTCTGCGTCAGCATCTGCATCAGCATCGGCGTCAGCGTCTGCGTCGGCATCTGCGCCAGTGGGTTCATTGATATAGGCAAATGTTTCAGGTTCGTAACCTTCTACAAATTTACTGGTTACTTCAACATTTTCATATATCCCTCCTGCCGGAGAAGTGCAAATATAATCTGATCCAGCAGGAATTATTTCTGTTATTGTATAAGTTCCCAGCGGCAGATCTTCAACTAAGACACTGCTGTTATCAGGAATTGTTATGGATACATCTTTTGAGAAGTCTGAATCATTTTTACTTACTCTGAAGTAAAAAGTTCCTTCCAATCCATCTACTGTATCTTTGGTTATTATCAGCGAACCTGTCGGGTCATTATCGAAAGTCACATAGACAGCCGGACTTGTTTCTGACACCTCAACGTCTATTGATTGCGGAGTAATACCTTCAACTGTCTGATCGCTCTCGGTTATAATCACATAATAACCAGTACTATTTTCGGTAATTGTAAAGGTTGTCGGCGAATCCAGATCAATCTCATCAATTATTTTCTCCTGTCCAACCTCTAATTCGAAGTCTTCAGAGTACCCGTTATTGTCGGTTATATTGAAACTGAATTTTTTGCCCGGTTCCGTGGTCTGGTCAGAATCAAGTTTCTTAATTATCAGTGAACCTTCTTCTTCCTCCTCATCATTGGTAAAATCAGCTGAACCCGATCCACCGTCTGAAAGGTCCACAGTCGTTGAATAAGGAGCACTTCCGCCCGGGATCGTGTTTATAAAGGCACCTCCTGATTCCTTTACTGTATAATCATCGCCCGGAAGAGTTATCGGACCGTAGGAGCCTGTGCCGCTTGCACCTATCACGATCTGTATGGGATCACCACCATTTTGGAGAGCATTCCCGTCTGCATCTTCTGTTACCAGATTATTGCTCGAGTCATATATTCTGAAATTGAATGTTCCTTCAAGACCGTTGAGCGTGGTCTTGTTTATTGTAAGCTCTCCAGTGACAGAGTCGCCGCCATAACATGTATGGCTTACCCTGAGCTCGCTATTGCTGCGATAACCCTGTTCCACTTCCGCAACCCAGATCGGTGCGGTTGTTAAACTATTGAGTATATACCAATCTATCTGACTTCCATTATTTGTTCCATAATTATTACCGACTGGATTACCGTGATTATCCACATTTGTTCCAAATGGATCCTGCAGAAATGCACTACTGCTATTTGGCGCTAAAGGACTGAGAACCAGATGCCATATGACCTGTCCGGTTTCCAATTGAAAATCACAATCACCTTCTTCTAAAAAATCCTCATAGGAATCGCCCTGGTGGCCTGACTTCAGAGTAACTGTTGGATTAACTGCCAGGTTAACCGTAAGATTAGTATTATCAGAAACTGAGCCCAGTTCAGCAGTAATGACGGTAGTACCATCACCGGCACTGTCTGCAAGGCCGCCGCTGCCTATTGTGGCCACTGAGGTGTCGCTGGAACTCCAGCTTACCAGAGCGGTGATATCCTGTGAGGGACCGCTTGAATAATTGCCTGTAGCTGTAAACTGCTGATCCTGCCCCAGGTTAATTGAAGGATTTTCAGGTGTTATATCAATTGATGTAAGGACTGGGGAAACAACTGTCAGAGTAGCTTTTGCCTCATTATTGCCCTTTTTTGCTTCTATTGTTACCGTTCCCGGAGAAACACCTTCGGCTTTACCGTTACCATCTATTGTAGCTACACTTTCATCCGAGGATTCCCAGTGGATTTTGCCTGGGCCAAAGTCCGATGCAGTAAATTGTATAGTTTCATCTTCTTCTATTGTCGCAGACGCAGGTGAAACAGAAGGAGACCCATATAAGGCTCCCGGGATTAAAAATATCATCCCCAGAACCGCCAGCCCCACAAAAAATTTCAGAAACTTTCTGGATTTCACTGTACTCATCTCTCTAACCTCCATTCATTATAGATTTTTATATAATCTGTTTTCATTAGCTCTCCTTTCAAATAAAATTCTCCAAAAAAAAACCGGCCTATAGCCGGTTACGCTACTGGCTCCACCTTAACCAAGCGTCCAAATTTGGTCAAAGCTTCTTAGCCTCTATTTTATATATTATATTATATAAGTTTTATAATAGTATATTATTACAACTTTATCAAACATATATAATTTTAGTATATTATCGTTAGTTTGACAGCATAGCCCAGGAAAAAATTCCCGAAAAACCACGTTATATAAGGCTTTTAGGGGATTTTTTATTGCAAAATATAATCATATTTAT
>CAZLXJ010000039.1:0-55383 GCA_964563645.1 uncultured Actinomycetota bacterium | reverse complement strand
AGGAGGAGAAAATAAGGGAACTAAAGACTCTTTTAAAATATTTAAAAAAACACAGAAAGAGCTTTACGGGCAGTATATTATATTTACTTTTTACAGATGGCCTGGCCCTTCTTACCCCATGGATACTAAAACAGGCTATTGACAGCATTAAATACTCCCCCGGAGCCGCAAACCTTCTGGGTTTTGCAGGGCTTTTCATATGGATTGCTGCAATCCAGGGAATTTTCAGATTCTATATGAGGAAAATACTTATAGGAATTTCCAGAAAGATAGAATACAGCATAAGGATGGACTTTTTTGCCCATCTTCAAAAGCTTGATCCTTCTTTTTTCATAAACACCAGGACAGGAAGCATCATGGCACTGATGACCAATGACCTGGAAGCAGTGAGAAACTTTCTGGGTCCCGGCCTCCTGAATCTTTTTAATACCATATTTGTATTTATTACCACCATTATCGTCATGTTTTTGATCAATGTAAGGCTCTCGCTTTATTCACTGATAGCTATTCCCGTACTCCCCCTACTGGTGAGCAGGTTGAGTGCCCTGCTTTACTCGGCCTTCAGGAAATCACAGGAACAGTATTCCGCCCTCTCTGCAAGGACCCAGGAAAGCATAGCAGGAATCAAGGTAATCAAATCCTTTGCCCAGGAGGAAAATGAAAAAGATAAATTCCGTGATCTTAATCTTGAATACATCAAACGAAACCTTTCACTTGCAAGAATAAGGAGCATATTCTGGCCTTCTATGATATTTATCGGAGGAATAGGGACACTGGTCGTCCTCTGGATAGGCGGGAGACAGGTTATAACAGGAGCCCTTACCCTCGGACAGTTTGTCCAGTTCTCTGCATATATCGGGTCCATTACCTGGCCCCTCATCTCTCTGGGATGGGTGATAAACCTGGTCCAGAGGGGTGCGGTTTCCATGAAAAGAATAAATAATATACTCAAAATAGAACCACTGATAACCGGTCCTGTAAAGGCACCTCCTGCTGCCATGCGCCCCTTAAAAGGCAGTATAAGGTTTGATAATGTAAGCTTCAGATATGAATCTCAGGGCCCGGCAAGTAAAATGTCCATCGAAAATTTTACCGGTTTTACAAAAAATCATCATTCTCCTGATAACAGGTGGGTGCTTGATAATATAAGTTTTGATATTAAGGCAGGGGTGCAGATTGGAATAGTGGGTTTTACAGGTTCTGGAAAATCAACTATGTTAAACCTTATTCCCAGGCTTATAGATCCCCGGAAGGGGATGGTTTTAATTGATGGGCTGGATATCAAAAAGTATCCTCTTTCCGTCCTGAGAAACAGCATAGGATATGCAGAACAGACGCCTTTTCTGTTTTCAAAGACCATAAAGGAAAATATCCTGTTCGGATCAGAGTACATGTTAAAAGAGCTGAATATAGGGGAAGTTGAAGAAAAGATAGAAAAGGCTTCCAGATTATCCCATCTCCATGAAGAAATACTCCAGTTTCCTGAAGGCTACGCGACACTTATAGGTGAAAGGGGCGTTACACTTTCGGGCGGCCAGAAGCAGAGGCTTGCTATTGCAAGGTCGGTTATTAGAGAGCCCCGGATACTTATCCTGGATGATTCCTTTTCAAATGTGGACACAAATACAGAGGAGCTTATATTAAAGGACCTCAAGAATAGCACCAGAGAAATCACAACTATTATAGTATCCCACAGGATATCCACCATAAAAGATTCCGGTATCATTATAGTAATCGATGAGGGAAAGATAGAATCAATGGGAAGTCACGGTGAACTGATGAAAAAAAGCGGTATATACCAGAACCTGTATCACAGGCAGCGTCTGTCAGAAGAACTTAAAGAAAAAATATGAGATAAAGGAGCCTTATTGCTGGAAGGATTCTACGAAAAAGAACTTTCGGGAAGACCAATAGATAAAAAGACTGCCTCAAGGCTTATGGGGTTTATAAAGCCATACCGGCATCTTCTCGCACTCACTATATTTCTGCTGCTTCTGACTGCGGCACTGCAGATAACCGGCCCCTTTTTGATAAAACTGTCTATCGATAATTATATAACTCCCGGTATATCAGAGGGACTCCTTTACATGGTGGTGCTTTACGGACTGATAATACTTTTTGAGTTTGTTATAAGGTATTTCCAGGGCTATTATACAGAATATCTCGGCCAGAAAATAATGTATGATATGAGGATGGATATATTCAAACATATACAGAAGCTTCCCATGTCCTACTTTGATAAGAATCCGGTGGGAAGGACGATGACCAGGGTGACTACAGATGTACAGAGTTTAAATGAAATGCTATCTTCCGGCATCGTAACGCTATTCGGAGACCTTTTCATGATTATCGGGATAATGGGCATAATGCTTGCACTTAACTGGAAGCTTTCACTGGTAACCTTTTCTGTTCTCATACTTCTTGCTGCGGCAACCTTTATATTCCGTTTAAAAGTGAGAATCGCCTTCAGGTCGATAAGGACAAAGATCTCCAACATCAATTCATTTCTCCAGGAAGCTCTAAACGGCATTATCACTACAAAGCTTTTCAACCGCCAGGAAAAAAATAACAGAGAATTTGCAAACCTTAACAGGGAGTATATGGATGAATACTTAAGGACCATACTATATTATTCGGTATTTTTTCCTTCAGTCGTACTGATCAGTTCAATAGCTATAGCACTTGTGATATGGTATGGAGGCGGACAGGTAGTAAGAAATGTCCTTACCCTGGGGACCCTTGTTGCATTTATCCAGTATGTTGAAAAATTTTTTCACCCTATCAGCGACCTTAGTGAAAAATTCGGCATACTGCAGGAAGCAATCGCAGCTTCAGAGAGAATCTTTAGCCTCCTTGACCTGAAACCTTCTATAACAACTCCAGAGTATCCAGTCCAGTTTAAAAAGGTAAGAGGTGATATCAGGTTTGAAAACGTATGGTTTGCATATGATAGGGATAACTATGTTCTTAAAGACATATCCTTTGACCTGCAATCCGGGCAGAGCATAGCATTCGTCGGGGCTACAGGTTCGGGAAAGACTTCTATAATAAATCTTATGAACAGGTTTTATGATATACAGAAGGGTGAAATACTGCTAGACAATACCGACATAAAAAAATTTAACCTCCAGGATTTAAGAAGGCATATAGGAGTGGTTATGCAGGATGTATTCTTGTTTTCGGGGACAGTCCTTGAAAATATAAGGCTGGGTAATAGGGATATTAGCCCTGACATTGTCATAGAGGCCTCTAAATATGTAAATGCACATAAATTTATTGAAAGACTGCCGGGAAATTATGATTTTGAAGTAAAGGAAAGAGGCCAGATACTGTCCGTTGGCCAGAGGCAGCTGATAGCTTTTGCAAGAGCACTGGTATTTAATCCTGAAGTTCTCCTTGTACTTGATGAGGCCACTTCCAGCATAGATTCTGAAATAGAAGCCTTCATCCAGGACGCTCTGGCAAAAATAATGAAAAGCAGGACCACCATTATAATCGCCCACAGGTTATCCACCATAAAAAATGTCGACAGGATAATAGTGCTTTCCCACGGCAGGGTTGTAGAGGAAGGCAGCCACAGCCAGCTAATAAAAGCCAGGGGCATATACCACAAACTTTATAAATACCAGTACCAGCTTCAAAAGTGATGGAATACCGGATAGTCTGGACCAGGATGCCGCTTTATTAGATTATATTCTTCTCGGGATGTTTCTCTGGTGCAGTTTTATTGCAAGAATATAAAATATCAGGGAAAAAATAAAAAGGGCGAGAAGATCAATACACACAGGAAAATAATTTTTCTTATTGATAGAGAATCTTACAAGATCCGTAAAATATGTAAGCGGAGAAATATATGACAATATTCTTCCCCATAAAGGCAGTTCTCCAATAGGTATGAATATGCCGCTAATAAATACCATAGGGAATTTTATAACCGTTGAGATCATATTTATATTGGCAGGAGGGCCGGAGGGTGGTGTCGACATCAAAGAACCAGGCGATGAAAAACAAAAAGAAGCCAGCAGAATACCCGGAATAAAAAAATACAGTGATTTAATCGAAATCCCGCTGATTATACCCACAGACACAGGTATCACAGTAATTATTATACCAAACAAGAAAGATGCCAGAATATCTCCCAGTATCATTGCAGATATGAGAATAGGTGAAGAAACCAGTCTTTCAAGAGTTTTGGTCCTGGTCTCCCATGGAGCTATGAGCGGGACAATGACAGCCGATGTAAAAAAAGGGCTATTGCAATCAGGCCGGGTAGAAGATCCCCGACTGATAGATTTCTACCTATTCCAAAAGCCAGAAAAAGGAAAATAGGGAAAAGAACACCAAAAATCAGGACCGGTGCTTTAAAAAAATAAATACGTATGTCCTTTTTGCAAACGGTCCATGATCTTTTTAACTGTTCAAGCAGCATAATATTTATCAGCCGGTACTTTCTTCGGTAATTTTTAAAAAAACATCTTCCAGACTCGGAGTTAAAGTATTCAGGGTCAATATTTTTAAACTATTCTCCCTGGCAAAATCAACCAGGTGAAAAACGAGCTCTCCGGGGATTTCTGTAAAAATACGCATCTTGTCACCTATTTTTTTTACTTCCCTGACACCGGGCAAATTATAAATAGACCCCTGCTCCGTATCGCGGTCAAAGGCTACAATAATAGACTGTAACTTTTTTACCGTTAGTTTCAACTTCTCTGGGCTGTTAATTGCTGCAATCCTCCCCTTATTTATAATTCCTATTCTCTCGCACATCTGGCTGGCTTCTTCCATATTGTGAGTAGTCAGAAAGATTGTAGTCCCCTTCGAATTAATGTCCCTTATTTTCTCCCTTATCATGAAGGTACTGCTGACATCCAGTCCCGATGTGGGTTCATCTAAAAACAGGATTTCCGGCCGGTTCAGCAGGGCCATGCATATAATCAGCCTCTGCTGCATTCCCTTTGAATAGAATTTTACCTTCTGGTCTTTTCTGTCATAAAGGTCAAAATCAACTAAAAGTTCCTTTGAAAGATCATAAAGCTCTCCCCTGTGCAAACCGTAAAGTTCGCCCTGAAACATCATATTTATCCAGCCTGAAAGATCCATATAGGCGTTTGCGACCTCCGGTATTATTCCCATAATTTTCTTTGCGTTCAGGGTATGGCTTCCTATATCATAGCCCATGACAGAAACCCTTCCGGAAGTTGCCTGTATTATGCCGGTAAGTATTCTTATTGTAGTGGTCTTGCCCGCCCCGTTGGGGCCCAGGAACCCAAAAAATTCACCTTTCCCTACTTCAAAACTGATATTATCGACAGCATTCAGGGTTCCAAATTTTTTGGTCAGCTGCTTTACTTCAATAGCATTTACCATATAAGAATAAGGCCTCTTTATAATCTTCTTACTCGACTGGTAGAAATGGTATCATTGCTTTTATTTTTCCTCTATTAATTTATCGGTAATCCCGTTATTTTTAACTATTCTCTATACAAAATATGTTAAAATTAAGATAAATTTTATTCTTTTAATCTATTATGTTATTTAAAAATTTTTATCTGAATACTGCTATTATACTCCTCGCAGCTTACCTGGCAGGGGCCTTTTCTTCAGCATTTATTGCACCGCAGCAGGCTACTTCATTTTTTGTTTTTTCCTCTGGTTCTGGGAAGGCAGTGCGTGGTGGCTTTTATTTGGTCTCCTTACAACACTTGTATATTCAATAAATGCTCATCGCTTTTAAAAACATACTTTACTCAAAAGCGCAGGGATATAAGTCCCCTCTTAAAGAAGATTTTTGTCCCGTTTTTCATAAAATTATGATTAACCTGTTGCGCAGCAGTATTAGTTTTACAGAAAATATAGATACTATATTTATGAAAACTATCATAAACAATTTTATTAAAATAATATAATTTCATTAATTTTTAATAACCAGTATCATAAGATTTTTATCAATTGTTGATTGATTATAAGATTAAATGTAAGAAGAATTAATGAAAAATAAAGATAATAATTTTAAAACCGGTTGGTTTTCCTTATAATTATTTAGTACAATTAAATGATGAAAAATATAATTAAATTATCTTTTAAAAAATGAAATGCCCATACTGTGGAAATCCTGATACAAAAGTTGTCGATTCGAGACTGACTGATTCTAACGACAGCGTCAGAAGGAGAAGGGAATGCGAAAAATGCGGTAAAAGGTTTACCACGTATGAGCGTGTGGAAACAAAGCCTATTGCGGTGATCAAAAAAGACAACACGCGTGAACCTTTTGACCGTAATAAAATACTGAGCGGACTTATAAGGGCATGCATTAAAAGAAATATAAGTATGGAGAAATTAAACGGTCTGGTAGATGATATTGAAAATGAAATACACAATATGCAGGAAAACGAAATACATTCCAGAGAACTTGGAAACCTGGTTCTTAAAAGATTAATGAAACTGGACAAGGTAGCTTATATAAGATTCGCATCTGTGTACAAACAGTTTGACAGCATTAAACAGTTCACAAATGAACTTACCCGTCTGAAAGGGAAGAAATGATCATGGTCAATAATTTCCTTCAGGAGGTTTTTGATTCAAATTATTCAAAAAATCTAAATTATTTCAGATGGAGTATTTTTAATATTATTCATACGCTTTTTTTGTAAATATCCGGTATTTAAAAGGGGTTCCTATGTTAACATATCTCGGATACAGGTTAGCTGAACTTATCGCAATAATGACTCCCTATCCGGTTACATATTTTTTGGCATCATTCGGGGCAAACCTCTGGTATGCAACCGGCACAAATGTCGGTATCCTCAAAAAGAATATATCCATAGCCCTTAAAAAAAATATTGGTGACCCCCAGATCAGCCGTATAGCCAGAAAGATATTTATAAACTGGGCAAAAAATGTTGTGGATTTCCTAAAGCACAGAGTAGTCAGTCCGGACAAACTTAAAGAAAGGATTTGTCTTGAAGGAACTGAAAATCTTGACAGGGCTCTAAAAAAGGGGAAGGGAGCTATCATTTTCACTTCCCATATTGGAAATTTTGAATGGGGAGCCTGCAGAATTGCAGCAGAAGGCTACAGCATATGGGGAGTTAGCCTTGTAAGGGAAAGTCAGAGGACCAATATATTTTTTGAATCAAAGCGCATGTCAAAAGGCCTTAAAACCCTGTACATAAACAGGATGCTTCACGTCTTAAGATACCTGAGAAACAATGAAATAATTGCCGTACCTTCAGACTGGGACCCCACAGCAAAATCATCCAGACCCTTTGATTTTTTTGGAAAGAAAGCCTACCTGCCAGCAGGAGCAGTAGAGCTGGCACTTAAGTCAGGAGCTGAACTGTTGCCCAGTTTTATCTGGAGGAACGGAAAATATAACCATCATCAGATTATAGGGGAACCTGTAGAGCTCGAGCGTTGTGGAGAAAAAGATGAATTAATAGATAAAAATATGAAAAAAGTCCTCCCTGTAATGGAAAAATATATAAGTGAACATATTGTAGAATGGGAGCTCTTCCATGATATCTGGCTTGACTGATTATTTTTATTTCATATATTTTCAATCCATATTTTTTTTATTTAATTGTTGTCCAGACACCTTATAAGTGATAAAAATTAATGATATATTTTAATAAAGGGAGTATAAGAAATAGAAGTAAAAAGTAAAAATAAGGAAGTCTCCTGGCATAATATTTCTGCCGCAGATGCGGCCCGGATACTTGATACGGACTTAAAAAACGGGCTCACCGGGGAATCTTCCAAAAAAAATCTTGAAAAATATGGCCTCAATCAGATTGAGGAGAGAAAAGGCAGAACACCTTTTAAGATATTCATATCCCAGTTTAATGACTTTATGATCTGGATACTACTGGCGGCAGCATTTGTATCCGGAATTATTATAAGGGAGATAACTGATGCCATAGTAATACTTTTTATCCTTGTAATTAATGCAGTTCTTGGCTTTATCCAGGAATACAGGGCTGAAAGGGCACTCCAGGCATTAAAAGAGCTGTCATCACCGAAAGCTCTTGTCATAAGGAATGGAAGGGAAAAGAATATCGATTCAAAATATCTTGTCCCGGGTGATGTAATAAGGCTTTCTTCAGGAGATCTGGCCCCTGCCGACTGCAGGATAGTCTCTGAAGTAAACCTTCAGGCAAATGAATCCATACTTACAGGAGAATCCCTGCCGGTAAATAAGATATCTTCTGTCATAAGCGGGAAGAATATACCCCCTGGTGATAGAAAGAACCTCCTGTTCAGTGGCACGACAATAGTAAAAGGACGCTGTGAAGCTGTCATCATAGGAACGGGCCATGACACAGAAATTGGCAGGATAGCAAGTATGGTACAGCAGGAAGAAGGAATGACTCCCCTTCAGATCGAGCTGAAAACTGTAAGTAAGAGAATCGGTATAATATGCCTTGCGATTAGCGCCGTCGTCTTTCTATCAGGCATATTAAAGGGAAATTCTGTCGCCCAGATGCTTCTGGTTGCTGTGGCTCTTGCAGTCGCTGCTATCCCGGAAGGCCTCCCTGCAATAGTTACTGTCTCTCTGGCAATCGGCGTGCAGACTATGGCCAAAAATAATGCAATAGTAAGAAAACTAAGCTCAGTAGAGACACTGGGAGGAGTATCTGTTATATGTACCGATAAGACAGGGACTCTCACAGAAAACAGGATGATGGTAAGAAAAATATACAGCGGCCTCGAGCCTGTATCCGACTATGATAATTATATAGAAAAATCTGGCAGGCTTTTTAATGGTAAGGTTAATAAAAACGACAGGGTAAAAAAAGGTTATTTTAATTTCAAAGAGATAGATAACAATACAGCGCTGGCATTCCTCCTTAAAAACTCGGTTCTCTGTAATGATGCTCATTATATAGACCGGGAAGACCGCGATATCTCCGGAGACCCTACAGAAGCTGCCCTCATAGAATTTGCAGATTCCTATTCCCTGGACAAAAGGGATCTTGAAGAAAAATATTCAAGAGTAATGGAGGAACCATTTGATTCGACAAGAAAAATGATGACCACGATAAATGAGATTCCCGAAAATGAGCAAAAGGAATATGGTGCTCGTTATTTTTTGTTTTCCAAAGGCGCTCCGGAGGTAATAATAGATAAATGTACAGGGATTATCAAGGATGGGAAAGTTGTTGATATTGATGAAGACGACAGAGATTTAATTAATAAAAATAACTCATTGCTCGCCGGAAAAGCGATGCGAAATCTTGCATTCGCATTCAAGTACCTTGACGGTCTTCCTGAAGAAGAAAATGTCAGTAAAGAAGAGGAAAGACTTATATATCTGGGTATGGTGGGAATGATCGATCCACCCAGGCCTGAAGTCTATGATGCAATAGAAAAATGCAAAAGGGCAAATATAAAGGTCATCATGGTAACAGGCGACCATAAAATAACGGCATCTGCAATAGGTGAAGAACTTGGAATGCTGGAACCCGGAGGAAGGGTTTTAGAAGGGTATGAACTTGATAAACTCTCGGAAGAAGATCTCGAAAAACAGATAGAGGATATAAGTATATTTGCACGCGTCTCTCCTTCAAACAAGGTTTCTATAGTAGACGCACTTAAGAAAAAAAGACACATTGTCGCCATGACCGGGGATGGTATAAATGATGCGCCTTCTCTTAAAAGGGCTGATATAGGGGTGGCCATGGGGATTGTTGGTACAGATGTCAGCAAAGAATCCAGTGATATGATACTTGCAGATGATAATTTTGCCACTATTGTAAAGGCTATCAGGCAGGGAAGGGTAATATATGATAATCTTAAAAAGTTCATATTGTTCCTGCTTTCCTGCAATATATCTGAAGTCCTTGTAATGTTTATATCTATAGTGCTTGGTGATTATATTTTTTATCTTCTTACAGGTCAGCGGGGTTTTCTCTATATACCCCTCCTTCCTGTGCAGATACTCTGGATGAATCTTATAACAGACGGACTCCCGGCTTTGGCACTCGGAATGAATCCTCCTGCAAAAAATATAATGGATAGAAAAGCAACCAGGCAAAAGGAACCCATATTGAGCTCCAGAAGGCTTATAAATGTCTCCTGGCAGGGTTTAATAATGACTCTTGGCGCCTTGTTTATTTATTTCAGCGGGCCATTAATTTTTGAAAAAAATTCTCATTTGTTTCAGACCATGGTATTTACCGCCCTTGTGACCACGCAGCTCCTCCACACTTATAACTTCAGATTTGAAGACAGGGGAATATTCAGGAAAAACATATTTGCGAATAAATATTTAAATATTGCCGTACTAATTTCAATACTGCTGCAGGTATCTATAATATATATCCCGTGGCTTCAGGGTGTTTTTGAAACCGAGAGCCTTGGCTTAAACCACTGGGCAATCATAGCAGCATGTTCTGTAGTTCCTATTGCAATAATCAACTTTATAAACGAACTTATATACAAGAGGCGCAGTTCGGAGGTTACTTATTAATAAACTACGAACATTTTGAATAACCGCAGTTCCTGCATAAATAACAGCCGCCTTCCGGTTCCATTATCTCTCCGCATTCAGGGCATACCACAAGTGACCTCGGTCCGCTGGTTGCTCCCAGGTCAAATTTATCAGTTCCGTCAAAGTAAAAATCTATGGCCTTTGCTATAGCATCGGGGCAGGAAAGAACATGTGTTCCGGGGTCTGCAATACAGGCTGCACACCTTATTCCTTTAAGCTGGTCCTTTATTGATTCAAGATCTATGCCTGACCTTATGGCAATACTTATAAGCCTGCCAACAGCTTCCGTTAATGCAGCACATCCTTCCTCACCGGTATTTGTGAATACTTCACATATCCCATTTTCGTCAGAATTTATTGTTACATAAAGTTTACCGCAATTGCCTATTTTATATTTTTTGGTCATACCGTAAGTAACTTCCGGTCTTGGCCTTGGTTTGATAACAGCAGCTTTTCCATCACCATCAGATTTCTCTGGTTTACCTGCTTTTTTAGAAGATTCTTTTTCTGATTTTACTCTGGAATAGGCTCCAGTATTCATTTTTACTTCTTTCCCGCTTTTGTCTTTGCCCGCAACCTCAAGCACCTGCATGCCCCTGCTTCCATCCCGGAATATTGTAATTCCCTTGCAGCCAAGCCTGTATGCAAGCTTATAAACATCCTCGACTTCCTGGACGGTGGCAGAACTGCCAAAATTTACCGTTTTTGACACAGCATTATCAACAAATTTTTGAAATACCGCCTGAGTTCGGACATGCCATTTTGGCGTAACCTCATGAGCAGTCTTAAATATCCTTCTATACACAGATGGGACTTCTTCAATGTCTTTAAGATTACCCTGACTGGCAATTTCCTCCATTAGTTCCTTGCTGTAGAAACCTTCTTCCTCGGCAATTTTTCTAAAGTATTTATTTACTTCAACAAGCCTGTCGTTATCCATTACATTCTTTACAAAAGAAATCCCAAACAAAGGTTCTATTCCGCTTGAGCAGTCAGCAATTATGCTCAATGTCCCTGTGGGTGCTATTGTAGTGGTAGTAGCATTCCTTATCTTATAGCCTTCAGGCGTGTCATATACGCTTCCCGCAAAATTGGGAAACTCTCCCCTTTCCCCTACAAGTTCTTTAGAGGCCTCCTTTGACTCATCCTGTATAAAGCCCATGATCCTGCTTCCAAGCTCAAGAGCTTCTTCGCTGTCATAAGGGATCCCGAGCATTACCAGCAGATCGGCCCATCCCATTACTCCGAGCCCTATCTTCCTGTTACCATCCACCATCTTACGGATTTTTTCCAGAGGATACTTGCTCATATCTATTGTGTCATCCAGAAATCTCACTGAAGTATGGACTATTTTCCTTAGCTTTTCATAGTCGACCTTTTTCATTCCCTCATCTTCCGTAATCATATGGGAAAGGTTTATGGAGCCAAGATTGCATGCTTCATATGGTAAAAGAGGCTGCTCGCCGCATGGATTTGTGCTCTCTATCTGGCCTACATGGGGAGTGGGGTTGTCCTTGTTGAGCCTGTCCAAAAAAACTATACCGGGGTCACCGTTTTTCCAGGCATTTTCCACTATCTTATTGAATATTTCCCTGGCATTATAACGGTCAAAGACTTCCCTGGTCCTCGGGTTCACTATTTCATATTTTTCATCATTTTCAACAGCATTCATAAATGCTTCTGTTACCCCTACAGACAGATTAAAATTAGTAAGCTTGTCGTTGCTCTCCTTTGCATTGATAAAGTCAAGTATGTCCGGATGGTCGACTCTCAGTATTCCCATATTTGCACCTCTCCTGGTACCGCCCTGCTTTATGGTATCTGTAGCAGCATTAAAAACAGTCATAAAAGATATGGGTCCGCTGGATACGCCTTTTGTAGAAAGTACCACATCGTTCTTTGGCCTTATCCTGGAAAAGGAATAGCCCACTCCCCCTCCCGATTTCTGGATTAATGCCGTATCCTTCAATGCCTCGAATATTTCAGACATCGAATCACCGACCGGCAGGACGAAACAGGCTGCAAGCTGCTGGAGCTCTTTGCCTGCATTCATAAGCGTTGGGGAATTCGGCAGGAAATCAAGGTCGGACATTATATCAAAAAACTGCTTCTCTATTTTCATTACCTCTTTTTCCGTTTTACCATATCTCCTCTCTGCTGACGAAACATTGCGGGCCACTCTTATAAACATATCGACGGGTTCTTCAAGAAGGTGTCCTTCCTCATCTCTTTTAAGGTAACGCCTTTTTAAGACCCTTGCCGAATTTTCCGAAAGATCTATTTTTTTACTGAGATAATACTCCCTTATCTTTTTCCTCTCATCTTTTTTATTGATCTCAGCCATAACACCCCGCCTTCTTTGTTTATTAAACTAAAATTAAAACATTTTCCCAATAACTGCCTTTTCTCTTTAACAGGATAATTCAATTACAATAAATGTATCCGGCTGGCTACCTTGATTTCAAAACTTCTGAGCTAAACTCATCATATTGTATGTATTTATATATTAAGGCACAATATATTGTATGTCAATAGAAATTATATTATTTTTTAAAATATTTTTAGATATAAATAATTAATATTACAATTATATATTTAAATTTAAGATAAATAAATATTTTAAATTTTTAAATACCTTACAATACCAAGTATTATTCCGGACCGGATTAGTAAATATAAGCTATAAGATAGACTGCAGCTGGAAATTAAATGCTGCAGTAAATATTTACAGTTTTACAGAGAAAAACAATATATTTAAATAAATATACATAAGGCTTATTTATGATATAATACTTTCTTCGGTTATATATCATTTGAACCAAAAGATAAACGACTACAGATACAGGAGAACTATGAGCTCTATTATCAAAAAAAGAAAAAAGAAGATGAGAAAGAAAAAGCATAAAAAGATGCTTAAGAAAACCAGGTGGCAGAGAAGGAATAAATAACTATATAATATAGGAAATGAACAGAGTCAATTTAAAAAAATACTCTTATTTTTTGAAAAGTCTTGAAGAAAAAATTCTGCTGTGTGACGGAGCTATGGGAACCGAGCTGCAGGCCAGAGGTTTTTTAGATGCCCCGGACCTGGCTAATCTTGAAGAAGAAGGTACGGATAAAGTAATGGGCATCCATATTGACTACCTGGAAGCAGGCTCTGATATCATTCAGACAAATACTTTCGGTGCAAATCCCTCAAAACTCAAATCATACAGGCTTGATAAAAAAACGGAAGATATAAATAAAAACGCAGTGGAAACAGCCCGGAGGGCAATAAAGCTATATGAAAAAAGATCGGCTTCCAAAACACCTCATTTCATCGCTGGAGATATTGGCCCCACCGGTAAGTTATTGGAACCTTCCGGTGAATTAAAATACAGCCAGGCTGTAGAAATTTTTAGCAGACAGATTGAAGTCCTTATTGAAAATGGTGTAGATTTTTTACTCATTGAAACTATTATGGATCTTAACGAAGCACTTGCTGCAGTAGAAGCCGTAAGAAAAATGTCGGATATTATACCACTTGCCTGCACTATGTCTTTTTCCAGAAACGGCGTGACAATTATGGGAGATAAGGCCGGAGAATCAGCAGGTAAGCTTCTCTCTGCAGGATGCGACATAGTTGGAGCAAACTGCAGCATCGGTTCAGATTCGATGCTTGATGTAGCAAAAAAGATGCGGACCTCCCAGCCTGATGCCAGGCTTATATTTCAGCCCAATGCAGGCCTTCCGGTTATGAAGGGCGGTAGGACAATATATAACGAGACTCCCGAAATAATGGCTGAAAATATAAAAAAATATTTAAAGTTCGGTCCCTCCATACTTGGCGCCTGCTGCGGAAGTACCCCGGCTCATATAAAAAAAATAGCAGGTTTTATTAAAGGTCAGTATCAACAATCTACCCGCAGTGAAAAAAATTTTTAACAAAAATTCCCAAACCCTGCCGGCTACATCCTGCTTTTGAGAGCACTCTCTACAATATTATATTTATTTGCTGCATTCCAGAATAAAAATCCCTCTATATCAAATTCTTCCGAAGCTGATATCTGGCCAAGTATATGACTTTCATCATACTTCATACCCAATCCGAATGCCTGTATCCACGGGATTATCTGGCATCCAGTATCCCCTATCCTGGCAAAACCTTTCTCAAGCGTGTATTTAACTACTTCATATGGATGAGCCTCGGGCTGGCTGAATCCCAAAAACCCTGTAGAATAATGCGATGGATAAGGCATAGGATATAAAAAATCAAGGTGGGGTGCCATATCTTCTATAAACTGCCCTATTCCCTGATCATTCTCAGTTATAAGAACAAAACCGTATACATCAGCAGATATCTTTACATGATAATTTCTGGTTGCATGCCTTACCGCTTTCAGAAAACCGGTTATGGCCATGGTTTTCTCCTCGTCTGCGTTATTGGAAGGATATCGGGCCAGCGATAGATTGCCTCTTGAAGGTGCTCTTATATAGTCGAACTGGACCTCATCTACCCCTTTTTTTACAAGCTCCATTACCAGCTCTATGAAATAGTCCCATATCTCCCTGCTGTATATATCAATCCAGTAACCTCCATCCAGGTAAATAGGTTCACCTGTGTTCTTATTCTGCACTGCCAGGTCCGGCCTCTTATATGGTATGATTCCGTCTTTGAAGAGCACGATTCTTGCTATGCTGTATATATTTCTTTCATCCATCTCCCTCAGAACCTGGTCTATATCATAATAGGATTTTACGGAACCCGTCTTATTGAAAAAATCCACACTGCTGTTATACAGAATTTCACCTGAATCCTCCTTTGCGTTAAAAACTATACTGTTTAATTCGGTTTCTTCAATAAGCCTGTAAATATCCCTTCTCTTTGCTTCCGAAGAAAGGCTGTATCCTGTAAGGTACACAGCCTTCTGGGCACCTGCAGTAATTTTTCTTGTCCTGTTATTATAAGTCCAGATGAAATCGGGATAGTCAGGGTCAAAAGCAAATATCTCTGACATCGGGATTATGGATACTATTATAAAAGTCAGTAGAACTAGCAACCCTTTAAAAATTTTAAGATTTTTGGTAGCCCTATTTTTATTCATTGATACATTTTTATATGCTGCAGCTTTTTAATTTAAAAAGCAGGAATCTGCCTCCTTTTCTGTTATGTCATTTTTCCCTTGAGCCATCAGGGATTTAATTCCATAAGTCCACTGGTTTCAATATCTTAAAACATCCAGATATATTTTATCAGAATTTTTATTTTTAAATTATTTTTTTTAATTGAGATACCGATTGAAATACAGAATTTTTCAGGATTAGACTATAAAGAATTTTTTTATCCAGGTTTCAGTTTAAGGATCATGGTTAAAAAGGGGTAGACAAAACTCCCTACGCAATTGATAATTCTTGCAAGGAACGTGATGTTTATGGTTTTTGGCAATGAAAGATAAGGTTTCATGATATCCATATTGGAGTTTTATTTGTTTTCAAAATATTTAAAAATAGCTTTATTATAAAATTATTAAAAAATACTTTTTATTAAAAATAGTTCCTAAATACTATATAATTTTAGATATTAATCGTCTCGCAATATATTGGAGGCAATATGAAAAGAAAAGTATTTTATTTTTTCCTTGCCTGCCTGGCTACAATATTCCTTTTTAGCTTTGCTGCGTTATGCAACCAGTGCGGAGCAGGAATTACTGAGGACGATGAAAAAATAGATGTAGAAGAAACAGGGGAGGAAGAAGCTGCGGCCGGGGATGAGGAAGAGGCTGCTTCGGAAGAGGAGGCTTCAGGCGAAGAAGCCGAAGAGGAGGAGAGCGCTGAAGAAGAGACCGGGGAAGAGGAAGAAGAATCTGCAGAAGAAGATAAGGAAGCGCCGACCATTAGCCTGGAAATATATGAGGCCGAATATTCTTCTGCTGACGGAGTATGCTATTCCAGGGTTGAGGCAAAAATTACCGGAAAGCCTACTCCAACGGTAGAGTTTTCAAAAGATGACAGCGGGGGCGCATGGGGTTCCAAAAAATGCCAGGTAAACCTGAACGATCCAGGTGATACCTATACGCTTACTGCGGCTGCCACTAATTCCGAGGGTACGGCCAATGCTTCGATTAATATTACATGGACATGCGCTGAAACGGCTGAACCGCCAGTTATCGAAGAAACCGATAGTATTACTGCTGACAACAGCAGGAGCGGATATATATCCGGAAGCGCCGCTACAAGCGTAGGAGCAAACCTCATATATGTCGGGGATAACGGATCCAATGACCCTGTAAAAGGATATCTTTCCTTCGACATAAGCGATATCAGCGACCTGGATGATGTTATTATTAGAGGTGCCGGTATTGAAATTTCAGGCATAAGCATGATAGGCCAACCATGGGATGCCGGCGATAAGATGGATATAAAGGTTTTTGAATACGGGAATAATCTTGATTATCCTGCTGATTTTGCGGTTGGGGGAGTGTTCATAACAAGCATTAATACTTCTTCCGGACTTTCCGAGTTTCTTTTTTCCTCTGATTCGTTCAGAAACGAACTGCAGAAAGCAGTTAATGACGGGAAACCATATCTGCAGCTAAAATTAGGGCTTAATGGCGTAAGCAATAATTCATATAGCGATGTTTATAAATTTACGCCGGGGAATTCAAAAATCCGTGTGAACTATGAATTTCGCGAATAAGAATATATTATAATAGAAGATATTTCATAATTCAGACTGGTTTGTAATTATTCTTTTCTGACTGCTGGTCAGACGAGACTCTGGCAGATAGGGCAACCTTCATTTGTAAACCACTTTCCCGGAATTTTCTATCATCCAGGATTGGAAAGAATGGTGGTACAGGAGCAAAACAGATAACCTATGAAGTTCTTGAAAAATTATGTGAAGTTCTAAAATGTGATATCAGTACCCCATCGTATTTCTTGCCCGGTATATCTTCCACTACCCTGGAGCCCCTGCTTTTGTCAATATGGGTTATTGATACTTTTGGAAGCCGAGAATAAAGGGAAGTCATCATATTTTTAAAACACCGTGGAGGGGCGGTCCCAGAATAAATATATAAAAAGAAGGTAAAATGGCAAAGCCATATCAGGTAAAGCTTGTACTAAAAGCATTGGAAAAATTGGAGATGAAAAATATACTTATCTTGTTCACACCTTATTACAGTACGAAATATGTATTGTAATAGTATTACTTATAATTATTATAAAAAATAAGTTGATTCTGGTACTCATTTGCTTCTTTCAACACCATACTTGAACGCAACATATTCAATAATAATACCGTATATGATTCCTGCCAAAAAACTTATAAGGTCATTAAAACCAGTAGAACTATAAAAAGCAAAAGATACTATTAGACCCAGGATTGCTCCCCTTACAATCGTTTTTGGCAAATTGAACTTTTTCCAGGCTGCCCCAATAACCAGACCCAAAAGCAACCGGTTATACCATAATGAAAACAAGAAATAGGCATCACTCTTAAATCCTGATCTCACTAAAGCTCCCACAATACAAATCACACCCAGTATTGCCCCTGAAACAAGGCATATCCACATTCTTTTTGTAAACATACTTTCTTTAGCTCCTTAATCTCATATTAATATATAATTAATTCCCAGGCATAAAATCACTGATTATACCCCATTTTTCCGTACGATCATTTTCTTTCTTTCTTTTGTGGAAATAGATATAAACGGGTGCATACAAAAAATCCCTGTTTTCTTTAATAAAGGACCTGTCACCATAGCAAATAGCTTTAAGGACCATCTTCATATGCTGCCTGAATACTGACTCTCTCCATTTTGCAGGGCCAATAGCTATCCCGCCGCTTACAACACAATGAATATACAGCCTGATCTGACCAGCATTTTGCCATTCCCCCAGGACCTCGTCGCGCAAAAGTTTGGAATACAGATCTGAAAATTTCCTGTAGTCAAAGTCTTTACCAATTGATAGGAAAAGATCCCCGGTTATATCAGAATGGGTAAGAGTATATCTACGTGGAAATATCGAGTCTTGATTACTTTCCCTATCAATGAAATTAACATTAAGTTTTTTCGGATTAAATTCTGATATTAGCTACCATCCTATCTACTAAATTTATTTTTAATGGCTATTTTCATAAATAAACTATGCTCTTTAAGGTCTTAACTTCTGTAACATGCTTAAACTTGCCAGCTAAAATATATCTATAATCGGCTCACTCTTCATAAAATGTAATTCCTATCCCGGTGCCTATATGAGTCCCCACCACTATTCCTATCTTGATTTTGATTATCTTTTTGGGATTGTATATTTTTTTTATTTCTTCCTCTACTTCCTCTATATCCTCTGATGCATTGGCGTCAGATAAAACAACTATAAGATCTCCTTTCCCGGAAATAAAAGCTCTTATTGATTCAATAGCTTTTTTCTTAGCTGAACCCCACCTCCTGGTTGTCTGAAATATCCCTATATGTCCATCTTCGGTCAGAGTAAGTATTGCTTTATATCAAGAAATGAAGCTAAAAGACTCCTGGCTTTTCCTATGTCCGCCTTTAGTCAGATTCTCCAGAGTTTTGGGAAGAATAAAAGCTTTGACTTTCTTGATCATCCTGTTTATCTCTTCTATTATTTCATCTTTTGAATTTCCACTGCTATTCATCTGTGCAGCTTTTAATACTATTAGTCCCAGTGGCGCATGGGTTGCCAGAGTATCAATAATAGTAATATCCTTGCCGGCAAGTCTCTTTTTGGCCAGCAGCGCTGAATTTACCGTAGCAGAAAGCTTATTGCTTATATGGATAGATATAATACTGTCATAGTCTTTTAGAAGTCTGCTATATAATTCTATAAAATCTCCAGGTGATGGCTGTGAAGTGGTAGGAAATATATCAGATTCTTTTAGTTTAATATAAAAATCCTCTAAAGTAAGGTCTTTTCCATTGTCAATAAATTCCTCATGTCCAAAGTGTACAGTAAGAGGAATTATGCTTATTTTGTATCTATTTATAAGCTCCTTTGGAATATCTGAAGTGCTGTCTGTGACTATAGCTATTTTTGGCATTTAATCATCCTTTCTATTTCCAACCAGAATTTTTACCAGCCTCCTTTGCTGGTTAAAAATTCACTTTACCGGTTCTCATCCTTATCCTTCTTGTAAAGTATTATTTTATCCTCTTAGGCGGTAGCGGAAAAACATTGCTGTAGAATATAAATAACTCTTAATTCTTCTACGGTCTTCGCTTTCTTTATAACCTTTAAAATATAGCTGTATAAAATCAATCCTGTGTTTATTTTCACAATAAGCATAGATAATTCTCAGTGAAGAACCTTTTAAATACCGGCAAAAAAAGCGGGCTTTTATAATTTTTACATTATCTTTTGATATTAAAACTACAAAATTCCTGCCGGTACCCGCAGGAAACATTGAAATAATTTTCTTAAATTCAAGAAGGTCGCAGGGTAATGACTTATACCTTTTTGACAATCTCTTAAAATCTCTGGAAAATTCAGAAGTCACATCAAAGTTCATCTTCATATTCTCTTACAGAATGATCAGGGTCACGATAAAATACGCTTTCATAGCTTATAATCTCACCATATTCATGAACCCGCCAGGGCACGTCGCTGTGGGAATATTCCGTTAATTCACCGGCATTCTTATCTGACAAACGGGAAAGCACTTCATCTATATGCTTAATTTCCAGAGCAGATAATATTCTTAAATCGGGATTACGGTGTGGCAGATATTTCTTCTGGTCATACTTAAAATATTTACTATTAACTTTCTCTATTTCGCCTCTCTCAACCATCTCCTCAACAACCTTTTTAAATTCCATCGGCGTTGGCCCATAATGGTTCTTAATATACCGTGCACCGGTCAGCTGTTCTTCGAATTTTTCATAAAAATCAAAATCTATAAAATAAAGAAGCTTATATAGGGCAGTTTCACCGATATTCTGTTTTGCTCCCACTTTTTCTAAAATATATAACAAAACCTCTTTGAATTTTATAATATCTGCACGGTTAACAATAATACGAACTCCATCAGTTTTAGATTTCTTCTTTGATTTTTCTTCTACAAATATAATTTTTTTATCTGAAACTCCCTCAGGGAATAAAAGGCCCTTCAGCTGCATACCAAATATAGCTGCAATTTTTTCTGACTCTGATATAGTTAATTCCCGTTCCCCTTTTTCTATCTGCATATAGGTAGGTCTGGACATTCCCAGTTCCCTGGCAATGTATTCCTGTGAAAAGTTATTTTCTTCTCTGAGCAGTTTAATTTTTTTATATAGACTTTTAACCATTTGCTTAAATTATAATATGTAAAATTATACTGTCAATAAAGTATGTAGAAATTTTTTACACAATTTATCAGGGTTAAAGTTTTATAACACTTTTAACGAACGGTTATTTACAACTAAATTATCCCATTGCAATAAAACTGAATTAAAAACTTTTGGGTAATTTTAACTTTTTTACTTTTAGTATAAAATATTTATCTGTGCTATTACTGCTGCATAACATTGATAAATAAGTTTAGGTCAATATAATAAATACTGATTTAAAATATTAAAATGGACAGGAATATAAACATACTTATATTAAACGATATAAACAGGAATATCATAAGATTTCTTAGAAGAAGGCTCACGGAAATATTTAACAGTTATGTAGGTGTTTCAAAGCACATAATAATACCCTCCGAACTATTCAATTCCGATAAAAAAAAGTATGATGGAAAAAAGATAATGAAATTTCTTGCAGATAATATCACGCTCAAAGAAGTCAAAAATGTAAATATTGGAATCTTTGACCGCGATATGTTTTCAGGCAACGTTGACTATGTTTTTGGTCTTGCATCGCTTTTTCCAAAGATAGGGGTTATTTCCATAATAAGGCTCCATCCACATTTTAATGAGGATTATTTTTCAAGAGGCCTTAAAAAAAGAAAGTCTGGAAAATTTCCCCTTATTGCAAGAAAGCTTAATACACACGAAAAAAATATTTATTATGAAAGAATACTAAAAGAAACCAGCCGCGTTGTAGGACATACTCTGGAACTTAAGCACTGTGATAATAGAAGATGCATAATGGCCCCGTCCAATACTGTCATGGATATCGATCAAAAAGATATTGCATTCTGCAACAGCTGCAGGAGTTTAATTTGAATAAGACCTTTAGCAGCTGGAAACAAAAACAGCCGTTAATTCCAATCTGTCTATTGTTCCTGTTGATTATCCTGCTGCCTTTTCCTTTTATTCTTTAACAGCAGATAAGTAAGAACACCTGCTAGATACAGTGTAAATATCCCCATGGCATAGAAATAAAACACGGGTTTTCCTGCTGAATAACCGGTCACCGCCAGACCGAGTATGAACATTAGAGGAATACCGAGCGGCAGCGCTACAGCACCTCCAATGACAAGATTTTCCGGGACATTTGACTCCGAGTCAGGATCGATCTCCCTCAAAAGGGCCATACTTGTGGTTATTGTACCGGTAAACTGTCCGTAAAGTCCGGCTACATGCTCGATTATATAATTAGTATATATCCGCCTGCATAAAAATACAGTATAGATTATTGTAAATATTCCCCCTATGCTGGTAACCAGTATTATTGGAAGCCAGTTTGCCTTGAATGTAGATAGGGAAAGTGCAGCAATGGCAGACACTATCATAAAGTCGAAAGAACCTGCTGATATTCTCTGAAGTATATAATTATCCGGATAGTTTATATGAAGCCAGTTTTTTCTTCTCAGTGCATTTAGAATTATCCTTACAATGATAGCAAACATGGTTCCTATAACAAAATGAAAGCCCCACAAAAGCTGGGCCACCGTATAACCGTATTCGCCAAGCGGTGCAAGAGCAAATGAGATGCCCCTGAGGGTAAAATATGTTACAAGATAGACAACTCCTATAAGAATTACCTGCACAGTCAGGCTGTCTATAAACATCTTTCTTGGAATATTCTCTGTGTGCTTCTCCTCCATGTCATTGCTTTTCAGATTTATCAATTTTTCCCTGTCTTCGAGGCCCCATGCCTTTTTCTTTCTTATGAGGATATTAATAAGGGGTATTCCAAAAAGGATAGCCCACAGAAAACCTATAGTTGCGATTGAGAGACCGATATTGCCGCCGTTTAAAAATCCCAGTTCTTCCCAGCTTACCCCTATTGAATATGCCTGCCCCGGGCCCTGGGCAAATCCAAGCGGAAGCAGCAGTCCGAATGGAGGAAATAACCGGGGAAGTATAGTATAGGCAAGGGACAGGGTTATTGCAAAACCCAGAATCCCCTGTGACAGATATGAGGTCACTATCGCAAGGCCTGTATTTATATTATCCCTCCTGTGGTTGACCGGAACGTTTTTCCTCTCCTTTAAGGCAACAGATATAAAACCCACAGCCATCAGATGGTATATTATCAAACCAAGTTTCTCGGAGTCGAGAGTTATCCAGTTTAAAATCTCTGAACCAAGGATCAGCCCGATAAAACCTCCAATTATAGAAGTCGGGATAAGAAATTTTTGAAGAAACCCGATCTTTCTCTTAAGGATTACGGCAATTATAAAAAATAGCGAAAGGAACAAAAACTCCTTTACGGGTACCCACATCTCAAGCATATTATGCCTTTCTTATTTAATAATTAAAAGGATATTAGAGATAATGTTATATATAAATTTAAATAGCAACCCATGATTTTTGACGTCCTGTCCATTATTAATGTTTCAAACCTTAAAAAATCTAAACACGGCATAAATATTTTGATATAATCCTCCCATGTTAACCAGCAGTAAGGAAATTTAAAATGGTTGATACTATTTATTTTAAAATAATATATATCATTGCCAGTTATTTGCTTGGTTCGGTTCTGTTCTCTTACGTAATGTCAGCGGTTTACGGCAGGAACAGCGAGAAAAAAGACCTCGGTACAATCGACAGGCCGGGTGCAGCCGGAGCCGGGCGCCAGTACGGTCTCAGGGCAGGCATACCCACTTTTATTTTTGATTGCGGGAAGGGTGTTGCGGTTGTACTTATTGGAAAAGCAATCGGCCTGGACCTCTTAGTAATTGCCGCAGCATGCATTGCAGTTATTGTCGGACATAACTGGCCGATATGGTTTAAGTTCAGGGGTGGGGGTGGCCTTGCCGCAGGTATAGGAATAGCAGCAGCACTAATGTTTGTACCGTTCTTGATCCTTTTGGGAATATCCGTGGCAGTAGGATTCACATATAAATACACCCTTGGCAGATATCACAGAGTAAATCCTAACGTGGTTGCCGGGGCTCTGGGTTCATTTCTTTTTCCCGTTTTTGCATATATCTTTGATATGCCGTTTATAATCATCGTAACGGCAATAATTATTTTCTTGATAATACTTACCAAAGGAATAATCCTGCATTTCACGTACCGCAATGTACCGACTGCAAATAAGTTTTAAAATCAATCTTTAAATTAACTTAAAGTACCTGTTTCCTTTATTATTGTGCAAAAATTTGAAATTTACGTGGAAGATTAATATAATTTAAAAAATATGCTATTAAAATGATAGTTATAATAGCAATAATACATTATTAAGAGAATAAAGAGTAGGAGATACTGATAGAAATGAAAAAAAATATAATAAATATAATAATATTAACTTTATTTATGATGACAGCCGGATGTGCGGTATCTGACAGCAATATAAAAAGTGATGGAGCAGCCGAAAAAGAATCACTGGAAGTTATCGGAAGTCAGAAAGAAGATCCATTGAAGAACGATACTAACGATGAAGGTTCCGTTACTAAAAAAGAAAATAGCGACAGTGATCCTTTAATGATTGTCCCGGATTATAGAAACAGCCGGTATAAAGAAATATACCTGGCAGGAGGATGCTTCTGGGGAATTCAGGCCTATATTGACAGAATAGGTGGAGTTGAGTATACAAATGTGGGATACGCAAATGGGAATAGTCCAGAAACAGATTATAGTTCTATTAAGAAAACAGGACATGCTGAAACCGTATATGTGGTATACGATCCTGAAAAAATATCCCTGGGTGAACTTCTAAAACATTATTATGGAGTCATAGATCCGACAAGCCTGAATCAGCAGGGAAATGACCGGGGTACCCAATACCGTTCGGGTATATACTATGTGGACGGGGAAGATAGGAGGGTCATTGAGTCTTCAACTGCAGATGAGCAGACAAAATACAGCGAAAAGATTGTAACAGAGATAGGGCCCCTTAAAAATTATGTTCCGGCGGAAGAATATCATCAGAACTATTTAGAAAAAAATCCGGGCGGTTATTGCCACATAGATTTAAGTAAAATACCAGGAGAAAAACCGCAGGTTAATCTGGCCGATTATCCCAGGCCGTCAATAGAAGAAATCAAGGAAAAATTGACTGACCAGCAGTTCGGTATCACCCAGGAAAACGCCACAGAATACGCCTTTGGAAATAAGTATTGGGATAATAAAGAAGCCGGTCTCTACGTTGATATAGTAACAGGGCAGCCCCTGTTTTTATCTCTGGACAAATTTGATTCAGGTACAGGCTGGCCGTCCTTTACAAGACCCATACAATGGGATGTTGTAACCTATCAAACAGATAGGTCGGGAGGGATGGAAAGAATAGAGGTAAGAAGCAGGGGCGGAGATAGCCATTTAGGACACCTGTTTTATGACGGTCCCGTTGAGGAAGGCGGCCTGCGCTACTGTATTAACAGTGGCGCCCTGGATTTTATACCGCTTGACGAGCTGGGAGAGCGGGAATACGGGAAATTTAGGATCTTATTTGAATAAGCTCTTATTCCGCTGGCTGCCTGTGTAAAGTAATTGAGTTATATAATATATATCATAAGGTAAAATGCTTGATTTAAGATTAAATAACCAGTTTTATCCTGCTGGAAAGAAATAGGTCATTTCCTGAGAGCTTTTCAAATTCTTCAGGGTCAAATACAGGCAGTAATTATACTCGAATAGCATTGCAGAACTTTTCTATCCTGGCCATCCCCTCCTCTATCTTATCGATGGAAGCAGCATAACTTATTCTCACATACCTGTCATCCCCGAATGCAGAACCAGGGACTACTGCCACTTTTGCCTGTTCAAGAAGCCGGTCCGAGAAAACGCTGGAAGTCCTTATCCCGCCCCTGTAGAATTTTGAGACATCCGGAAATAAATAGAAAGCACCCTGTGGCAGTACGCAATTCATTCCATCAATCCCGCTTAACCTCTCGTATGCATAATCTCTTCTGGCCTCATATTCTTTTCTCATAATCTCTGCGCTTTCCTGAATGCCCTCAAGTGCCTCTACTGCGGCCCACTGCGCTATGGAACATGGATTTGAAGGTGACTGGCCCTGTATCTTTGACATCTGGCCTATTATATCCTTATGGGCTGCACAGTATCCTATCCTCCACCCCGTCATGGCGTAGGTTTTTGAGACCGCGTTCACCGTAATAGTCATATCTTTTAAGTCTCTGCTGAATCCTGCGATACTGTGGTGGCGGGCATCGCCATAAATGAAATTTTCGTACACTTCATCGGCAACAATATATATGCCGTTTTCCAGGCAAATTTTTGCTATTTCTTCCAGCTCTTCCCCCGTATACACTGCACCGGTAGGATTGTTCGGGCTGTTTATTATTATAAGTTTTATTGGATTTTTAAAACCGGTGATAATATTTCTCAGGTGACCTGTATCAGGTTTTAGGTTGTCTTTAAAATCGACTTCCAGAGGAATGCCGTCTGAGAGTATCACCTGCTGTGTATAGCTTACCCAGTAGGGCTTGAGTATAAGAACACCGTCTCCCGGATTTATAAACGCCCTTATTATGGTATCAAGCACCTGCTTTGCGCCTATACCTGCAAGGATGTTTTCAGTTCCGTATTCAAGACCGTTATCCCTTTTAAACTTATTTACAATAGCCTGCTTTAGCTCCCTTATACCTGTTGCAGGAGTATATCTGGTCTTATTATCCTCTATAGCTTTTTTGGCGGCCTCCTTGATGTTATCAGGAGTATTGAAATCAGGCTGACCTATCCCGAATCTTACCACATAATCACCCTGTTTTTTAAGTTCCATGTCTATTTCATTTGCCCTGCTGTCCAGGGCAAATGTGGAACTTTCCTCGAGTTTTAAAACCTTTTTTGACAATATTTTCTCAAGATCTTTGTTTTGCATTTAAATCACCCTGTTTTTATTCTAATCTTTATCTTAAAATGGTATTACAGTATATAATATTTTAGTCCTTTAATATACCATCTCATCAAAAATCCTGTATTAAATTAAGGGGCTGAGAATGCAACCGAAGAGAAAAGCGGATTCAAATTTTTAACATACTCTGTTAAAATTCTTATCCGGGGCGATTAGCTCAGCAGGTTAGAGCGCTGCGTCGACATCGCAGAGGTCATTGGTTCAAATCCAATATCGCCCACCATCTGGCTGTTGTGCTGGCCGAAGGTAAACCTGTTATTCCTCAAGAAAAGGTACATCTCATTTATTTTAATGCATCTTTTAATCCCCGGAGTATATGAATCATGCCCCCGGTATCCATCCTGCAGTATGATATAAGATCCTTTTTTATTTTCTGGATTTCAGCCCGAGAAGGCCGGGTATTGCCTGCACTGTAATGCCCGCTTGCATAAAGGAAATATACGCTGGCAGAAAGACCGTCTGCTATATCCATATGGCTGTAGCTGTAGCCGGTAATTGCAGGAAGGACATTTTTTACCGAGGCGCTTCCCCTTTGAAAAGAGTTATAATAGTAAAAGTTTCCGAACGGCCTGTAAAGATCTACTATGCGCGGAATCAGGGTTTCTACCCAATCCCTGTATTCCGGAAAGTCATCAGCAAGTTCTCTTAGCACTCCCTTCTCAAAGAATTCATAGTACACAATTATGCTGCCTGACTGGCCAAGATGGTTCTTTAAGTTCTTTAATAATTCTCTTCTGGGGTCTTGCCTGCCCGGAGCTAAAAAATCTAAATGGACAGGATTATCTGAAATACTTTCCAGGACGTGGATTGAATACTGGAAAGGTATCCGCTGGAATGGCCTTGTATCGTTGTATACAGGTATGGCTGTAGAATATGTCTCAAAATCGAAGAAGTAAAGCGGTTTTTTCAGACTTTTTAAAAAATCGGATATCTTCTCCCTTTCCACATAAGGTTTTTTTGTGGAGGCGCATTCTCTCTGGATTTTTTGCTTGATACTGAGATTATATTCCCCGGGAATATCGTCTATTGACAGTATGCCCTTATCGTAAAGCTCCAGTGCCCTATCTTTATTGCCGTATAGATTAAAAATATGATTTTCCGGCATAAAATCCCAGCATTTTTTCTTAAGCGGGCATATATAAGGGTTATCGCACTGCCTGCCAATTTTTACGGATGGCGGAGCAGGTTCTTCAAGCATTTGCATCATATCTTCTACGGTCCCGGGAACATTCTTGATTGCACTGTCTACTTCAGCGGTTATATCATGGATTTCAAACAATTCCGCCGGATTTATCTTCCCCCGTTTAACATATTTATTATTGATAACTGCAAGGAAGCATCTTCTTATTTTTATTCCAGCCTGGATAAAAGTATATTTCTGGAAAGAGACGTCATCTATATATTCTTCTTTCAGCCTCGTGGAGCTCTTTACTTCTATAATATCCCAGGTGTTGCCGGGAGCAGGCTTTAAAATATCTGCCCTGCTGTAGACATTACCGGCACTGGCACAGGCTTCAAAAATAGGTCTCCTGTCCGTTAAAAATTCCAGTGTCCTGGCAACCTGGCCACCTGTATCTCTAATTTCTGCCAGATCTATTCCGTCTGGAAAAAGTTTCTTTGCATATTCACCTACCAGCACTCCCTGATCAAAAATAAATCTTGTAGAAAAATCCGGTTCCGGAATTTCTTCTCTTGAATTAACCAGGTGCCACAAATACTTCATGCACTGGAGTCCGGCCTTATATTTTGATTTTGATATTACTAACTTCTTGCCTCTGGCCACAACATTTCCTATGAGGAATTTTCTTTCTTATGGACTCTGTCCTGTATTTTAGAAGAATGTCTATAATCACACTTCTAATATTACTATAGTCCGAGCTCTTTATCGACCTTCTGCATGGCAGAAAGGGATATGTCAATGAATTCTTCAAGGGTAAGCCCAAGAGCCTCGCATTTTTTTATCTGCTCCCTGCTGACTCCCCTGGCAAAAGCTTTTTCTTTAAACCTCTTCAAAACCGATTGCGTGTTTAGGGCCCTGATCTTCTTTTCCGGCCTTATAAGGGCTGCGGCTACTATAAGCCCTGACAGGGGATCCGCCGCATAAAGGGCAGTATCCATTTTGCTTTTAAGAGGCAGGCCATGCATGCCATTATGTGCCCTTACTGCATAAACTATATCTTCGCCAAATCCCTTATCTTTCAACATGTCTGCACCAATTAGAGAGTGCTTTTCCGGATCGTTTGCCGTACTTTCATAGTCAATATCATGGACCAGCCCGGCCATAGCCCACTTTTCTTCATCAAAATTTTCACCTGCGGCCCTTTTATTTAATTGTGCTGCAGCTTCTTTCATAATAGCCTCTACTGCCAGACAGTGTTTTATCAGGTTTTTATTCTTTATTTTATCCCCTACCAGTCCGAGGGCCTCTTTTCTGTCCAAAATCTTTCCGCCTTTCGTTTTTATCACTTCTCAAATCCAGCATAGATCTTTTCAAAGTCAATTCCGGCAATACTGCTGTTTCTGTACTTTTTTCTAAGATTGTTCCTTGCATTTAAAAGCGATTCGTTTCTTATACCATTCTTCAGGGCCAGGTAGGCCTCCATATAGGCTGCAAGATCGTCGGCACCCTTTACAAGTGAACCGTCCCTTATATCAGTATCCGAGAATTCATTTTCAGTAAAAAGCCTCATATCCTTATGCCAGCTTTCCGGAATTAGTTTGTAAATTCTTTTTTCCATTTCCTGCATCTCATATTCTTTTATCAGCTCGTCAAGGCCTTCTACTGACTTTTTAACAGGATTTATTACATCCCTTGTAAGTACCTCCGGGAAATCATGAAAAAGGCCTGTATAATAATTGTTTATACGCCTTTCCCTGCTAAAACCAGCTGCATATGAAAAAAGATACGAATAAATGGCAACTATCAGCATATGTCCCAGAACGGATGTCCTGGGAATCCTGTAAAGATGGCTCCACCTCTGCTGGAATCTGAGCTGGCCTGCAATGTCCAAAAATTGCTTCAGGCCTTTGCTCCCGTTTCCCTCAAGGTTCTTCAGGCACTGGAGGTTGCTATACTTTTTTTGCTCACGCTTTATACTCTGGTCTATCTCTTCATACAGGAAAATCCGGTTGCCTGACTCGCTCATAATCTTAAATTCCCATTCGGTTATATAAAAATGCGCAGCATTTACTATTCTTGTTTCCAGGCAGTTCTTTTCATCATAAATGTACTCCTTTATCCTGCCAACAAATTCCCCTCCCAGGCTGTTTACTAATGGATACACCCTTTCAAATACCCAGCTGTTAAGCCTGCGGTATTTGCTGCTGTCTTCCTTAATCCTGTATATAAGCGGTGGCTTAAGGTCTGTAAGTATTATCCTCTTTAGGAAACCAAAAAAACCTGCTTCTATTATTCTTATCCAGTCTATGCCGTGTCCTTCAATCTCTTCCTGGGATTTACCCAGTACATACGCGGCCACCATCTTGTGTGCCTGCTTGTCAAGCTCTGTAAGCTCAATGCTCCTTATCTGGTCGTTCCAGCGCTGCATGCCTGCAGCTTCGTAGATTTTTAAAAGAAGTAAATTAATATTCATCTGCCAGTATTTTTACAAAAATATTTATCTTTTCGCATCTTCTCCAGCATATCTCTTTTAATTATAGCAAAATACATTACATTATCACTCATTATTTTAGGCCCTGGCCCGGTTGATTTTAAACTAACAGTAAAATCCTTATTATTTATTGTGATATAATCTTTTATTATATCTCTTTAAAAAAGGAAAAAGCCTAAAATGAGTAAAATGGAAATAATAGAAGTCTTCGGTTCGAGAGCGGATGCCGAGCTTGCAAAGGGATATCTTGAAAGCATGGGAATAGAGTCAAGGATTATAGCTGATGATGCGGACCAGCTCTACCCGTCGCTCGGTGTCGTCCGGGGTATAAAGCTTGTCACAAAAAGCAATATTGTAAAAAGAGCAAAAAAGCTGCTTGATAAAAAAAGAAATAATGATTGACATCAATTTCTTAATTGATAATTACATCCCGGGTAAATATTAATAAACAATCCTATTAGCTGCTCCGGAAATCATAGGAGCCTTTCCGATCCCGAATATACTTCCTCAACCTCCAGCGATGCAGCCCCGTGCCCCGGAAGTCTTTCCGGGTTCCATTTTTTCATATCCTCAAATATGTCACCATCGGTATAATATTTTATCGGTCCTTTGATCTGATATGACTTATCCTCGCCGGTAATAAAAAGTACCGACCCCATACTTCCTGAAATGATATTTCTTTTTGTTTTATCGAAATAATTATCAGCGACTAAAATTATTCCTTCATTATATTTTGAATTACAGGTTGAATATATGCTGTTGGGCATACCTTCCCTGTTTACTGTACTGAATACTATCGGCCCCCTGCGTTTATCCCACGCTTTGCTTACCTCTTCGGGTATCTTTTTCATCTTTCCTCCATGCAGCTTTTTAATTTTTATAGATGGTATACTTTTATTCCGCTTTTATCAAATATTATATTCGGCCTGAAAGGATTATTTGATCTAAAAATAACAATTTTTATTAAAATTATATGCTTTACCTTAAAATAAAGATGCCCCGCCAATACCAGACTGGATACAGGGGCATTATGTCTTTTGCCCCTGTATCTTATTTTGTAAATTTATCCTGTAAACTTCTCCGCCAGGAACTGGGCTACGAAAGCAACTGCAAACAACACGCTTATTATTATCATCAGCGGATGAAGCTTCTTTATCTTTCCCCTGAAAATCATTATCAGCGTGTAGCTTATAAAACCAAAGCCGATGCCGTAAGATATGCTATATGTAAAGGGCATGATAATTATTGTAAGGAATGCAGGAATACCAATCTCGTAATCTGAAAAATCTATCTTTGTCATTACCGTCATCATCAAAAATCCTACTATGATAAGCGCAGAAGCTGTGACAGGATATTTATACACTCCCCCGGCTACCTCTATACCGCCGCCAACTACAGCTATCAGGGGTGCAAAGAATATGGATATTAGAAACAAGAACCCTGTTACGGTGGGCATTATGCCTGTTCTGCCGCCGTCTGATACTCCTGAAGCGCTTTCAATATATGTGGTAATTGAGCTTGCTCCAAAAAGCCCTCCGGCTACTGCAGCCAGCGAATCTATCAAAAGGATATTCCTCAGGTTCGGAAGTGATCCCTTCTCGTCCAGCAGCCTGGCTTCGCCTCCTACCCCTATAACTGTACCCATGGTGTCAAAAAAGTCGGTCATAAAAAGCGCAAATACCATTACCAGGGCGGCAATATTCAGCATGCCCTTGCTCCAGACCGCGCCTGCTATATCTGCCTTAAAGAAAGTGGAAAAACTTTCTTTACCCGGAATACTTAAATATTGCGACGGGAGTGGAATGACTTTGAATACCATACCGACAACAGCTGTCCCGATGATACCGAGAAGTATCCCTCCTTTTACGCGGAATGCTACAAGTATTGTAGTGAGCACCAGGCCAAACGCAGCAAGCTGGGTATAGCTTGCAGTAAAGTCCCCCAGTGTTACTGCAGTCGCAGGGTCCATATCCACAAAACCGCCCTGCTGTAATCCAATAAATGCAATAAACAGCCCTATGCCCACTCCTATAGCATATTTGAGACCCATTGGTATGGCCCTCATAATCATGCTTCTCAGTCCTGTCAGGACAAAGATTGTAACTATTATTCCCTCTATTACTATGATACCCATTGCCTGCTGCCAGGAAAGTCCCAGCCCGAATATGATTGTATAAACAACTACTGCATTAATACCCATTCCGGAAGCGAGGGCAAACGGGGTATTTGTAATAAGGCCCATCAGCATGCTCATAAGTCCTGCTCCTATACATGTTGCTGTCACGGCAGCCTCAAATGTTATTCCGGTAGCACCACCCGCCGAAAGGATAGCTGGATTCACGAATATGATATAGGCCATTGTCATAAACGTGGTGATTCCGGCTATAATCTCCGTCCTTACATTCGTTTTTCTCTCCCCGAGCCTGAAGTAACTCAAATATCCACCTCCCCGTTAAATAATTATAATGTTCGATTATAGATTTATAAGGATTTTAATACAAGAAAAAACAAGGGTTTTATTAATCTTATTATAGGATAATATAAAATTATCAAATTAATAAAACTGTCATTATATTCGTACAATTTACAAAAATTATTATTAGGGGTAGAATTTAAGGCTATGGAAATTTTAAAAGATTTTTTTTCAAAAGATAATATATCTTCCCTTTTTGATAAATTCTATGGCTGGTTTGAGGGTATTCTAATAAATGCTTTTGGAAACTTTTCTTACGAACCGATAAGGGCGCTCCTTGTAAACCCCTGGTTCTGGATAATATTAGCCGCCCTCATATTTCTTTGGATTATTTTTAGGAGAAGGTGATCATTCTTTCTCCCTGCATAAAACTGAATTTATAAAATATGCCAGGACAGAAATTATAACTACCGATAAAATAAAAAGAAAGGTGAAAAAACCCGGATGCGATCTTAGCTTTTGCAATGTCAGATAAAGCCTTGAATTATTTTTTTTAAAGAATTCCATAAACCTGTCGTCAAGAATCCTTTTCCTGTCCTTTTCATCAACACTTGATATGCTGTCAATTATCCTGTCATTAATTTCTGCTTCAGGCTCTATAACCGCATCTTTTGCTATTTTTAAATACCTGTTAACATTGTCCATAATGCTTTTCCGTGCCCGGTTATCAATTTATCTTAAACACCTATAATATTAGATTGAAATAAAATATTTTTGTTTCAGGTCTTCCTGTTCCGTTAACTTATTTATAGGTTTTAAGCTTTTCCTTTATTATCTTCCTTGCACGGTGAATATTTGTTTTTACCGTGCCGATAGGCTTTCCGGTCAGCTCTGCTATCTCCCTGTAGCTGTAATCCTGAAGATCCCTGAGTATCAGCGGAATCCTGTAGCTTTCTTCCATGTTAACGACTATCTTTAATACTTCCCTTACCGCTTCCTGCTGGAGAAAGCTTTTCTCAAGACTCTGGGAAAACTTTGTGAATACAACTTCATAATCTTCGGTTATCCTGTCAAGGCTTACCTTCTTATCATTTAATTTGGATCTCAGCCTCAGCTTGTCTATGCATGTATTGACGGTCAGTTTTCTTATCCAGGTCTTAAAGCTTGAAAGTCCCCTGAAGCCTCCGATTGACAAATATACTTTTACAAATACTTCCTGGCTGACGTCTTCTGCTTCGTGCGGATCCCTCAGGATAAAAAAAGCAGTGGTGTAGACATATTTTGAATACATCTTAACAAGACCTTCAAAAGCAGCCTTGTCTCCCCTTTTTGCCTCTGCGATAAGTTCTCTGTCATCAGCGTCCTTTGCTGATCCCTTCCTCATTTTCACTTCTTTATTCCCGTTCTGTATTTTCCGTGTAAGGGGCCTCCGCCATAACCATTTCGTATATCATATATTCTCCGTCCCTGTACACCTTTAGCTCTACCCTATCCCCTACGTCAGACCTGAGCATTTCCGCAAACAATTCAAAGGGTGTTTTAACCGTTGTGCCGTCAAACTCCACTATCACATCCCCCGATCTTAATCCTGCCTTGCTTGCCGGGTATCCTTCCATTACACCTACAACATACACGCCTGCGACATCTGTTTCATTTATGCCCATTTCTATCCCTATATAGGGTATTTTTGCCCTGCCGTATTCAATTATCTGGTCCGCGATATTTACTGCAGTATCGCTGGGTATCGCAAAGCCTATTCCGCTGCTTCCTCCCGAAGCCGACAATATCAGGGTATTTATGCCTATTACCTGTCCCGATGAATTTATCAGGGGGCCTCCGCTGTTACCCTGGTTTATTGCCGTATCTGTCTGTATAAGATTTACCATGGGAATGGTATCTGCAGATAGGGTTATGTCCCTGCCCTTTGCGCTTATTACTCCTGTGGTCACTGTCTGCTGAAGGCCGAATGGGCTTCCTACGGCAATTGCAAGTTCTCCCACGTTTACATCATCTATAGAAATAAAACTTGCTGCCTTTAATTCTTCACCGGGATCTATCTTAACTACAGCTATGTCCGTATTTTCATCCCCTGCTACCAGCTCTGCCGGATACTCGGTACCGTCATACAGGGTAACTGCTATCTCCTCAGCCGG
The DNA here is from genome assembly GCA_964563645.1 of uncultured Actinomycetota bacterium. GTDB lineage: Bacteria > Actinomycetota > Humimicrobiia > Humimicrobiales > Humimicrobiaceae > M55B120. The sequence goes on along the minus strand of CAZLXJ010000039.1, from coordinate 20,526 downwards.
CCCTGCTACGTGATTGTTGGTGATTATATAGCCGTCTTCCGTGTAGATTACTCCGGAACCTAACCCCTCCGACTGTACTCTTTCCCCGAATATGTTTTCCTGGGTTACCATCACCCTTATATTCACCACCACAGGGTTTACTTCTTCTATCACCCTGCTAATGGCACTGCCGTATTCCTCAAGCAAAAACTCTTTTCCCCCTATTTTTTCTTCAAGGCCCGGCAGGTCCAGCTCCTCACCGGATTTTCCTGCTTCGGCATCCTTTTTTCCGCTGTTTTCTTCAGCGGCGCTTTCCCGGGCGGTTGCCAGATCTGCCCTGCCAAATAATAACCTGGCCGGCGATATCCTGTATATGGCTGAAAGTGTGCCCAGCATAAGCGCTGCTCCCAGGACAATGAATACCACTGCCGCTATTGCCAGCACGCATCCTTTAAGGAAGCATGTTCCTGTGTTGTTCCGTTTTTCAAAATTATTATCATTCATATGAACAATCCCCCTTCTCTCTTATTCATCACTGGCCGTCACTTTCCTGGTCTGTCTTCCCGCCTTCCGGCTGCTGTTCTTCAACAGGCACCGCGCCCGATCTTAACCTTATGGCATCTTCCTGTATTTTCAAAGCAGCATCCTCCGGTGTTATGTCTCCCGCCAGCAGGCTCCTTACATTATCCGTTATTGCATTCCTTATAACCATAATAAGCCTGTTGTCTGGCTTTCCCCTGCAGATTTTGGCCTGTTCGAAAGCATTTTCCATAAGCGGCTGTCCTGCAGTAAATTCTTCCTGGCCCACCCCTGTAACCGCAGGAATCGTTAAAGTATTTTTATTCCATTCCTGCTGCGTTTCCTCTCCAAGCATAAAATCTATAAACTCCTTTGCTGCATCCAGCTGTTCCCCATAGGTATTTATGTTTATCATAAATCCGAGGCCCGATATAAGGGGGGTCGGATATCCTGTCCCCTCCCATGCCCGCGGTATTTTTGCGATTCCAAGATTTATGCCCGAGTCGATATATTCACCGGCAGTGCGGTACTGGTCTATTATCATGTGCGCTCTGCCGCTCTTGAAAAGCCCGTTTATCTCACCGTATTCCATCCCGTCCTGCAGCAGCCTCTCCTGATTATATGCATAATCCAAAAATTGGAGTGTTTTCTGCATGGCCTGTGAATCAAGTGTAAGCGAATTCGAATCATAATCTATTATCCATCCCCTGTAACCCCCAATAAAAGGAATTATCCAGTCCCCTTCGCTCTCATTTAACAGGAACCCGTATATTTCTTCTTCCCCGGACTGCTCCAGTTCCTGAATATAAGAAAATACGCCTTCAAAATCATCCGGGGCGTCCCCTATTATGTCCCTGTTGAAAAAAAGCGCCAGGAAATCATAGGCTCTGAAAGGTACTATGTAGCTCTTGCCCTCATATTTTGCTATCTCTTCCAGGCCGTTGAGAACACGGGTGTAGTCTACCTCATCAACAATCTCCCTGACGACATTGGATCCGGCAAGTCTGTGAACCCCTTCAAAATCAAGAAGTAAAAGCTGGGGGCCCGCTCCTGCCAGACTTGCGGCCTCAAACTGGTCCTGCAGCTCCTCCTGGCTTCTGAAGTGCCTTGTCTCTATATCTATATCCCCGTGTTCAGACATAAAACGGCTGCGGCTCCCGGTTAATGCCATCCTCTCCCCCGGCTCAAGGCAGTCCCATAGCTTTAAGGTGGTTATGCTCTCCGATGAGATAAATTCCTCACCGGTTTCGCTGCTTTCCTCTTCGGTTTCTAAGCCCTGTCCGGTCCCCTCTTCTTCTCCGCTAAAAAGCCTGCAGCCTGACGTAGATGCAAGAAAAAACAACAAAGACATGGCCGCTATTATCATTATAATAATTTTTGACGATCCTGTACTTCTTCTCATAGAATACATGTTTTAGCCTAAAGGTTTTTATTAAGTAGATTATATTATAAATGGATTATTCATTCTATAATAACAGCCATTTTAATACAAACTTCACCTCTTTCATTTTTACATTAAAGTCTGCTGCTTCCTGCAGGAGAAAATACGCTACACCTCCAATTATAACAGGTCTGATTTGTAAATTTTAATAAAATAATCTATTATAGCCTAAAAATATGCGCTTATGTTTTTAATTTTTTATTAATTGCTTTACACGTAATATGAATAATAAAAAATTTTCAAATGACTTTAAAGATATCCCTTCCGCCCCGGCTGATGAAAAAATCACTGTTTTTATAAACGGCCGCAAATTCATAGCAGGCAAAGGGCAGACAATCCTGGAAATTGCACTGGCAAACGACATTTTCATACCACATCTCTGCTACGATCCGAGGCTCAGGCCGCAGGGATCCTGCAGGCTGTGCCTTGTGGAGGTCGAGGGAAGGCCTGAAGCCGTGCCTTCCTGCCTCACGGCAGCTGAAGACGCGATGAAGGTCACCACTGACTCTGAACATATCAATCATCTTGTGAGACTGAATCTGGAACTTCTCATATCAGACCATCCCCTGGATTGTATGACCTGTGATTCAGCCGGAAACTGCACACTCCAGGACCTTGCCTACCGATATGATGTAGATGGAACCAGGTTTAAGGGAGAAGTCCATAAAAAGAAAGTCCTTGACGATAACCCTTTTATATTCAGGGATAATGAAAAATGCATACTCTGCGGAAGATGTGTGAGGATGTGTGACGAGGTTATTGGTGCAAATGCCATCGGGTACGCGGGAAGAGGCTTCGAGAGTGAAATCGTGCCTGCTTTTAACCAGTCCCTTAAAAATACCGCCTGTGTATTTTGCGGTAACTGTATATCTACCTGCCCGGTCGGAGCACTGCAGCCCAGTCCATACAGGAAAAAAGCAAGAATATGGCAGATTGAAAAAGTAAGAACCACGTGCCCCTACTGCGGAGTTGGCTGCCAGATGGACCTGCACGTAATAGACAACAGGATAGTCGGCGTGTCGGCACCTGCCGGTGTCGAACCTAATTTTGGAAATCTATGTGTAAAGGGACGCTTCGGAATGGATTTTGTCGGCAGCGGTAAAAGGATAACCGGCCCGCTTCTACGCAGCGGCGGCGGAAAATTTGAAAGTATAGGCTGGGAAAAAGCAATTGGCCTTGTCGCAAAAAAACTTACCGGAATAATTAATAAGTACGGTCCTGACTCAATCGGCATTTTAAGCTCTGCAAAGGTCACAAATGAAGAAAATTTCCTGATGTCCAGATTTGCCAGGGCTGCTATCGGAACCAACAATATAGATCACTGTGCCAGACTCTGTCATGCTTCAACAATAACTGGACTTATACCTACCTTCGGTAGCGGGGCCATGACCAACTCTATGGGAGATATAAAATATTCAAAAGCTTCCATAATCATAGGCTCTAATACAACAGAGGCCCATCCCGTGATAGGCTATGAAATAATAAGAAATATTATTTCGAACGGGCTTAAGCTTATTGTTATAGATCCTCGCTCAATACCCATAACAAAGCATGCAGCCATACACCTCAAACAAAAGCCGGGAACCGACATAGCGGTGCTCATGGGAATAATGAATATAATATATAAGAGAGGCCTTCATGACAGAAAATATATAGAAGAAAAGACAGAGGGCTTTAAAGACTTTGCTGCCGGACTTGCCGCATTTACTCCTGAGAGGGTAGCTGAAATTTCGGGAGTTGACATAAATGACCTTGTTGCAGCAGCAGAAATCTTTGGCAGTTCAAAACCTGCATCAATATTTTATTCAATGGGCATAACACAGCATACCTGCGGAACAGACAACGTAATAGCAATAGCAGATCTATCAATGCTGACAGGCAATGTGGGAAAACCTGGCGGCGGTGTAAATCCGCTGAGGGGACAGAACAACGTGCAGGGAGCATGCGATGTAGGCGCTCTTCCAAACGTATACAGCGGATATCAGTATGTCGAGGATGATAAGATCAGGAAGAAATTTGAACAGGCATGGGGGAAAAGACTTCCGGCCAAAAATGGGCTTGGGGTAACCGATATGATGGAAAAGGCAATATCAGGTGAGATTAAAGCCCTGTATATTCTTGGTGAAAACCCCATGTTAAGTGATCCCGATATACTCCATGTAGCAGAAGCATTAAAAAATCTGGAATTTATGGCTGTCCAGGACATATTCCTTACAGAAACTGCAGAATTTGCCGATGTAATACTGCCCGGGACATGCTTTGCTGAAAAAAATGGAACATTTACTAACACAGAGAGAAGAATTCAGATGGTAAATAAGGCAGTCGATCCACCCGGCGAGGCCAGACAGGACTGGAGAATAATATGCAGCCTTTCAGAAGCCATGGGGCATCCAATGGATTACTCAAATGTTGAAGAAATAATGGATGAGATATCCCGCCTTACACCTATATACGGAGGAGTTAGTTATAAAAGGCTTGCAGAAAGAAGCCTTCAGTGGCCATGCACTGACTGCAGTCATCCAGGGACCGATATACTGCACTCCAAAAACTTCAGCCGCGGGAAGGGTGCTTTTATATCTGTTGATTACAGGCCGCCCGCAGAGGTACCTGATAAAGATTATCCTTATATACTTACGACAGGCAGGGTACTATACCAATTCCATACCAGGACAATGACCGGAAAAGTGGATGGATTGAACCAGATAGCGCCTGCGGCAATTGCTCATATAAATAACGAGGACGCAGATTCCCTGGGAATAAGAGATTCTGATATGGTTATGCTAAAGACAAGAAGAGGCTCTGTAATGACAAGGGCCATGGTAAACTCAAATATAAAGAAGGGTACAATCTTTCTCCCATTCCATTTTGCAGATGCTCCGGCAAACATGCTTACCAATCCTGCGCTCGATCCGGTTGCGAGGATTCCTGAATATAAAGCGTGCGCGGTATATGTAAATAAGGTTTAATTTTTTTGATATACTGCATTCTACCTATTTTTTTATGTATTGTACCTGCTTACCGTTTAATATATAAACCTTTCCTGTAGAATTTTTTGGCTTATATTTCAATGGTGCTTTAAAAAATAATGTGTAATATACTGTTGTTTTAAGCGTAAAATGATATTTCTGGCTATTTTATTTTTATATTGATTAAATAATATTTTCTTTTTTTATAATAAATTATAAAATTGTATAAAGATTCAGTAAAGAAAGAAGGTGAACTTGAAGACCCTTATATATGACAAGAATCAAAATTCCCTGGTAAAAAAATTCAGGCAGTCCGATATCCCTTCCCATATAAGAAATCCGGATTACCTTCTCTGGATTGACATAGAAACTCCGAGCAAGGCCAATATGCAATTTCTGCTCGATAAATTTCATTTCCATCCCCTGGATATAGAAGACTGCCTGAGCATCATTGAACGTCCGAAACTGGATGAATATGATGATTATTTCTTTCTTGTCCTTCATATTCCCCTATTCGTCAAACAGACCAGAAGGCTCACACCCTTTACCGTAAACATCTTTATAGGTAATAATTTCATAGTTACGGTGCATCAGGGTCCCTGCAAGCCCATCCAGAGGACCTATGATAATCTCGTCGGAGATCACGGGATCCTTTCAAAGGGTTCCGGATACATGCTACACCGTGTACTTGATGCGCTTATAGATTATAATTTTCCCATACTCAATAAAATATACCGCAATATCCAGGATGTGGAAGATAATATTTTTAAAAAACCCTCAACCAAAAATGTAAGGACCATTCTCCTTATAAGGACCAATATACTGACATTCAGGAATATCGTATTTCCACAGAGAAAACTACTTAAGACCCTTGAGATAAAAGACATGGATTTCCTTATAGGCGCACTTGAGGTTTATTTCAGTGACCTTGTGGACCATATTGAAAAAATATGGGATACGCTTGAGAGTTACAAAGAGTTTATTGAAGGCGTACATGATGCCCATCAGTCTCTCCTCTCAAACAAAATAAACGATATTATGCGCATACTTACCATCTTTTCCGTAGTGATACTGCCCCTGACCCTTATAAGCGGGATATACGGAATGAATGTAGGGCTCCCCCTGGACGGCTCGCCCTGGGCCTTTACAATGATCCTTATTGCCATGCTTACAATATCGATAGGGATGCTGGTTTATTTTAAATTCAAGGACTGGATATAAGAGGCCGCTTTAAGCTGATACCTTTATCTCGTCTTCAAAAAAAATCTCGAACCTGAAATGTGTGAATTCCTCAAGATACTGGTCCAGAAGCAGATTAAGAGTAAATTCCTGTTCTTCCATGGGCATCATCCTCTCCCTTGAAAGATAGCATTGCTTTATAAATACAACCCTGTCTATTTTGTCATAAAAGGTGCACAGAAGCTTCAAACCCTTTATTTGGCCTTTCCCAATATTTACGACCCTGCCTTCTATCGCCATCAGGTCATCGTCGTAATAATAGTTCTCCACTTCTACTATCGGGTTGCCTTCAAGACTCTTGTAATATTCACTGTAGTTTATTCCCGTCCTGATTGCATAGAGGTCTATGTATCTTTCTTTCTCTGTAAAATAATAATGGAATGGATATCTTGCTTTTCTCCTGAGATAGTTTACTGTTGCCGGTATTTTTGATGAATGTATCGGTTTTCCCTCTTTGTCCAGAAAATCCAGCGTTATCTCCAGATCTGTTTTCAAATTACCGGATGTATTTTCTATCTCACCAAAAAAAACAAGTTCCCCGAAGATATCAAGGTAAGCATTGCAGTTTTTTACCTCAATTCCTATGCTTGAGGTATTTTTAATAAAAATATTTTCGCAATCTAAGAGATAAATGCCGCTTCCGCCATCATAGGGATTCTCTTCCTTAATAACATTTTTGGCCTGATTGCTGCATGAAAATGTCAATACCATGGCTATTGACATGCTAATAAGTAAAATAATTTTTATAATTTTCTTAATGGTCCTAGCATTCGTCATCTTTTTTTACGTGGTCCGCCTCGCCGGTTATGCGGTTGCCTCCATCGACGTATACGACTGTGGGTCTAAATATCCTCGCTTCCTTTTCATCAAGAAGCGTAAAAGACATTATAATGACCCTGTCGCCCTTTATCATTTTCCTTGCAGCAGCGCCGTTAAGGCATATTGCCCCGCTTCCGCGCTTTCCTTTTATTACATAAGTCTCAAGCCTTTCTCCATTCTCAATGTCTGCTACAAGCACCTTTTCATAGGGCAGTATTTTTGCGTGTTCCATAAATTCTTCATCAATTGTTATGCTCCCCTCATAATGTATGTTTGACCCTGTTACCGTGGCTCTGTGAATCTTGCTTTTTAAGATATATACGAACAAACCAACGCCCCTTTCATGTTTACACTTAAAATTAAATACTTTTTTACTACCGGTTTCCTCTTTCTATTACTATATTGTCTATTAACCTTGTTTTTCCAATCCAGACAGCGGCTGCGGCAAGGATATCTTTCCCGGATCCTTCACCTCTTACTTCTTCAAGGGTCTGCGCATCCCTTATATCAAAATAATCTATCCTTCTTACATATTTGTTGCCCAGCAGGTTTTGTATTGCTTTTTTTCTTAATTTTTCCATATTTTTCCCGCCTGATATTATACCATTCTCTACAATCTTTAGACTCTTATATATTATCGCTGCATTAACCCTTTCTTCCGGATCAAGGTATTTGTTTCTGGAGCTTAGTGCCAATCCGTCTTCTTCCCTTACCGTGGGCCCCCCTATTATTTTAATATTGATGTTTAGGTCGGATACCATTTTTTTTATAATAACAAGCTGCTGGTAATCCTTTGTTCCAAAATATGCTTTCTGCGCAGGTATTATATTGATAAGCTTTAATACTATGGTTGCAACCCCCCTGAAATGCCCTGTCCTGAATCTACCGCACATAATATTAGAAATCTCCCCCGCTTCCACATGCGTGCTGTGCCGGTCTTTATACATTTCTTCAACCGCAGGCCTGAAAATGTAATCTACCCCGCTCTCGCGAGAAAGCCTCTCGTCCCTCCGGGGATCCCTGGGGTATCTTTCAAAATCTTCCTGCGGCCCGAACTGTGAAGGATTCACAAATATCGAGACAAATACCCTGCCGCATTCCTTTTTTGCCAGACGCACAAGACTCAGGTGCCCTTCATGTAAATATCCCATCGTCGGCACGAGGCCAATTGATATACCTCTCTTACTCAATATACCTACTTCTTTACGGCAGCTATCTATACTATTAATTATTTTCATTTTTACCGTTAATAATATTTATACGATTTTTTATCGGACATATTTTTTATCTTCCCTGTTGCTGTCATTTACTTTTTAAGATATCTTTCAAATTACAAAAAGTTTCTTCATCTATCAGGCCGTTTTCTTTTGCCATGTGCGCTGTTCGCAATCCCATCACCCTGTATATCACGGTGTCTTCCTTTTTCATAACGCCCTTAAATATTTTCAGGTGGTCTTCTATGGTACCCGTATCGCCTCTTGCAATCGGTCCCGTTAAAGATTTTTTTGTTCCGAAGCTTTTTATGTTATTTATTGTTCCTTCGGCAAGGCCTAAGAGACCTTTTATCGAATTCTCTCTTCTTATCCCAATTTTTTCATTCATATACAATGCGTAATCCATAAGAGCCACGAGGTAATTTGAGGCTATACATGCCGCTGCATGGTAGACTGGTTTTTTATCATCTTCAACAAATATGCTCCCACCGCTGAGAGCATTAACCAGAAGCTCTGCGGCTTCTTTTCCCTCCCTGTCTAAATAAGTTATCCCGTATTCTGTATTCTCCAGCGTTTTTATAGCATGTTTTATGGAAGCAAAAGACTTTAATGGATGTATTGATGCAACATGATCGCCATTTTTTGCTGCGGCCCCTATATCTTTAAGAGACCTTGATCCGCTGAAGTGTATCACTATCCTTTCTTTTTTATCATTATCAATATTTCTATATATGTTTTCGCAGGTTTTTGATATCAGGTCGTCGGGAGTGCAAATAAAAATACAATTTGCTTTTTCTACTGCTTTTTTGTTATCAAGTGTAAATATTATATCCCCTCCGTGCCTGCCGATGGTTTTTTTTGCCCTCTTTAATGTTTGCCGGGTACGTGCAGTAATGGCAACCACTTTTATTTTTTCAATCTTTTTTGATGTGATATAAAACCCTATGGTTGTTCCCAGGCGGCCAGCTCCAATTATAGCTATTTCAAGGTTTTTATTCATTTTAAGATTTTCCCGTATTAACTGACCTTAATATATTATGATATTCTTACAGGCATGAGCAGGTATGTAAGAAGTCCATCTTTTTCTGGTTTTATTAGTATCGGTTTCAGGGGTTCTTCTATGGAAAGCACTATATTCTTGCCGTCTATCATTGTTATTCCATCCATTAAATAATATGGGTTGAATGCTGTTTCAAGCCTTTCCTCCCCGTAGGCGACTCCGAGGCTCTCGCTCGAGCTCCCAACCTCTTTTATGTTCATTGCAGCAGTTATTTTTCCTTTATCAATTATGATCCTTATGGGTATGCTGTCCTGCGATATTGAAGATATCCGCCTTACTACATCCAGAATTTTTTCTTTTTCTATTAATATGTTGTGCTTTGTTTTTTCAGGTATTAATTGTTTGTAGTCCGGATATTTACCTGAAAGAAGCCTCGATGTTATAACGTTTTTTATCTCCCTGTTTTCTTTTAAATAGAATATTACCTGTTTTTCTTCAAGCATTATCTCGAGTTCCCTGTTTTTGAAGCCGTTTTTGGTTATTCCTTCAAGCACCCTTGAGGGAACCACTATTTTTATTTCATTCAGCTCTTTTTCCAGAACCTTTTTTACCAGAGCAAGTCTGTAGCTGTCTGTTGCCACAAGAGTCAGGTTGTTATCTTCTATTTCCATAAGTATTCCTGTAAGTATTGCCCTGCTCTCGTCCTGTGATACGGCTCTCTGTACTTTTAGAACAAGACCAGCAAATTCTTCTAAATTGATTTTTATTGCTTTTTGCTCTTTTATTTCAGGAAATGATGGAAACTCCTCCAGTGAAAGCGTGTTTAGTTTAAAAAAAGCACTTTCCCCTGTAATCTGGAGCTGGTTTGTTTCCTTTTTAAGCTCAATATCAATCTTTGTTTCTCCCAGGCTCTTAAGAATGTTTATCAAAACTTTTGCTGGTACTACAGCTTTTCCGGTTTCTTCTATTTTTACATCTATTGTGCTTTTAATGCTTGTTTCAAGGTCCGTGCTAAAAACTGTTAATTTTTTTTCTGCTTCCAGAAGGACGCCGCTCAGTATAAAAGCAGAGGTCCTGGGGTTTATAGCCCTGCTTGAAAAAGATATTAAATCTAAAAGCTCTCCGCGGGTTGTATGGAATTTCATTTATACCTCTTTTGCAAAATATATACTTTAAACTAGAATCTATTTTATTATATATAATATTTTATTTAAATAGTTAGTAATAATCATAGTATTGTTGAAAATGTTGATAACCTGGAAAAAGGTGTATTATTATAAAAAACGTTGTTAATAGGTAAGGGAACCGCTGTTGATAAAAAAGGGGGAAATAAACAAAATAAAAAAAATTAAAATAAAAACACAGTTATAAACAACCATATGCGGTAAAAGTTGACAAAAAGCATGAATTTCAACAAGTTTTAAACAAACAATTCGGAAATCACAGGTTTTTTTTAATCTTATTAGTGATTTCCTGCATCTGCATATAAACTTCCCTGTCCTTAGCAATAAGGTCTGCTATTTTTGAAACTGCGTATATGACTGTTGTGTGGTCCCTGCCCCCAATGGCCCTGCCTATCTGTGGAAGCGAGCTGCTTGTTAGCTCCCGTGCAAGAAACATTGAAAGCTGCCTGGCGTGGGAAATAAATTTGTTTCTTTTAGGGCTTAAAATATCGTTTATAGGTATAGAAAAAAACCTCGATACTTCTTTAACGATACTCTGTATGCTTATCTTTTGTTCCTTGTCGTCAAACAATACATCTTTGAGTATATTTTTTGCCATATCAAGATCGGGTTTAGAGTTTGTAAGCGACGAAAAAGCAACAACCCTTGTAAGAGCGCCTTCCAGTTCCCTGATGTTTGAAGTTATCTTCTCTGCTATAAGGCCAAGTATATCATCAGATACTCCGATCCTCTCCCTCTCAGAGTATTTCTTTAGTATAGCCATCCTTGTTTCAAGATCGGGCGGCTTAATATCGGTAACGAGCCCCCATTCAAACCTTGACCTGAGCCTTTCTTCAAGAGTGGCGATACTTCTGGGCGGACGGTCGCTGGAAAGGACGATCTGCCGGTTGGTATCATGAAGCGTATTAAAAGTATGGAAGAACTCCTCCTGGCTTGCCTCTTTTTCCTCTAAAAACTGGATATCATCTACAAGCAGTATGTCATTATTTCTGTAACTGTCTTTGAAAGCAATTATGTTTTTATAACGAAGTGCGTTTATAAAGTCGTTTAAAAACTTTTCAGCAGACACGTATTTTACAGTAAGTGCCGGGTAAAGCTGTTTCGTGTACTGGCCTACCGCATGAAGCAGGTGGGTCTTGCCAAGGCCGACCCCGCCGTAAATAAATAGCGGATTGTAGGTCTTTCCTGGATTTTCGCTGACTGCAAGAGAAGCGGTGCACGCAAAACGATTACCGCTCCCAACCACAAAAGTGTCAAAACTGTATTTTGTATTGAATACAGAAACATCAGGAGAACGCGTGCTTTTTTTTTCAAACTCATCCGGGTCTTCTGTCTCTGAAACGTCAGGGACAGAATAGGAATTATCGGGGTGCGCGATGATATTAACAGAAAAACTGCCATCCGTGAACTTTCTGGTAGAATTGTTTAAAAGGCTGAGATACCTGGACTCCAGCCACTCTTTTGCAAAATCGCTGCTAACAGATACGGTAAGGGTGTTTTTTTTTAAATCAACGGGAACTATGGTTTCAAACCATGTCTTATAAGTTGGCAGGTTAATGTTATTCTTGATATCTGAAAGGATATTTTTCCAGATGCTGTTTACCTCTCCGTCCATATACCACAATATTAAAGATTATTTGAATAATATTCAAGATATTTTAAACCTTTTTTGGACAATTTTCTTTTACCGGAACCGTCTGAGTAAAGAAGCTTGTTTTTTTCGAGAAAAACAAGGTCCCGGTATGAAGTAGAAAGACTGAATCCAAGCTCCCCGGCTATTGTAGAGGGCCCTGCTTTTTCAAGCTCAAGTATTAAAAACAATATTTTTTTCTGTCTTTTTGTAAGTATACTGCTGTGCAGTTCATTAAAAACACCTTCAGGGGGCTTCCTTCCTGTTTCACCGGAACCGGCATTATTATCACCAGCATTGTTTGAAGGCTCTTTTTTAGGAGGATTCTTGCCGGGATCGATTTTCAAAGATATTACAGTCCCCTTTTTAATATTATCTGAAATATCTATAGACCCTCCGGAAAAAGTGATGGTTTCTTTTACAATAGGAAGGCCAGAACCAACTCCGCGTATATATTTTTTCATTCTGGTTGTAGCAGAGGTATATCCGGGAAGCAGGGCTTTTTCTATATCATCGATTCCCGGACCCTGGTCCGATATAAGTATATGATTACCTTCAGACATTATTGTTATAACTATCTCTCTAAAATCGGCATGTATCAGGTTTTCAATTACTTCTCTTATAATGGTATACGGTATTTTGCCCCCCATCTCGTGCGAGTAGGAATAGACCTTTTGTGACGTATCATTGATGAGGTCCCCTATATTACCATATGAATTTCCGATAATCCTGGGAATGCTCTGCATGTTATCATATAATGCTATGTTTACGGCAGCAGAAAAACCACCGCCTTCTTCAAAAAGACCTGTATTGTCGGAAAAAGAATTATCATTCATAAAATCTACCACTAATATTAAATATAGTTATTTAATATAGAATAAAAGTATTTAAAATTTTATTGGTTTTTTCATCTTTCTTATGTTCAAAAAGTTATCAACAGCTAAATGATAATATTTTAATGTTAAAAAAGCTACTATTTTATAGAGAAGAGAATTTATTTTAACATTATATTGACATATTAAATGGTGCTATTTTTTATGTTATCAACATATTTTTCCACAAATGTGGAAAACCTGTTTGAAAACTTTGATAAAACCTGAAAAGTTCCACCATAACTTAAAATTGTTTAAAATTAGCTTTTCAAATGATATTATTTTTTGGAACAGGTGTTTGATTTATACTGTAAAACCGGCCCGTGATGTTCTTGAAATATATGAAATTAGATTGTATAATCAACTACTTAACGAAATCAATGGCTAAATTATAGATAGAGGGCTGTTTCTGATGAAAAGAACTTATCAACCAAATGTAAGAAAAAGAAAAAAAAATCATGGCTTTCGGGCAAGAATGTTTACAAAGGCAGGTAGAAACATAATTGCTAACAGGAGAAGGAAGAATAGAAAAGTACTCACTGCGTGACTTTTCGGGAGGGAAAAGAACATATAAGATTTGATACCATAAAAGATAAGAGAGTTTTTGAAAAGCTAAAGAAGAGCGGAAGTTTATTAAGAAACAGGTTTTTAATATTATATATACTTACTGAAGATAAAGATAGCAATGTTATAAAGGCAGGCTTTGGAATAAGTAAAAAAGTCGGAAAAGCTTTTCAAAGAAATAAAATAAGAAGAATCTTAAAAGAAGTATTAAGGAATGTATTAATACCCTCTGGTATAGAAATATACCTTGTAGCAAAAAGAAAAATAGTAGATGCAAGCTACAATGAAATAAAAGGCGAAGTAGAAAAGAGCCTGGATAAATTTTTTGCCGGCAAGTAGAATGAAATGATTTTACAAGTATTATTTTGAAAAAAGTAATAATATTTTTAATTAAAATATATAAAAGATTTATATCACCTCTGTTGCCTGACAGCTGCAGGTTTTATCCAACATGCTCCCAGTATGCTATTGATTCTATAGGAAAATACGGGATCTTAAAAGGCGGCATTAAGGCAGCTTACAGAATAATGAGATGCAACCCTTTTAATAAGGGCGGATATGATCCTGTAAAATAATATGGAAGGATAACATTTTGAGCCAGATTCTTCAGATTCTCCAGCCAATACAGAATGTCCTGGAATATATAGTAGTATTCCTTTACCAGAATGTTATAGAAAATTATGGCATAGTAATAATCCTGCTTACTATCATAGTAAGGCTGGTACTCACTCCCCTTACGATCAGCCAGACAAAGTCGATGGCAAGGATGCAAAAAATGCAGCCCCAGATAAAAGAGCTTCAGAAAAAATACAAGGACGATAAGCAAAAGCTGCAGCAGGAGACAATGGAGTTCTATAGAAAGAATAATGTCAACCCTCTGGCCGGGTGCCTTCCCCTGCTTTTGCAGATGCCTGTATTCTTTGCTCTTTTTCAGACATTGAGAAATCCTACAGAAAGAGTGACAGACGTAGTAAAGGATTTCAATTTCCTGTGGATGAACCTTAATGAGAGGGATCCTTATTATATACTTGTAATTCTAATGGTAGTTACAATGTTTCTGTCGACCTTGCTGACTTCCACAGACCCCAAACAGTCAAAGATAATGTTCGTACTACCCCTCGTATTCGGTTTTATATCATGGCAGTTCCCTGCAGGGATTCTTGTTTACTGGGTAACAACAAACATATGGTCTATTGGCCAGCAGTATCTGGTAAATAAAATAGTAAAGAAGGGAAATGAGGGAGAAAAAGTAGTTAGAGAAACAAAGGAGGAACTCAGCCAGGAAGAATTGACGGAAATAGCAAGGAGAAAGAAAAAGAGAAGGAAGAAAAAGTAAAGATTGGAGATTGAAATGCCCGAAAACGAAAGCATTGCAAATGCCGTAGATTCGTATGTTTCCTCACTTGAAAAGGAAGAAGAAGACAGAAAGTTCCTGGAAGATAATCCTAAGAAAATGAAACAAGAAAAGGAAAAGGATGAAAAAATATCGGGGCTTTCCAATATAGCAAGGATAATAAAAGATACAATTGAGATGATATGCCTGGGTGAAAAAGTTAAAGTAAACACGGATGTGGATTGTTATAAAATATCTGTGCAGGGGGACGACCTGGGAATAGCAATTGGGCGCAATGGAAAAAACATGGCAGAACTTGAATATCTGGTAAACCTCATAGGCAGAAGGAAGCATCTAATTGATAGGAAAATAACACTTGATATTAAGGATTATAGAAAAAACAGGATAGAGAAAATAACAAGAACAGCAACAAAAATGGCCAGGAAAGCAATAAGAGAGGGAAGAAAAATAGCACTGAAACCAATGTGTTCATATGAGCGGAAGGTTATACACGGTGCTCTATCAAAATTCAAGGATATAAGAACCAAAAGCAGGGACGAAGAACCCTATAGAAGAATTATAATATACCCGCTAAAAGGGGCAAAATAGTAATAGAAATAAGGGAAATTTAGTAAATTAATGGCACAGCGGTGCCATTTTTTTATGTGTTCAGTATAAAAAATATAAATTTTTAAATATAATAGAGTCCTTAGAGTGAAATAGGATAGAAAATGAAAAACAGCATGAATGACACTATAACTGCTATAAGCACCAGACCAGGTGAATCTGCTATTGGGATAGTAAAAATCAGCGGAAGCAAATCGCTGGAAATAGCGGACAGGATATTCAGGACAAAGAATAAAAAGAAGATTAAAGAGCAGAAATCTTACACAATAGCATACGGTACAATAGAAGACAGCAAGAAAAACTGTATTGACGAGGCAATTGTATCGGTTATGAAAGCACCTCATTCATATACAAGGGAGGATGTAGTTGAGATAAACTGCCATGGGGGAATGGCAGCAACAGCAAAGGTACTCGAATTAGTGACTGAAGCCGGTGCAAGGCTTTCGGAACCGGGCGAATTTACAAAAAGGGCTTTTCTAAACGGAAGGATAGACCTTTCACAGGCAGAGGCAGTGATAGATATAGTAAATTCAAAAACAGAGCAGAGCCTAAAAATAGCTGCAAATAATCTTAAAGGAAATATAAAAGATGAGATAGGAAAACTAAAAGAAGGGATACTGGGAATACTCTCACAGCTGGAGGCATCGGTAGATTTTGTTGAAGAGGATCTGAATATAACACCATTCGGGGTGCTGATAAAAAAAATAATTGATATCGAAAAGAAAACAAAAAAACTACTGGAAGACGAAGAAAAAGGAAAAATTATAAAAAATGGTATAAAAGCGGCAATAGTAGGGAAAACAAATGTAGGAAAATCAAGCATATTGAATCTGCTTTCAAAAAAAGATAAAGCGATAGTTACAGAGATTCCGGGTACAACAAGGGATGCGATTGAGGAAGTATTATATGTAGGCGGAATACCGCTGATACTGGTTGATACTGCAGGGATAAGAAATACAAAAAATAAAATAGAAAAGATAGGAGTTGAAAAGAGCCTGAAACATATTGACGAAGCGGAGCTGGTAATAATGGTGCTTGACGGGAGCAGGGAATTTGAAAAAATAGACAGCGAAATAATAAAAAGGCTTGAGAAAAAGAATGTAATATGCTGTATCAATAAAAAAGACATAAAACAGAAAATAAATATAGATAATATAACAGGGAATTTTCCTCCTGAAAATATATTAAAAATATCAGCACTAAAAAAGCAGGGAATTGGAAAGCTGGAAAAGATGATAAAGAAGATTGTAATGGATGGAGAGACAGATCTAAATGAAGCAATAATAATAAATACAAGACATAAAAATATTATAAAAAAAGTAAATAGTCTTTTAAAAAAGGCAAAATATGCAATGAAAGAAGGAATGTCAGAAGAGTTTCCTTCGGCTGACCTTAAAATTGCTTATAATCTACTGGGAGAGATTACAGGCGACACCAAAGATGACGATGTTTTAAAAAAGATATTTGAAAATTTCTGTATTGGAAAATAAGAAATTGTCAAAAAGTAACATTATTAGGGAAAATGGCGCAATTGTTTCACGTGAAACAATATAATAGGACAATATGAATGAAATATATAAATATGAAGTTGTAGTAATAGGGGGAGGATTCGCAGGAAGTCAGGCTGCAATGTCGTCTGCAAGAAGTGGTGCAAAAACTCTTATAATATCAATAAATATGGATAATATAGCAGCGATGCCGTTTGGCAATATTATAGGGAGTAATAAAAATAAAAATATTTTAAAAAGGCTGGAAAAATATAATAGCAGGATTCCTGGAATAATAAGGGATAAAAGCTTAATAGAGATAAAAAAATGCGGGTATGTATCTAAAGACATAATCGGGGGGAAAGTAGTAGATAAAAAAAGATATTCATTTAAAATTAAGGAGTTGCTGGAAAAAACTAAAAGCCTTGATACAAGGCAGGGCCTTGTTACTGATATTATAAAAAATGCAGATGGTTATGATATTATTACAAGCGATCATGTTAAATATAGTGCAGTGTCTGTAATTTTATGTCCGGGTACTTTTTTAAACTCAGAAATATTCTGGGGGGAAAATAAATTAGAGGCCGGAAGGATTGGAGAGATAAGGTCTTTAAGACTGTATAAAAATTTAGAAAATAAAGGTTTGAGGTTCAAGCGAGCCCGGGTATATACGGCTCCGGTAATTGAAAAAAAGACTATAAACTCCAGAAGAAGCGGAATTATAAAAGTAGAGAGAAAAAATACTGAATATTATATATCACTCACAGAAAGAGATTATTTTAACCGCGGTAATGTACAGAAAAATAAAAATTTTATTTTATTACCAGAAGGAATAGACACCGGGGAAATGTATGTTTGCGGCTTTGAAAACAGCTTTCCTGAAGAGCTGCAGGTAAAAATATTGAGAAATTCGCCGGGTCTTGAAAAAGCAGCAATGACAAGGCCCGGTTACGGTATAAGTTATTGGGTGTTACGCCGTTCACAGGTTAGCAGGTTTCTTGAATTCAAGAAATTCAAAGGGATGTTTTTTGCAGGAAGGATAAATGGAACAGATACATACGAACAGTCGCTTGTACAGGGGCTGTTCGCTGGAATAAATGCATGTAGGAGAGTAAAAGGCCTTGAGCTTGAGGAGTTGTAAAAAGCAGAACCTTATGGTGTTTCTTAAATTAAAAAATGTATAATTGTTTCACGTGAAACATTATGAATATACTAAAAGGAAAAGATAATATTTATGACCTGATAGTGGTCGGTGGCGGTCATGGCGGCTGTGAAGCGGCACTTGCTGCTTCAAGAATGGGTTTGTATACGTTACTTATCACTATTAATACTGACAGGATTGCTCTCATGCCATGTAATCCTGCAATAGGAGGACTGGGCAAAAGCCAGCTGGTGAGTGAAATAGATGCTATGGGCGGGCAGATGGCAAAGACGGCAGATAGGACAATACTCCAGATTAAGACACTTAATAAAAGCAAGGGGCCTGCGGTACAGGCACTGAGGGCGCAGATAGATAAAAAAGAATATGAAATAGAAATGAAAAAAGTTCTGGAAAAAACGGATGGACTAGAACTGAAGCAGGGAATTGTAGATAAAATATTAATAAAAGAAGGCAGGGCCGCCGGGGTGCGGATAGAGAGCGGACCGCAATTTTACTCAAAATCAGTAATAATAACAGCAGGAACATTTTTAAGAGGGAGAATAATAATTGGTAAAAAAGACTATAAGGCAGGCAGAATGGGAGAATATCCTGCCATGAACCTGACAGAGAATCTTAAAAAAATAGGTTTTAAAATAGACAGGTTTCAGACTGCAACGCCTCCCCGGATAGACAAAAGGACTATAGATTTTTCAAAAACAAGGATACAGGAAGGAGATAGCGAGCCCTTAAGCTTTTCTTTCTGGGATGAAGAAAAAGTTCATAATGATATACCCTGCTATCTAACATATACAAACAGGAAGACACATGAAGTGATTGCCCGTAACATAGGAGAGTCTCCAATAAAAAGCGGAATGGTCAAAACCCATGGACCAAGACACTGTCCATCCATAGACAGAAAAGTTATAAATTTTCCAGAAAAAGCAAGACATCCGGTATTTATAGAACCAGAGGGCGCATTTACAAGCGAAATGTATCTGCAGGGACTTACTACCAGCATGCCGGCAGGGATACAACAGGAAATAGTAAATACAGTAGAGGGTCTGGAAAATGCAAGGATTATAAGACCGGGATATGCTGTTGAATATGATTATGTCGTTCCTGACCAGTTTAAACTTACTCTTGAATCAAAAAAGGTACCAAATCTATATTTTGCCGGGCAGGTACTGGGAACTTCAGGTTATGAAGAAGCTGCCGCGCAGGGTTTTATAGCTGGAGTAAATGCAGCTCTGAAAATAAAAAAACGCATGCCTCTTATACTTACAAGAGATAAAAGCTATATAGGAGTTTTAATAGACGATCTTCTGACCAAGGAATTAACAGAGCCATACAGAATATATACTTCAAGAGCTGAATACAGATTGATATTGAGATCAGATAATGCAGATATAAGAATGGCCGCTTACGGCAGAAGAGCTGGCCTGATAACGGACGAAGAATACGAAATGGTCATAAAAAAAAGTGAAAGGGTCGATAAACTGATTTCCAGGTTAAGGAATATCAAAATTAACCCCTCAGATGAGAATAATAAAAAGCTGTCGCTCCTAAAAACATCTGGAATAGTTGCTTCAACGGACGTGTATCATCTGTTAAAAAGGCCGGAGACTTCAGCCAGTGGATTAATTGAAGCATTTGATGTTGATAATGGGTTCTATGATAAAAAAGTAATCAGTCAGACTGAAATAAAAATAAAATATAAGGGATATATCAGCAGGCAGCTTGCAGAAGTAAGGAAGCTTGCAAACCTTGAAAAATTTAATCTTCCGGACTGGCTGGATTATTTTTCTATAAAAGGCCTTACATATGAAGCCAGGGAAAAATTGAGCAGGATAAGGCCCAATACTTTAGGCCAGGCGTCAAGGATTGCCGGCATTTCTCCGGCAGATATTTCCGTTCTTATGATGGTAATCAAACAGAGATCGTTACAGAGAGTTAGAAGTGGATAGCAGAAAATTATTGAAAGATTCACTGAGAGAAATGAATATCAAAGCAAGCTGCGGCCAGATTGAGAAGCTGATTGCGTTTCATGAGCTTGTTTATGAAAAGAACAAATATATAAATATTATCGGCAGGGGCGGAAAAGAAGATATTATAGAAAGGCACATTCTCGATTCTGCTTCACTATTATCTCATTCAGATATCCTTTTCCGCGATATGGATACGGATAATTTTAATATAATAGATATAGGTACCGGCGGAGGATTTCCGGGTATACCCCTGGCAATACTTCTTGATAGGGCAAAAATATTTTTACTGGAAAAGTCAAAAAAGAAGGTAGAATTTCTATTATGCGCGATAGATAAATTGCCTCTGACAAATGTTACAATTTTGAATGGAAGGGCAGAGGAAATTGCCCGGCTTGAAAAGTGGAGGGAAAATTTTGAAATTGTTACTGCAAGGGCAGTTACAAAATTTAATATACTTTTAGAACTTTCCATTCCATTTTGCAGCATAAATGGTAGAATTATATTTTATAAGAGCAAGAAAGTAGTT
>CAZLXJ010000038.1:0-10503 GCA_964563645.1 uncultured Actinomycetota bacterium | reverse complement strand
CCATTAATTTCAATAGTATTATAATTCTTTCTCCCATGGCAGAATCTTGAAGCCTCTATGGTACCTATAGCACCATTATCAAACTCTACCACTGAAGCTACTGCATCATCTACATCAACTTTTATTTTCTTGCCTGTAGACTCGTCCTTCCTTTCCTTGATAAAGGTCCTGGCCGTGGCCATCACCGAGCTAAACTCACCACAAAGAAATCTGCCCAGGTCTATAATATGGGAACCCAGATCCCCCAGGGCACCGCTTCCGGAAACATCTTTCCTTAGCCGCCAGACCATGGGAAATTCGGGATCAGCTATCCATTCCTGAAGATACTTTGCCCGGAAATGAAATATTTTTCCCAGTTTTCCTTCTTCTATCAATTTCTTAGCCAGGATTATTGCCGGGACCATACGGTAATTAAAACAACAAATATTTTTCACTTTATACTTATTTACAGCATCTAGCATCTTTTTTGCCTGACTTGCATCTACCGCAAGCGGTTTTTCACACATTACATGTTTTCCTGCCTTCGCTGCTTCTATGCATGGTTCCGGATGCATGCTGTTTGGGGTCAAATTCTCCACTATCTGGATCCTGTCGTCATTTACCACATCCTTCCAATCAGTGGTGTATTCAGCATAACCGTACCTTTTAGCAGATTCTTTTAAGCTTTCTTCATTACGACCGCATATCTTTATAAGTTTTGGAATAGCATCTGGCGGCCAGAAAATATAAGGCATCTGCTTCCACCCATTGGAATGAGCTTTACCCATAAAAGCATGGCCTATTGTCCCTATGCCTATTTCCGGTATATCAACTGCCGGACCCCTGCTGGAAGCCATTGAGATAAAACCTACTTTCTTTTCTTTAGCCATAAAAACCTCCCGTATTTTTTATATTTATTTAATCGTTTAAGTTAATTAAAAAATATCTTATTTCTCTCAAAACAGTATTATTCTTTAATTTATCTTTTTTTGGCAAAAAGATTAAAAATTATAATAATAAAATACAAAACAGGTAAAGTATAATGATAATCCGGCAAACTAACCTTACTGCTATTAACCTGTTTTACTATCTAAAATCAATTATTTTATATTAAATATTATATCATCAAAAAATATCAGGGGCTAATAAATTTCCATTGATTATTTGTCCACATAACTGCTGAAACCCTTTCTGGACCATGCCATTTTTAAACCAATGCTGCAGGATTTATATTCCGCAGGACCTTAAGTAGCTGAAACTTTTCTTTAGCATTTCCTCGTCACCGATTATCTCAAGAGTAGAATTTTCAATATCCTGATCTTTTAGTATCTCGCACACACCCTTAATATCTATAATGCCATCACCCATAGCAATAGTAGAAAACCCGGCGCCATATTGTTTTCCCCTTCGGGGAAGCCAGTCTTCACCCAGGTCTTTCCAGTGAATATGGTGTATCTTATCCTTAAATTTCCTGGCAACGTCTACAGGATCTGTTCCTCCAAGCCAGGTGTTTCCCGTATCAAGATTCATACCAAGTGAAGGTGGATTGTCTAATAGCTCAAATATCCTGGCCAATCCTTCTATTGTATCGGTTATAGGGCCATGGTTTTCTACCAAAACCCTTATCCCGTAGTCTTCAGCCATCTTTACAGGCTCATATAATTTTTCAGCAATTACAAACGTCCTCTGGTCAAAATCTAATTTTTTACCCCATTCCGAAGACGGTTCATTTTCGGTAGTAATAACATCTTTGACACCAAGAGCTGCTGCTATCTTTATTGCCTTCATTATCTCGGAGGTACTGTATCTACTGGGCTTGGAGGGATCCAGCAGATTAGCATGCGCACATACTGTAGATATCCTGATGCCGTACTTGTCAAATAACCTTTTTATGTCGAAAGGATTGTCATCAAGACTTATTGTGGGGCTAAAACCTGCAGTTCCCAGCATGCTGCCACCGGCATTTGTATCAGTAATATCTGCACATGTAAACCCCATATCCTTAGCTGCTTTTAATTGCTCCTCGATACTGGCGAAAGGCTTGATTAATAGAAATAGTCCTATGTTCATGATACCCTTCTTTCTAATTTATAATAAATATAAAATCTATACCTGACACAGCTTATGATATATTCTTAAAAATATTTATCTCTTTATTATTTATTATGATCTTTCTATTGTAGAAAATTTTATGTTTAAGACGGTTGCTGCTTATAGATTCTTGCCGGTTCTCCATCACCGTAAAACCTTGAATAAAAAATAATTTATACGCTTCAAGATTCTGTATTTTTATTATGCCATATTTAAGATAGATTTCAATAACAAATTGCCTGATCCGTAAAACTAACAATCTTTATCAAATAAGTTATCATCCCTGTTACTGCAATAGTAATATTTTTTATAATTATTATCATAAAAGGAGTATTTGGCTGGAAATATACCTGACTTACCGTTACTTAAAAGAATTAAAGAGATCAAATAAAATCAGGGGTCATTTAAAACCCCTGATTTTATTTGTAATCCTGCATTAAAAGGTGAACTTAATTTCTTGTCCTTATCAGCTAAAAGCTAATAAGGCTTTCAATTTTAAAACTTAGTCCCTTTTTACCACTGGTCCTTGAACTTGGGATCATTTATATCTGTCACATAATCCCCTGCTGCCCTTCCTTCCATATATTCATCTACATCAGAGAAAGGAACAAGGGCTACATCATTTATATCATCAATGTTGTAAGGTGTCAGATACGGGTGTATATATTTTCTGTACTCTTCACCTTTAAAATAAGCTTTAACCTGCTGATACAGGGCTTCGCCTTCAAGAGCAGCTGTCTGGTTAACATCCATGGTTATGACCTTGTCTTTGACCCACTGCCAGGAGATTTCCCTTCCGTTTGATGAACCCAGCCAGTAGTCGGAAGAATTTAGTCCGGCCTCTTCCATGGCCATCAGAATACCTTCCATCATAGGATTGTTCTGTACATATGCACCGTCAAATCCATCTGGTCCAAGAGAAGTAATGGCATCTGTCATTGCTTTCTGTGCAGGATCGGAGAACCAGTTACCGGAAGCCCAGAATACAACTTCTATCTCCTGGGTACCATCCAGTCTAAGCTCCATCTTGTCTGCGGCTACTTCTTCAGCTGTATATCCGCCAAGGCTCTTGCCTGCATCTTCATAAGCTTTCAAAAATCCCAGGGTCTGGGCCCCAGCACTGCCCTGTCCAAGCACTCCTTCAATCATGATGACCTTTTCAACACCCCTTGCAAGAGCGTCTTCACCTGCATACATTCCTGCCTGTATAAAATCATAGGCTACCGAACCTGCAGCATCTTCCCTGTTGGCAATCGATGCAAAACTGTGGGTATTACCGAAGTAAGGAATACCTGCATCATCAGCCTTGGCTATGCATTCGGATGTCGTATCGGCATTGTTCTGGATTACTATCATAGCGTCATATCCGGATACTATAAAGTCCTCAACAGCCTGGAGCTGCTCGGCAGCTGTACTCTGGCCAACCTTGAAGTTAACATCCCAGTCGCATTCAGGGTCTGCTTCTGCACATGCAATAAATGTATCTACACCCACCTGGTAATAAGAGTCTGCAGCATCAGCGTAGAAACCTATACTCAGAGTCTGTACTTCCCCTGCTTCTTCCGCTGCTTCCTCTACTTCCTCTGCTGCTTCTTCAGTCACCTCTGCTGCTTCTTTGCATCCAAACAGCGAAAGGCTGCCTGCCAGAATAAGGCACACCGCTGCAAGAAAAATAGTCTTTGCTAGCTTGTTCATTGATTTCCCTCCATTCATTTTTTTATAACTACACTTATATTACACTTATATAATACTGTTAAGCTTAAATCCCTACAATAATATATCTCACTAATTTTTTAAAAACCACGTAACCAATTATTACAACTTTTTATTTTATCTGCCTTCTTTTCTTGCCCTTTCCTGCCTTGCCTGAACAACTGCACCGCCGGCAACTGCAACTATAATTATAACACCCTTTGCAACAAACTGCCATTCGCTCTGGAGCCTCAGAATGTTCATAGCATTTGCTATAGATCCCAGCAGAATTGCACCAATAAAAGTACCCCAGATGTTACCTTTGCCGCCCGAAAGTGCGACTCCGCCCACTACAGTTGCGGCAATCACATCAATTTCCAGGTTTTGTCCAACCGTAATTATAGCCGT
Organism: uncultured Actinomycetota bacterium; assembly: GCA_964563645.1. GTDB lineage: Bacteria > Actinomycetota > Humimicrobiia > Humimicrobiales > Humimicrobiaceae > M55B120. The sequence continues at coordinate 6,333 of CAZLXJ010000038.1, read as the reverse complement.
ATTCACACGTGACAGCAGCATTATTGCTGCTATTCCGACAAGCAAACCGTTTAAGGCATATGTGGACATAACAATATTTTTCACATCGATGCCGGAGAGATAAGCAGCATCGCGGTTTGCCCCCACAGCATATACTCTCCTGCCGTACTTGGTATATTTCATCATCCACCATATGATTACAGTAATTGCCAGGAAAACAAGTATATAAATTGGCAAAGACAGCGACAAGCCTGTTACAGGATCCGTTGCACCTGAAATAAGATTTGTTTTCAATACATCAAATGCCCTCTGTGTACTGATTTCCTGTGAATTACATATTAAAAGGGCTATGCCACGGAAAGCTATCATACCGCCCAGTGTAATGATGAATGGCTCGACCTTAAAACGGGAAATAATAAATCCCATTAATGTTTCTAAAACAACTGCAATGATGAGTACAGTTATAATTGCTGCATATATTGGAATGCCCCAGTCCATAATGCCCTTGGCTATATATATTACTACTAAAGATGCCAGCATACCTACAGAAAGGTCTATCCCTCCTCCAACCATGACTACAGTCATCCCCATTGCCATAATTCCCACGGCAGCAACCTGCATGATGATGTTAATCAGGTTAACAGGACTAATAAATGTTGGATATACTACATTTCCCCCGGCTGCACTGATAACCAACTGTACAATCACGATAATCGCAAAGAAACCTACCATCACCATGATGACTGTAGAATTTTCGCCCCGCCCAAACAATGTAAATTTTTTCTTTTCCTGCCCAATAGGCTGCTTCATATCTTCTTACCTCCTATCGACAACTCAAGAATATTTTCTTCACTAATTTCATTCCTTGATAACTGGCCAACAGTTGTGCCGTCTTTCATTACCATAACCCGGTCACTCATTGACACTATTTCCGGCATATCAGATGATGCCATTACAATTGCCTTACCTTCCTCAAGAAGGTTAATCATAACCTGGTAAATCTCCTGCTTGGCACCGACATCTATTCCACGCGTAGGTTCATCAAAAATGAATATTTCACCGTTTGTATTGAACCATTTAGCCAGAACAACCTTTTGCTGGTTGCCTCCGGAAAGGTACATTACCAGCATTTCGGAGTCCCTGGCTTTTGTATCAAGTTCTTTTATAAATTTATTACCGATTATGATTTCCTTCCTGGGGCTGAAGATAAATTGTTTTGTGTTTACCAGGTTTGCAATAATAGTGTTGCGGGCAATAGTATGGATCAAAAACAGCCCAGTTGCCTGCCTGTCCTCGGTAATATAACACATCTTATTTTTAATGGCGCTGCCGGGGTTTTTAAAGTTAACCTCCTGTCCTAAAACAGATATTTTTCCTTCAGTTTTTTCCGCACCGCCAAAAAGAAGGGTCATCAACTCCGAACGGCCTGAACCTACCATACCGGCAAAGCTGACAATCTCTCCCCGCCTTACCTCAAAGGATATATTTTTTACACCATTCCCGGAAAGGTTTTCCACATTTAACACTGCCTCACCCGGCTGGTAAAAATCCCTGTGATAAAATGAACTGGCATCACGGCCTACCATGGACCGTATGATCCCTTCTTCATCTATTTCTCCTTCATTACACGTTATTATATGCTCCCCGTCCCTCAATACCGTTATTCTGTCAGCTATTCTGAATAGTTCATCCAGGTGGTGTGAAATATAGATGATGCCGATTCCCGTTTCCTTGATTTTATTAATTATTTCCAGAAGATTATCAATCTCATTCACGGAAAAAGACGATGTGGGTTCATCCATAATAATCACTTTACGGTCCAATACCAGTGCTTTTGCGATTTCTACTATCTTCTGCTCGCCAGAGGACAGATCATCTACAAGCTGCTCTGGATCCAAATCACTGTGAAGATACTCCAGAACCTCAGCAGTTCTCCTCTGCATTTCTTCTTTTTTCATAATCCCGTTTTTCGTGATTTCCATTCCCACAAAAACGTTCTCGGTAATATTTAAATGAGGAAATATGGTATGCTCCTGGTAAATAGTCTGAATTCCAAGCCCCATCGCAGCGGATGGATCCAGTGATACATGCTTGCCTTCAAAAAATATTTTTCCGCCGGGATCAGGCTGATAAGCACCGGATATGACCTTAATGAGTGTTGACTTACCTGCACCGTTTTCACCACAAATGCAGTGGGCTTCGCCTTTCCTCAGGTCAAAGGAAACATCTTTCAGGGCCTGTACTCCCGGAAAGGTCTTGGAGATTTTATTTAAACTAAGTATTGCTTCATCAGACATAATTCTTTTATTATTCTTCTTTTAATATATGGTAATTTTTAACCTGGTATTCAGTCATCCCTATGATTGCAGCATGAAGTGTTTATTTACCCCCCTCTTGTATATATTTACCGCCCATTTTTCTTAAACGGTTAAATTTATTTTTAGTAAATTATTACATAAATTTTTTCCGATTTCAACAGTACTGATGTACCTCACTCCATATCTTAATTATAATACTATAACAGTTGCTTTAGGTAAGAGGTAAATGGATACAGCAAATTTAAATTCTTTATCAGAAAAAGGTTGCTATCCAATCCTGGTTTTTAGTTTTAAGTAATTCCCCTCAAAAACTTTACGCTGGAAGCAATCTTATCATCCAGACCGGAACATTCAATTGAAATGTCCCCATCCCAATTTGTCTCTTTAAGATATTCAATGCATTTTTTTATATTATCTGCATTAACTCCTTCGCCTATGGCTACCTCACTGGCTGCTATGCCTGTCTCTTCGCCTCTAAGAGCAGCAGCCAGTTCCCTGCTCACGTCTTTAATATGAGCATGGGTAACATACTTCCTCATTGCTTTCAGAAATTCCAGGGGGTCGTTTCCCTGGATAAAGGTATTGCCCGTATCCATATTAAACCTCAAATATTCAGATTCGAAATGAGAAAATAATTTTTGCATAAAATCAATATCACCGGTATACGGACCGTGGGGTTCTACGTTTATTATAATTTTGTAGTCTTCTGCCCATTTTAAACATTCCTCATAGTTTCTGATAGTTTGCTTTAAAACTTCTTCACGAGATATATCATATACCTTACCGCTATCTGTCGTATCAACTTTTGGACAGCCAAGATCACTTGCAAACCTTATTGATTGCTGTACATACTGAACTCCAAAGACTGCTCCATTGAATCCCATAATGGGATAGGATCCATCTATTTGTGAGATCCTTAAGTTATTCGTATCACATATTTTCCTTATGGCCAGAGGGTTTTCTTTAAGTGAAATGCCTGGCTCATAGCCCATTGCCTGTATAAAATACTGGCCATCTATTACTCCAAACTCTATATGGTCAAGCTTATGCTTCACCGCAGACTCAACTGCAGTCATAAAACTGCCGCTTAAGCTGCGCCAGTTGTCTGTGTGCATACCAAGATTAATCATTTCTTCACCCCATTTCTACTTTTATTAATAAAGCATCTACGGGCTTACGCCTGAAGTATTTTAAGCCGAATAAATAAAACAAATTCCATCTTCAAAAAAAAGAAACCCTGGAAAATTGTTCGCTTTTTTTCTTTTTAAATTCTAAATCTTCTTCAATAACCCTGATCTTTTCTGCCTGTTATTTAAAACTTATTTTATGGTGCTGATTCCCTCACTATTATATTCGGCTCTAACAGCACTTTTTCCCTGATAGCTTCCTGACTTTCTATCATCTCTAAAAGTATACCCACCCCCTTAATACTCATACTTCTTATAGGCTGGTTTATAGTGGTTAGACTGGGAGATATAACACTTGAAAAGGGTATATTGTCATATCCTATTACTGCTATATCCTGTGGTATTCTTACTCCCATTTCATTTAGTCTTTTTATTATCCCGCAAGCAATCTGGTCATTAGAAGCAAAAATCCCTCTTGGCTCTGATCTGGATAATATCTCACCGGCCGCTATATAGCCAAGTTCAATTTTTTCATATTCATTTTTCTTATCAGCTATGTAGATCATATCCTTATTAATATTCAATCCAGATTCATTCATCGCTAAAATAAAACCTCTGTACCTGTCCCTGAGGGCATAGCTATAAAGGGGCTCACTGCAGTAAGCTATGTCCTTAATGCGTGATGATATAAAATGTTTAACTGCAAGAAAGCTGCCCTTGATATTATCTACCAGTATGCTGGGCGCAGTTCCTTCAACCTCATTTAACTCGTCGTCTATAACTACAAATTGTATATTATATTTTTGCAGTTTCTTATAACAGTCCCTGTTGGTCAGTCCATAACATATAATCACACCTGCAACCTTTTGCTGTATTAGTGATATTACATACCAGTCTTCAATATCTTTGTTATGCATTGTATAACAGATAAATATAAAATAGCCCATTCCCCTGGCCATTTCCTCAGCATATTTTATCATCTCATTATAGTAGTTGTTCATAACGTCCGGGACTATTATACCTAATATATTGGTTTTCCTTATTTTAAGATTCCTTGCCACAAAATTTGGTATATAACCAAGTCTGTCAGCAGCATCGAGAACATTTTTTCTGACCGCTTCCGAGATATCATTTGAATTATTTATAACATATGAAACAGTAGCCTGGGAAACTCCTGCAATACGGGCTATGTCTCTCATTGTAGGTGTTTTTATATTGGTTTCTTTCATATTCAATTTCTGGGAATCTTATTAATAATTATCTAAAATATAATAGCATTACAAATTTATGCGGTTAAAACATTCTAAATTAAAAATATTACATACTCCTCAACAGGCTAAATATTTTTATATAGCCTTACCCCCAATTTTTGTAAACAGTTTTAAGCTATCCAGGGTTATATACCAAAAAATTTAATATATTGGTTTAATAAATGCTTTATTTCTTTAAAGCCTCATCAAATGCGCCTGAACTGGGATTTATGTCTATTTTCTTTACAAACTCATAAGCTTCAGCAGCACCCCTTAATCTGTCCATACCCGAATCTTCCCACTCCACCGAAAGAGGCCCGTTATAGTCTATTTCATTTAGTTCACGTATTATTGCACTGAAGTCAACATCCCCTCTTCCCGGGGAACGGAAATTCCATCCTCTTTTTGTCTTTCCAAATTCTATATGGGAGCCAAGTATTGCGGTTAACCCATCCAGGGTTACAGAGGCATCTTTTATGTGTACATGATATACACGTTCAGGTAATTCCCTAATCATAAGATGTGGTTTCATTCCCTGCCATAATAGATGACTGGGGTCAAAATTCATACCCAGTGTTTTCCTGTTATCAAAAGCCTCCAGCAGTTTTACAAAAGTATAATAATCATATGCTATTTCGGTAGGATGAACTTCCAGAGCAAATACTATGCCTCTCTTATCCATTTCATCAAACAATGGAGACCATCTTTCTACGATAGTTTGATAACCTTCATCTATCATATCTTCGCTCGTCTGTGGAAAAGAATACCAGTAATTCCATATCGGTGATCCGGTAAAACCGGTTATTATTTTAATGCCCAGATTTTCTGCAGCTTCTATTATATATTTAACCTCCTGCGTAGCCCACTGCCTCATAGCCCGGGGATTATCAGCAACGGATGCAGGGGCAAACCCATTATGTCTTCTGTCATATACATCTCCTACCAGCTGGCCGCATAGATGGGCGCTTATTGCCCAGGTTTTTAAATTATATTTTTCCATTGTATCTTTTATCTGTTTTATGTATCCATCATCTTCGGCTGCCTTTTTAGGATCGATATGGTTTCCCCAGGTAGCAAGTTCCAGTCCTTCATAGCCCATTTCCGAGGCTGTTTTACACATCTGCTCAAAAGTTAAATCAGCCCATTGTCCTGTAAAAATAGTTACTGGTCTCATTGTTAACTCCTTGTTTATGTTATAAATAATTTTTATTTATTTTACCTATAACTATAAGTAATAGATTTGCTATTGGTTAAAAGGTATCTTTCTTGCTTTTATTAAATAGTAATATTGTTAATGTTTATTTGCAAGTAATCAAATTGCTTAACACCAAATATATCTTTAATTTGATCCTGCAAATTGATAGATGAAACATATATAAGGCATTTACAATCACTGCAGAACTTTTATGAGGCTTATCCAGTATATTATTTAAGCTTATTACGCATCTTCTTTATACGGTGTTAGAAATTTACATAACCCTTATGTTCTATAATATGAAAAACTGCTTTAAAACTCCAATTGAAATATGTAATTATTACAATCCAGCATCTCTTATCATATTAGATTCATATATCCCAACAGCCCTAACACCTCTTCCATAATATCTGCTGCTTTTTCAATAGAATCATATATATATTGCCTTGATTCAGCAGATTCAA
>CAZLXJ010000037.1:0-17954 GCA_964563645.1 uncultured Actinomycetota bacterium | reverse complement strand
CGGATTTCTAAATATAAGAAACATAATCACTATCAGAAGGATGAGAAGTGCTATATTCTTAAAGCTCCTGCTCCTGAATCCTTTATTATTGTTATTATCTTTTTTATTGAAATCATTTTTCAAATTTAAAACAACTCCTTTTTTACTGAATTATAGCTAAACTTAAATATTATTATAAATATTGGTCATTTTCAATATACCCGATAAAAGGTATATTCCTGTACTTTTCCTCATAATCAAGTCCATAGCCCACAACAAATTTATTAGGTATATCAAATCCTTTATATTTAACACTATTTTTCATCTTCCTCGGCACATTCTTATCAAGAAGCGCGCATATTTCTATATTTCTGGGATTTCTTGCTTTTAAATTTTTAACAAGATAATTCAGGGTCCTGCCTGAATCAATAATATCCTCTATTATAAGGACCTCTCTACCCTCTATGCTGAACTCCAGGTCTTTTGTTATCCTGACAATGCCTGAGCTAACTTTAGAATTTCCATAACTTGACACAGCCATAAAATCAAATACAACCGGTATCATTATCTCCCTGCATATATCAGCCAGGAAAATAAATGATCCCCTTAACACTGATACAATCACCGGATCCATATCTTTATAATCAGCAGTTATCATTGATCCCAGTTCTTTTATCCTTTTTTTTAGCGAGGACTCGTCAATAAGAACTTTTATTTTCTCATTATTATATATCAGGATTCTTTCCCCATCCTCTTCTATTGTCCTGTATCTATTCATTTAATACTCCTGCAAATATCTGATTTTATTAAATCACATAAAGATTATTTTTCAAATAGCTCGAGACAAAGAAACTTTAATGTTTCAGGGGTTATCTTTACCCTGCTGTCAATTCTCATTTTACCTATCCATATTATTTTTTCGGCATCGCAAAATACAGGTATATTTTTTCTTCTGTTGACCGGTATCTTTTTATCAATAAAAAAATCATGCAGCTTCCTGCTTCCTCCTGCTCCAAGCGGGTAAAACCTGTCTCCCTTCCTCCAGCTTCTTACTTTTACAGGCAGTATAATTTTTTCATAATCAAGAAATGCCTTTGAGCAGGGGGAGCTTTTAAAATCACCGGCCGATTCCATCAGGCCGGCCCGGACAGCCATCCCAAAATCTTCAAGCTCCGTCTCACCGCCTATTATTATATCTGTATAGACTTCCCGGTTATAAGAACCCTTTATTTTCTTTCCGGTCCTTTCCGTAATATAAGGCTTTATTACATCAGGTAACTCTTCCATAAAATCGGTGTTTGCCATATGTATAAAACCATTTATCCTGAAAACCATAAGATTTTTTAGAGGTTTAATCCATTTATTTTCTCCCGATCCCGATCCTGTAAGCTTTAATATATCTTCTATGTTTCTAAAGCTTATATCCTCGGATGTGCCATTTATCTTTTCTAAAGCACAAATCATAATCCTCCTCCGGATCGCAACTGAACTGGATACAATGGTTTCTATTGGTATTTTTAGATATACAGTCCTTTTTTTATCCCTGCTTCTGCTGAAATATGCAACCTTTTCCAGCCTATTCATAGAATATCTGCTCAGAAAATTTTCCTCATCCCTCAATATTTCTATAGAACGGTTCATGCTGCTTTTGAAATTTTTAAAAAAATTCTCCTCTATGTAGGGTATGAGAAGATTCCTGATACGGTTTCTGAGATATTTGTTTTCAAGGTTGGACCGGTCCAGGCAATATGGTATACCTTTCCATTCAAGATAACCTTTTATTTCCTTCCCGGGTGTATTTATAAGAGGCCTTATAATCTTCCCACTGAAAGGTTTTATTCCAGAGAGGCCCCTTGCCCCCGCCCCCCTTATTAATCTCATCAGGAAAGTCTCCATGTTATCATCCCTGTTATGCCCTGCCGCTATCTTCTTAATATCATATTTCTCTGCAATATCGTTAAGATAACAAAGTCTTATCTTCCTTGCACCTTCCTGAAATGAAAGCCCCTTCATCCTGGACCACCCTGCTGCATCCACTTTTTCGCAGAAGAGTTTTATATCCATCCTGCTGTAAAGATTTTTTACAAATTCCATATCCCTGCCGGACTGGCCTTTTCTTGTTGTATGATCCAGGCTGAATCCATACAGTTCGAGGCCAAACTTATTTTTCAGATTGTATAAAAGATGGGTCAGGAAAACAGAATCGGGTCCTCCTGAAACAGATATCAGTATACTGTCTCCATATTCTATCATCCCGAAACGCTTTATTGTCTCCATAGATAGCGTTACCGCCCTGTCATCCATACAGGCCTCTTATTCCTTTATTAATCCTTTTAACCGGCATTTTATCTTTTTAATTATCCAACAGCCCCCGCAGATTGGAATTAAGAGTCACTTTCTTTATCTGAATCATAAAAATTACTTATGCTATCAATCTGAAAGTTTATTCTTTTAATGGCTCCCGCCTTACCGCTTTCGCCATCTATATCAATCAGGGCTCCGTTTATCCATACATCACCTTTTGCAACTGTAAATTTCTGAGGCATGCCGGAAATAAACTTTTTTATAATATTTTCTTTCTCTACGCCGATAACCGAGTCCCGTGGTCCTACCATTCCCACATCAGTTATATATGCAGTACTATCTCCAGGAAGTATCCTTTCATCTGCTGTCTGGATATGGGTATGTGTTCCGATTACAGCGCTAACCCTGCCGTTTAAAAACCATCCCATGGCTACCTTTTCCGAAGTGACCTCCGCATGCATATCGACTATTATAACAGGCGTTTCCTCTCTCACATATTCGAGTATCCTGTTAACAGTCCTGAACGGGCAATCCAGATTATCAATAAACACCCTTCCGCAAAGATTTATTACCGCTACCTTCAACCCTCCAATTCTATCAATTTTATATACATTATAACCCCTTCCCGGAGTATCCGGAGGATAATTGGCAGGTTTAAGCAACCTTGGTTCCCTGTCCAGTATGCTGTATATCTCCCTTTTTTTAAATACATGATTCCCGGTAGTTACTATATCGACCCCGGAATCAAACAGGTCCTTACATGTCTTTGCCGATATTCCTATCCCTCCTGCAGAATTTTCACCGTTTGCAATAACCATATCAGCTTCATTTTGACGTATTAACTGATCCAGCTTTTTTTTCAGTGCATTCCTTCCTGGCTTCCCTATAACATCCCCTAAAAACAGAACTTTCAAAATATGCCTTTCTAGCTTTTTTTAAACTATCCTTTCGGGACAGCTGTATATATTGAACCTTTTCCCCCTTGCATAACCTACGATTGTAAGACCGGTCCTGGCACCCAGCACGGCAGCATTATAAGAAACCGAAGAATTTGTCACCACTACCGGAACAGGTATCCGGGACATCTTAAAGACAAGATCCGCCGATATCCTGCCGGACGTAAATATTATCTTATCCCCGGGATCAAGTTCCCTTATAAAAATATATCCCAATATCTTATCAATGCAATTGCGCCTGCCTGTATCTTCCATAACTTTTATAACCTGCCCCATGCTCCCAAAAAGGGAGGCGGAATGCAGACCACCGAACCTGCTTTTATATTTCTGGCCAGAAATATTTTTTTCATCAAGTCCGGATATAACATCTGATCTTATTTTAATTTTAGACTCCGGGGATCCTGGAATTTTGTTTTTCCTATTCCCATATGCATAAGTAAATATTTTTTTAGAGAACCCCCTGCATGATTGACCTTTTTTATATTTACTTTTCTTTTCATCAACTGTCTTTATCCTTGCAATTGAACTGCTGTATGCATCGTTAATTTTTTCTCCAGCTATTCCGCTTTCCCCATTCCCCCTGCCAAGCTCTATAAAGCATATATCCCTGTGGTTATCAACATATCCGTTAGAAACTGCATACCCATATGCAAGTTCTACCAGATTACCCGGGGAACATGATACGGCAGATATTATTTCCTTATTTAAAACAATGCGCAGAAGGATCTCATACGGCACCGTATCCTGCTTTTTGTCCCTGCTGCCATCTGCCGTTATCTGCTGCATTGAAATCTTTTTGGCTATTTCCAGAATACTATTCTCCAGTTTTCATCCTCTTCCTTAATGAGTGATACCTCTATATCCTTGTACATCTTTTTTTCACCGTCATAACTGTCAATGATGTCAATATTTACAATGGAAATATTATTTTTGATTTCAACCTGATTTATTTCAACATCTACAATATCTGTAACATCATCAAACTCCATTACAAAATCCTGCCTGCTCCTGCTGTTTTTATCAGCTGAGCTTATATATTCATACGCTCCATCGTAGTCCTTTTTCATAAGCAGCTCAAAAAAGATATCTACTGTTTCGACTGCTGCTTCCATATGCTTTTCGTTAGAAAACCTCTCAACCAGGAAGCCTTTTGCACTCTCCAGCATACTGCACCCGGAGAATAAGATAGCAAAAATAAGGGCAGCTACCATCAGCAAAGTTGCAGCAGTTATCAATGTCCTGCCGGGATTTATTTTTTTATGCCTGGATGTCGTCTCCATCATTTTTATAATATTAAAACCTTACCTTAATATTTACCATAAATTTTACTTTTATTTACTGTTACCATTAACCATTATCCCCGCTATTTTGGTAACAACAGCTTTACATAGATATTATATACTATTCATGCCCTTACGGCTTTTATGTGTTAGAAATTTATACCCCGGGCATTTATTTTTTAAAATTTCGGGGTCGGTTATCATATTCTGGTGATTATACAGATCAAGAAAAATTCCATATTATTGAAATACTATGGAATATAATTTATGACTTACGTGGTAGCGGGGATAGGATTTGAACCTATGACCTTCGGGTTATGAGCCCGACGAGCTACCAGACTGCTCCACCCCGCGCCGTAGAAATGTACTCCATTTTCCAACCGCACAATTATTATAATGATTTTTTTTAAAATGTCCAATGCGATTTCGCAATATATTGCTTATAGTTTAAATAATAAGCCCTGTTGGCATAATTATAAAACCTGCATTGGGGATAAATGTAAATACGGTTTGTGCTGCTGATTTAATCAAACATATACGGAAAGGATCCTATCCTTTTTATTATAGTCTTTTTCGAGAGTTATCCTTTCTGCATTCAAGTATCTCCCAACCAGCTCAACAAGGCCTTTGCTTAAATCGGGGTCTGTTTCAAAGAGTATGCATAAGGATCCGCCCGGTAAGAGATTCTTGATCTTTGACAGTATCTTTTCATAAACTTCAAGCCCGGTCTCACCGGCGACAAGAGCCTTCTTTGGTTCATAATCCTTAACTTCACGCGGCAGGCCTGAAAAATTTTTTTCCTTGATATAGGGAGGATTGGATACAATAAGGTCAAACCTCTTCTTTTTCTCTGCCGGCCGCCCCCGATCATCTTCCGGCATAATATCACAGTTAATAAACTCAATATTTTTCTTCCAATCATCGGCCAGTATGCTGTCAGCATTCCTTGCCGCTATTTCTATGGCCCGGGGACTTATATCAGTTGAAGTGACTCTTATTTTACCTTTATTTTCCGGCAGTTCCCGGGCAAGCTCACTGTAAAGGCTTAATGTTACGGCTCCACTTCCTGTTCCTATCTCCAAAATGTTTACAGAGCCTATTTTCTCCAGGATTCTTTTTGTCTCACCAATCGCCTTCTCTACCAGAAGCTCTGTTTCGGGCCGGGGTATCAGCACATTTTTATCCACTTTCAGTTTTATACTTCTAAAGTGCGCCTCACCGAGTATATACTGTATGGGCATGTAATCGAGCCTCTTTAAGATATATTTCTTGTATTCTGCAAGCTCCCTGGGTTCCAGGACCCTGTCATAATTAAGGTAGAGATCCATCCTTGATAGGTCAAGTACTGAAGCCAGGAGAAGCTCAGACGAAAGGCGGGACTGCGGTATATCTTTTTTTTTGAAAAATTCAATCCCCCATTCAAGGATCTTTTTAACTGTCCATATCTCCAACAGACTACACTCCCAGCTTTTCCACTTTTTTTTCTTCATCCGCCTGTTTGAGAGCACTTATCAGTTCATCCAGGTCTCCTTCCAAAATATCATTCAGCCTGTAAAGGGTCAAATTGATCCTGTGGTCCGTAACCCTGCCCTGGGGATAATTATATGTCCTTATCCTTTCACTCCTGTCACCGGTGCCTATTTGCATTCTCCGGTTTTCCGTTTGCTGGTCCTTCTGTTTCCTTTCTTCTTCTTCCTTTAATCTGGCCCTCAATATTTTTAAAGCTTTTTCCTTGTTCTGAAGCTGGGATTTTTCATCCTGGCAGCTAACCACCATCCCGGTTGGTACATGGGTGACCCTTACGGCAGAATCGGTTGTATTTACCGACTGACCTCCCGGACCGCTGGACCTGAATACGTCTATCCTCAACTCACCTGGATCTATTTCTACTTCAACTTCTTCGACTTCTGGCATTACTGCTACAGTTGCTGTTGATGTATGAATCCTTCCCTGAGACTCCGTTGTCGGGACCCTCTGTACACGGTGGACACCTGACTCATACTTCATGATTCCGTATACGTTTTCCCCCTGTATATCGAATATTATTTCCTTGAATCCGCCTATGCCAAGGCTGTTTGAACTCAGGAGGGAATGCTTCCATTTCCTGCTTTCAACATATCTGATATAAAGTCTGTATAGGACTCCGGCGAAAAGTGCAGCCTCATCGCCACCTGCGCCGGCCCTTATCTCTACAATTACATTCCTCTTATCATTTGGGTCCTTTGGAGACAGGAAAAACAATATTTTCTTTTCAAGAATAGCCTTTTTTTTATTATTTTTTTCAATCTCCTCCTTTAAAAAATCCTTCATCTCTTCATCCTTTTCAGAATCAAGCATCTCATCTGCTTCCTTAAGGGAGGAAATGACCTGACGGTAATCACCTGCAAGCTTCACGACTTCTTCCATTTCCGATGCTTTTTTCCCATATTCCCTGATTTTCCCCGGATCAGTGGAGATCTCGGGATCTGAAAGCTTTTCCATCAGTTTTTTATGCTCGTCTTCAAATATTTTCAATTTTTCAAGTAATTCATTCATTCCAGATACCAACATTGAATTTATATTTTTGCCGTTATGGGCTTATAATTGCATGCAAAAAGGGATTATTGTTAGACAATAGCCTTACTGCTACCCTGAAGCTGTTCCCTTCACTACTCTTCCGTTTTTAAACTCTTCCTCTGCTTCTATTACTCTTTTGAAAGAGCTTATTGCCACTTCTATCTGGGATTCATCAGGTTCCCTTGTAGTAATCTTCTGGAGTAAGAGACCGGGATAGAATAAAATATTTACAATCCTGTATTTTGAAAACTTTCCTGCAATTTTGATAAACTCATATGATATACCTGCGATTACAGGAATAAGAAGGACACGGTACAGTATCCTCAAAATAAGAGGAGGCCTGCCAAGAAGAGCAAATACAAATATAGCTACTATCATTACTATCAAAAGAAAGCTTGTTCCACATCTTACATGCAGTGTAGTATATTTCTTTACATTACCAACTATTACATCTTCATCATTTTCATAAGCCTGTATTGTCTTATGCTCTGCTCCATGATACTGGAATATTCTCTTAATATCTTTTAGCTGGGATATAACCAGTATATAACCCAGAAAAAGAGCTATCCTTATGAGGCCTTCAAGAAGGTTATATACAACAGTATTTGGAAAATAAGCAGAAAAACTTCTGCCGATAAGGGTCGGGAGTACGAAAAATACCCCTACTGCAAAAACAACGGCGATGATTATCGCAATCGCCATCTCTTTCCTGGAAAAATGTATTTCCTCTTCGGTGGCTTCATTCACTGAGTAGCTAAGTGCCCTGAAGCCCACTGCCATGCTTTCCACAAGAACAACCACTCCCCTGATAAAGGGTAAATGTAAAAATTTATTATTCAGGACAAGAGATGAATTCTTAAACAGCCTGGTGGAAATGGTCTTATCGGGCCTTCTTACAGCCAAAGACCAGAAGTTTTTGCCCCTCATCATAACCCCTTCTATCACGGCCTGGCCGCCTACCTGATATTTATTTGAATTTTCTGCCATCAAAGTCTCTTTTCATGATATAAAATTTATAATCAAAACCTGGTTGCAGGTTACTATTTCATTTTTTTGTTAAGACGTTTTTTGAACCTCTCTACCCTGCCCCCGGAGTCTACCAGTTTTTGTTTGCCGGTATAGAAAGGATGGCAGGCCGAACATATTTCGACTTTTAATTCTTTTTTTGTCGATCTGGTCTTAAAAGTATTGCCGCAGGAGCAAATTACCGTGCATTCCTGGTAATCCGGGTGTATATTCTTTTTCATCTTATTCCTTATTTATATATAATATCTGTTTACAATTAATTTAAATGATAAATCTTATCACAAATATATGAAGGCGTAAACATAATATCTATGTTTCAGGGAAGGGGGAGAGCAGATCATTTTCCCTGCTTATTAAATGAAGCCTCTATTGCCCTCAGGAAATCCTTATTGGACCTGGTATTTTTTATATAGTCTATAAGCTGCTCTATTGCAACATCGGGCTGTTTTTCGTATATCAGCCTCCTGAGCCTCCAGACTATCTTTGCTTCTTCCCGGTCCATTAGCAGTTCTTCTTTTCTTGTACCGGATCTTGTTATATCGATTGCAGGGAATATCCTTTTGTCGGCAAGCGACCTGTCAAGATTTATCTCCATATTGCCTGTACCCTTAAACTCTTCAAAGATCACATCATCCATCCTGGATCCCGTATCTATAAGAGCCGTGGCCAGTATCGTTAGACTGCCACCATCTTCTATGTTCCTTGCTGCACCAAAAAACCTCTTAGGCGGGAAAAGGGCAGATGAATCCACACCCCCGGAAAGAACTCTTCCGCTTGCCGGTATGGAAAGGTTGTAAGCCCTTGCAAGCCTGGTTATGCTGTCAAGGAGAATGAGAACATCCCTCCCGTGTTCCACAAGCCTCTTTGCCCTCTGCATTACAAGTTCTGCTACCTGAATATGGTTATCCGAAGGCTGGTCAAAAGTCGAACTTATTACTTCACCCCTTACGGATCTTTCCATATCCGTAACCTCTTCAGGCCTTTCATCTATAAGCAGTACTATTATATCCACGTCAGGATTGTTTTCAGAAACACTGTTTGCAAGATCTTTTAGGATGGTTGTCTTTCCTGCTTTAGGAGGGGATACGATAAGCCCTCTCTGGCCCTTTCCTATGGGTGCTATAAGATCTATAATTCTGGGAGTTATATTGTCTGCATCCCCGGTTTCCAGTCTTAGCCGTTCAATAGGATATATCGGCGTCAGTTTTTCAAAAGCTATCCTTGACCTTATAATATTCGGATCTTCGCCATTTACTTTTTCAATCCTCAGCAGCGCATCATATTTTTCACTATCTTTTGGAGGGCGAACCTTACCGTATACTTCATCTCCCTGCCGCAGCCTGAACCTTCTGATCTGGGACTGTGACACATATATATCTTTGGAACCAGCAAGGTAACCGCTGGTCCTCAGGAAGCCGTATCCGTCCGCAAGAATATCAAGAATGCCCTGCATGCACTCATCGTAAACCTGAATTTCCTTCTTACTCTTTTCCTGCTGCCTTTTCTTTTCTTCTGTCCCTTCAGATATACCCCTCTTCATACTCCCGCTTATGGTGTCAGGCTCCTTTTTTACTTTTTCTGGCAGGGATATCGAAGAAGTAGGCGGCTTATTTTCCTTAACCTTTTCCCTGCCTTCTTCTTTTTCCTGAGAAAGCTCCTTATTTTCTTCCTTTCCGCTGTCAGCCTCCTCCTCTCCTTCTTTTTCATCTTTTTCTATATAATTATCTCCGGTAAAATTCCGTTCTCCTATCATTATGCTATCACTGCTCCTTACCTGTCCGGTTTTAGCGCCATCTCCTGATACTTCCTTGATTATCCTGTCAATAAGCTCATCCTTCTTTAATCTGTTTATTCCAGGGATATCAAGCTGTCTGGCAATAACTCTTAAATCAGAAAGCAATTTTTCATTTAATATATCTTTATTTATTTCTTCCATTCCCGTCATTAACAAATACTCCTTTCACGGATATCCTAATTTATATCCATTCTTTTCTATTAAAAAACATCCTTAATCGGTAGATTGAACAAAAAGCACAACTTAAAACTCTTAAATATGCAGGCACTTTTTTCTTTATTATATTGGCCGGATATTAATAATCTTAATATATGTTTATTGGATAAGAATTATATCATTTATCCTGGCTTTAGATTTTCGGGTACGTAATTACCTGTATATAATAATTTTGAAATTTAAGGTCTGATTATTTGAAGAAACTCCTATTTGCCAATTCTACCTAAAACTACCTGTATAAATATATAGAGTTATCTAGAAAAAAGCAAGTATATTTTTTTTAAAGAATTGTATATGGGACCCTTATCTGTTATAAAGGGCCCCATAAGTAATATTTTTTAAACTTTTGGAAGATTTTTAATGGATTCTTTTATCTTCTCATCAGGATAAGCAAAATCCACCAGTTCTCCATTCATATAAGCATCGTAAGCAGCAAGATCGAAATGGCCGTGTCCGCTGAAGTTAAATACAATAACCTTTTCTTCTCCCGTTTCCCTGCACTTTAATGCCTCGTCTACAACTGTCTTTATGGCATGGGCGGTTTCTGGTGCAGGTATTATCCCTTCTGTATTGGCAAAATCCATAGATGCTTTAAACACAGGATTTTGTGGAAGAGCCACTGCTTCTATTATATTCTCTTTTACCAGAAGGCTTAACTGCGGGGCCATCCCATGATATCTGAGCCCTCCTGCATGTATTGGCTGGGGTACAAAATCATGTCCCAGGGTAAACATCTTTGCAATAGGAGCCATTTTTGCAGTATCCCCGTAATCATAGGCAAATGGCCCTTTTGTGAGGGTGGGGCATGCATCAGGTTCAACAGCTATTATCCTTATATCTTTTCCGGCCTGCTTATCCGGCACAAAGGGAAATGCAAATCCGGCAAAATTGCTTCCGCCTCCAACACAGCCTATCAGGATATCTGGTTCCACTTCAATCTTTTCAAGCTGTTTTTTAGTCTCCAGCCCTACGATTGTCTGATGTAAAAGTACATGGTTTAATACACTGCCCAGAGAATACTTTATCCTGCCCCCGCTCTTTGCCGCTACTTCCACTGCTTCGCTTATGGCTATTCCGAGACTGCCGGAGCAGTCCGGATCCTTTTCAAGTATCGCTCTACCCGATTCTGTAGTATCCGACGGAGAAGCAATGCAATCAGCTCCCCATATTTTCATCATCAGTTTCCTGTATGGCTTCTGGTCATAGCTGCACCTTACCATATACACCGTAAGGTCGATGTCAAGCAGGCTGCATGCAAATGACAGGGCACTTCCCCATTGCCCCGCTCCCGTCTCGGTAGTCAGCTTATTCACACCTTCTTTTTTATTATAGTAGGCCTGTGCTATTGCAGTATTGGGCTTGTGGCTTCCCGCCGGGCTGACGCTTTCATTTTTATAATATATCTTTGCCGGCGTATCAAGTAATCTCTCCAGTTTAATGGCCCTTACCAGAGGTGACGGCCTCCAGATCTTATAGATGTCCAGAAGCTCTTCCGGTATATCTATGTACCTGTCCATGCTTACTTCCTGCATTATCAGGGACATCGGGAACAAGATTGACAGATCGTCAGGGGTCAATGGTTTGCCCGTTTTAGGATGCAGCGGCGGATCCAGCGGTTTAGGCAGATCAGGATTTATATTATACCACTGACGCGGCATTTCCTCTTCTGTAAGAAATATTTTCTTTTCTTCATCTTTTGGCATTTTATCTTCCTTTCCTTTTTTAAAAGTTTGGCTATTTGTATGTTTTTATAGATAAAATAAAAAAACCTCTCAAAGTCCCTACCGTTAATAGAGACGAGAGGTTTATTTCCCGCGGTGCCACCCTACTTCACAGGGAATCATTTAAAAAATATTTTCCAGATCCCCTGTACCCTTATAATTTCAGATACTTATAATATCTTATCCTCTGATAACGGAGGAAGCCGGACTGTCTTAGTCTCTGCTGACCGTTGTAAAACTCATCCGGTCAAAGATTTGTTACAGCCACCTCGCAGGCCCATTCAGTACCAGCGTTTCAGCCGCATTCTCAGCGCCAGCGGCTCTCTGTATGCTGCATCAGTACTTACTATTCCTGTTCGCAGGTTTTATTTTATATTTAAATTTCAAACATACAAAATTAAGTGAAGATGTTAGCATATATAAAAAATTTTGTACAGTTATTTTTACAATATTTTTACAATATTTTTTGCTTAATATAAAAAACCGTCTTATAATTTTTATATAATATATCTTTACATGGAGAAAGAAATGGAAAAGAGAATTCTGGGAAAAACAGACGAAAAACTCTCTATTGTAGGCTTTGGGGGGATAATAATTATTAACGAAGAGCCTGAAGTTGCATCCAGGTATGTATCCATGGCAATTGACCGTGGAATAAATTATTTTGATGTGGCGCCTTTATACGGAAATGCCCAGGAACTTCTGGGTCCTGCTCTTAAACCTTACAGGAAGAATTGTTTCCTGGCCTGTAAGACTTTTAAAAGGACTGCCGCAGAAGCAGAAGAAGACCTTATTGAATCATTAAAGCTTCTCAAGACAGATTATTTTGATCTTTACCAGCTGCATAGTGTTTTTAACTTATCAGACGTAAAGACTATAACTGGACCTGGCGGTGCATTGGAAACCCTTATCAGGGCCAGGGAAAAGGGTCTGGTCAGATATATTGGATTTTCAGCCCACAGCGAGGAAGCAGCCCTGGCTTTGATAGAAAACTTTGATTTTGATACAATCCTTTTTCCCTTCAACTGGGTATGCTGGATAAAAGACAATTTCGGTCCCCGGGTCCTTAAAAAAGCTCAGGATAAAAATATGGGAATACTGGCCATTAAATCTATGGCTAAGAGAAAATGGGAAGAAAATGAAGAAAAAATTTGGCCAAAGTGCTGGTATTGCCCCGTAGGTGATTTTAAGGAAGCTAATCTTGCCTTAAGGTTTACCCTGTCAAAACCGGTTACATCTGCCATAGCGCCAGGCCATTTAGAGTTCTTATGGTGGGCATGTGATATAGCAGATAAATTTGAACCATTAACAAAAAAAGAAATGAATATACTTCAGAAAAAAGCCAAAAATATTAAACCTATTACTGCTGAATTATTAAATGACTGATGATAATCCTGTATTATTATAAAGTTGCTTATGCTATTATTGAAAAATTCTTGTTTTTTTTATTTTATAATTCAAACATCTTTCCCGGACCCTGTAATATTTTCGGCCCTTAATCTTATCTTTTCAATATCTATGCCATCACCTGCACATCCTGACTTTACCGCAGATCGTGCGACAGCCGCCGCTACTGATGGAAGTACTTTCGGATCGAATGGTTTGGGAATAATATAGTCATATCTTAAATCATCAGATACTATATCTGCAATCGCCCTTGCTGCAGCAAGCTTCATCTCCATATTTATCTCACCTGCCCCCGAATCAAGTGCTCCCCTGAATATTCCGGGAAATGCCAGGACATTATTTACCTGATTAGGATAATCGCTTCTCCCGGTAGCAACTATTTTTACTCCAGCTTTTTTTGCAAGGTCTGGATTTATCTCCGGTTCCGGGTTGGCAAGGGCGAATATTATAGGATCTTTTTTCATAACAGCTATCACCTCCGGTGCCAGCAGGCCAGCTGCAGATACCCCGATAAAAATGTCTGCTTCCTTAGCAGCATCAGAAAGACTCCCTTCCAGTCCGTAGGGATTGGTAATATCTGCTATCTTCTCTTTATAGTCCCCAAGGCCTGCTCTTCCCCGGAATATTGTCCCTTTCGAGTCACATACTATAATATTATTTACATCAATATAGTTTAATAGATTCAGGATTGAACTCCCTGCGGCACCTGCGCCATTTATAATTATTTTCAAATCCCTTATATCTTTTTCATATAATCTGCATGCATTGAAAAGCCCTGCCAGAGTAACTATTGCAGTACCATGCTGGTCATCATGGAATATAAGCATCCCTGTTTCTCTTTTCAATCTATCCTCTATTTCAAAACACCGGGGTGCCGATATATCTTCCAGATTAATACCCGAAAACGATGGCTCGAGGAGTTTTACCGTCTCTACTAACGTATCAATATCCTGACTGTCTATGCACAATGGAAAAGCAGAAACTCCTCCAAACTGGCGGAAAAGGACACATTTCCCTTCCATTACAGGCAAAGCTGCCCTTGCACCTATATTACCCAGACCGAGTACCGCAGAACCATCTGAGACAACCGCTATCATATTCCCTCTTGCTGTATATGTATTCAATGTTGAGGGGTCTTTATTAATTTCCATGCATGGACCGGCGACTCCTGGAGAATAAGCGAGTGAAAGGTCCTTTTCATTTTTCACCTCTACCTTGGAGACCACATCGATCTTGCCCTGGTTTTTTTTGTGCATGATTATGGATTCTTCATAAATATTCATTGATTTTTCCCCTTTAGGTGGCTTTGTCTAAACTTTTCTGCCTGTCAGTTATCCTTATAAATAATATAAAAAATAAAAACAAA
The DNA here is from genome assembly GCA_964563645.1 of uncultured Actinomycetota bacterium. Classification (GTDB taxonomy): domain Bacteria; phylum Actinomycetota; class Humimicrobiia; order Humimicrobiales; family Humimicrobiaceae; genus M55B120. The sequence continues at coordinate 3,348 of CAZLXJ010000037.1, read as the reverse complement.
TTATTATAAGCTTTATAGTCCCTAAAAATCAAATAATAACCGGGCAAGAATTAGCATTTTCAAATCACTTCTCTTTCATTATAACGGGACTTCTTACCGCCTTCTTATATGCTATTTTTTTAAGACCTTCCTTTTCTACGGAAAAATCTACGGCTATGCTTTTTAGATCAAGTCTTAAAAGAGGGTAGAGACGGTCATTTTTCTTGAGATAAAAGCCGTTGTTTATCAGAAATTTAAATGATAACAGCGGGCTGTTCTCGAATTCTTCTTCGTCAATATCATCATCCAGCCTTTTACCTATTGTTTCTATAGCATAAGCTTTCTTTTTTATAAGGTCTTTCTCCAGATCAATGAGCAGCCTTTTTTTAATTCCCAGCCCCCTCTGAGAAGGTTCTATACATATGCAGCCCAGAAAAGTGCTCCTGGGATCGGGGGGATATACCTTAAACGACCTTAATTTTGGAAATAGACTGTAACCGCCGGCACATAATATTCCTGCGCAATGTCTGTTTCTAAAGGCACCCTTTACTGTGCCCCCGTTATTAATAAAAATTCCAAGTTTTTTCTGCCCTTTTTTTTTATAGCTTTTTTCATAGAACCTAAATCTCAACATGTATTTTAAATCAGGCAGGCTTCTTATATCCAATATTTCTTTTATTAAATTATTTTCACCTTTTTCAAACCAAAAATTGCAGCTTGCGTATTTTATCCTGATTTTTTCCAGCTCTTCTGCGGAAATATCCCTTATTGTCAATTTTTTGCTCATAATTATAATTAATATCTTGCATTAGATTTCTGATTAATTATAACATTTAATAATATTGTTTAAACTTGTAAATCACTTTTGAAGTTTTGGACGATTTAATATATATTTATAATTTATTATTTAAAAATCTTTGTTTTTTGGATGAGCATTATCCTTTTAATTACATGAACATTATTTATATAAAATCTTTGAACCGGTACTGATGACTAAAAAAGTAACTTTTGATTATTGGAAACACCTTTATTCCAGACGTACCCAGGGAATGACATCATCTGAAATCAGGGACCTGCTTTCCCTTTCGGCACGGCAGGATATCATCTCCTTCTCTGGAGGATTGCCTGAAGTCAGAGCTTTAAATTACCAGAAGCTAGAAAGATATATAAAGCGTTCCTTGAAGACAGACGGAGACATAAGTCTGCAGTATGGCGACTCTAACGGATATTACCCCCTGAGGACAAAACTTACAGAAGTGATGGCCCTGGAAGGGATTAAAACTGATGAAGAGGATATGATAATCACTACAGGAGGACAGCAGGCCCTGGACCTTCTGGCAAAGGTATTTATTAATTCAGGCGACCACATTATAACCGAAGCACCGGCCTACACAGGTGCACTGAATGCATTTAAAGCCTACGAAGCAAAAATAGACGGTATCCCTTCGGATAAGGACGGCATTATTGTCGCCGAAGCCGAGAAAAAATTAAAGTATCTTTCGGATAGTAAGAAAATAGCAAAATTCATATATCTTGTTCCAAATTTTTCAAATCCTTCCGGACTTACCTTAAGCAGTGCCCGGAGGATAGAGCTATTAAAAATTGTGAAAAAATACAATACCATAATTATTGAAGATAATCCATATGGAATGCTAAGATATGAGGGGAAACCTGTACCATCCATAAAAGAAATGGATATTATGGGCGACAATAAAAGTGTAATATATATAAGTACCCTTTCCAAATTATTTGCCCCGGGTTTTAGAATTGGCTGGATAGTTGCTCCTCACCTCATACTTGAAAAACTTACACTTGGAGTCCAGTCTTCCATACTATGCAGCAGCTCTTTTTCTCAGAGGATAGCGTATGAATACTTTTCGGACCCTTCCTGGAAAGATAACATAACTGAATTTATAAAGATATACCATAAAAGAAGAAATGCTATGCTGCAGGCTCTGGAGGAAAATCTTTCCGGAATAGCTATGTGGTCAAGACCCGAAGGCGGCTTCTTCATATGGCTGAAATTGCCCCATTATATCAATACCAGGGAAATGCTTGCTGACGCAGTAAGAAGAAAAGTGGCATTTGTGCCGGGTACAGGATTTTATGCTGATGGAAGGGGAAAGAATGCAGCCAGGCTGGCATTTTGTACTGAAAGCTGTGAAAATATTAAAAAGGGCATTAAGATTCTATCGGAAATTATAAAAGAAAAAATCAAACTATATGAAAGTTTTTCCCGATAAAAAAATAAATAAAGAGTGGTAAAAATGAAAAAAAATATTGCAGTCCTTATGGGCGGAAGATCCCTTGAGAGAGAAATTTCAATGAAAAGCGGACAGAGGGTTTCAAATGCACTCAGAAAGCTGGGTTATAATGTAACAAAACTCGATGTTGACCAATCAATTGTAGAAAACCTTACCTCTGATAAATTTGATCTCGTATATATTGCCCTGCATGGAAAAGACGGTGAAGACGGCACCGTGCAGGAGATGCTTGAGGTACTAGGAATACCCTATACCGGACCAGGGGTATATTCCAATGTATTGAGCTTTGACAAGATAATATCCAAGCAGATTTTCAAAAATCTAGAAATTCCTACTCCTGATTTTTACTTTTTAAATGAAAGTGCTTTCAGTGAGCTCGGCGCGTCTAAACTTTTACCTCTTATATTAAAAAAAATTGGCCTACCTCTGGTAATAAAGCCGTCAGCCCAGGGGTCAGCTCTTGGAATAAAGCTTATAAAGAAAAAAGAAGACCTGACAGATGCTATAATATCTGCTCTCGGGTATAGCAAAAAAGTTATTCTTGAAAAATATATCAAAGGGGCGGAACTTGCAGCCAGTATTATAGGAAGGGATAAACCAGAGTCACTGCCAATTGTAGAGATAGTACCAGAAAATAACTTCTTTGATTTTGATTCAAGGTCCAAAGCCGCCGGTACCGAGTATTTCATCCCTGCCAGGATTTCAACAGATGAGACAAATAAAGTTATAGATACCGCCCTTTCTGTACACAGGGCCTTAAGGTGTACCAGGCTTTCCAGAGTGGATATAATACTTGACAGGAAAGAAGGAGTCCCTTATGTTCTGGAACTTAATACTTCTCCCGGTATGACTGATAACAGTCTCCTTCCTATGGCTGCTGAAGAAGCAGGCATGTCCTTTGAAGAGCTGGTCGACAGGATAGTAAAGATGTCTATTGATTAGATGGTATCCTGAATCATATTTTCAAAATACGGTTTTCGTTTATTTTGACAACCTGGCCCGGCTCTGCTACCATTCTATTGCTCTGTGTCCCTGTAGCTCAGATGGATAGAGCACAGGATTCCTAATCCTGGTGCCGGCAGTTCGAATCTGCCCAGGGACACCA
>CAZLXJ010000036.1:0-11266 GCA_964563645.1 uncultured Actinomycetota bacterium | reverse complement strand
AAGGAATGTAAGTATAAGACCCAGTACTATTATGGATACTATACCGTTTATAAGGATGAATTTACTTATAAGAAAACTCTTAATATCTCTTAGTCTTACCTTAAAATTTTTCATCAATCCGAAAATTTTTATTTATTGACAATACAAATAATACAGATAATTGAGGTTTTTGGCCATGTTTTTTAAGAAATAAGGGCTGCCGATCATTTAGATTGATCTGCAGCCCTTATTATAACTTTCAGAAAATATATATTATAAAATAAGTCTATGGCAGAGGTACAAAGCCTGCTTCTTTAGCCATAGCCTGGCCTTCATCACTTAACAGAAGGTCAAGATAAGCCTGACCCATCACGCTCAGGTCGTCCTTCCTGTAATAGTTATAAAGAGGCCTTGATATAGGATAATCTCCAGAACGCGCGGTATCAAGCGAAGGCTCCACGTCTTCAACGTTTACAAATTTTGCCCCGCCGTTGACAGCTTCTTCAAGATAGCCTAGACCTATATAACCTATAGCATTGTCATTTTCCGCTACCGTATTTACCACATCGGCATTCGATTGAAGCGCAAGGGCTGTTGCTGCGAAAGTATAATCTTTAAACTCTTTATCCAGCTGTACCACGCTTTCCAGGAAGTACTCAAATGTACCAGAAGATGAATCTCTTGAAGCCAGTACTATTTCTGCATCTGCGCCACCTACTTCACTCCAGTTTGTCAATTCGCCCCTGAATATATCAGAAAGCTGCTGTCTGGTAAGATTTTCGACTCCGCTGACATTGCCGCTTGTAATGACACATATTGCATCAATTGCAATTACTTCTTCTACCAGCTCTACTCCAAGGGATTCAGCCTGTTCCCACTCGCTTTCCTTAGCTGCTCTTGAAGCATTGCCGATATCATTTATACCGTTTATTGCTTCAGATATACCAGTTCCGGAGCCCCCGCCGCTAACGGTCACTGTCCCTCCGTATTCTTCCATGAATGCTTCTGCTGCCAGGGTAGCAATTGGAAGAATGGTTGTTGACCCGGAGATATTTAGCTCCTGGCCTTCAAATGTTTTAACTGTACTTTCCGATGTCTGTTCTTCTGCAGATGATCCTTCAGCGGTATCCTCTTCTACGCTGGATTCCCCTGCGCTGCAGCCGAAGAACAGGCTGCTTGCTATAAATAAAACTACCATTAGAATGCTTGTAATCATCCATATCCTGTTTCTATTTTTTTGCAATTTTTACTCCTCTCTTATAATAAGAATAGCCATAACTATATTAATTGAAAATTCTATCAGATAATAAAAAGATGGTGTTAAGAAAAAATTAAATAATTGTTAAAAAAAAGTTAAATCTCATTTGTAATCTTGTAACCATATCCATGTATGGTCTTTAAATAGTCTTTCCCGAAATCCCTGTAAGAGAGCTTTTCCCTTATTCTTCTGATATGTACATCAAGCGTCCTTGTATCGCCGAAATAATCCTCTCCCCATATTTTCTTTATGAGCTCCTTCCTGGTAACCAGGTCATTTATGTTCCGCAGCAGCATGACCATTACCTCAAACTCTTTCGGATTAAGCTTTATGTTATTATTGTCAAGAAAAAGCTCATGCCTGTCCTCATCTATGTTCAAACTTATGGATTTAAATGTGTAGCTGCTCTTAAGAGGTTTTAAACTGCCTGTTATGGATGCGTTTTTTACACGTTTTAAAATATTTTTTACTCTCGCAACAAGTTCCCGCACACCAAAAGGTTTTACGACATAATCGTCAGCACCGAGCTCCAGCCCGAGTACCCTGTCAAACTCTTCACTTCTGGCACTGAGTATTATAACAGGAACATCCGTCTTTTCCTTAATATCCTTACATATATCAAATCCGTCTATATCAGGAAGCATGAGATCTAATATTACCAGGTCCGGTATTTTTATTTTAAAATATTCAAGGAAACTTCTGCCGTCCTTAAAGCCCCTTACTTCATATCCGCTCTTAGTCAGGTTATGACAGATTATTTCGAGAATATTCTCCTCGTCATCGACAACATATATTTTTTTAGCCATGTTATTTATAAAAACTGAAAAAATATATTTTCATTAATTTATCATATTTTATACTTATTTTACAAAATTAATATATATTTGTTTTTATCATTTAATTAATCCGTGCTTCTAACAGGCAGGGTTATTCTGAACTCTGTCCCTTCACCGGGTCTGCTGTCAACGTTTATCCTCCCACCGTGAAGGTCTACAGTATGTTTTACAATTGAAAGACCGAGGCCAGAGCCTATCCTTTTTGCAGAAATGCCGGGTTTTCCCCTGAAAAATCTCTGAAAAATAAATGGAAGTTCATCTTTTTTTATCCCCATGCCGTTATCTGAAAACTCAAGTAATATACTGTCTTCCCCTTTTTCGAGCCGAATATTTAATTCAGAACCCCTCCCTGCATAAAATATAGAATTTTCTATAATATTTTTGACAAGCTGCCTGAAAAGCTCCTCATCTGTGCGGTAATATATTTTATCTTTGGGGTCTTCAAAATGTATTTTTACCCCATTTTCTCCTGCCAGAAAGTCAAGGGATTTTATGACATCCCTTATTATTCCCGAAATATCTTCATTTTCTTCAAATAGGACATTTCTCCTGTATTCAATCCTGGAAAGATCTAGAATTTCTTTTATAAGAAAGTTCAATTTTTCAGCTTCTTTCAGCCCTTTCGCTAAATATTTTTTTACTATCTCACTTTCTTCTGCATCAGTTTCCAGGGCAGTTTCGAGATACCCCCTGATGGATGTAAGAGGTGTCCTCATCTCGTGCGATATATTGGCAACAAACTGGCTTCTCAGTTTTGAAAACTCCACTTCCTGGGTGACATTATCAACAAGTGTAAGAACATTTGTTTTTGACTGACCTTTATCGTTTATAAACTTGAAAGGGACAGCTTCAACATCCAGGTGTATATCTTCATCACTGTAAAAAATTATTTCTTCTTTAAAAGATACCCCTGTATCGAGTACCTTTTCCAATAAACTTTCTAATTTTTCGTTATTAAAAACCAGTATGGTCTTTTGTCCTGTTACCTTTTGAGGATCAATGTAAAAAAGATCCGAGAGGGATTCATTTATTCTGACTATCTTTTTATCTTCATCAACAAGCAAAAAGCCCTGCTTTATATTATCAGTCAGAAGATTAAGAAGTCCTGAATTTTTTCCGTATTCCGCTGAAAATGAATTTATCAGTTCACTGATACTATCTAAATCCCTGTAATTATTCCCTGTTATTGCAGTATTTTTTCTGCTGCCAATTCTGTCTTTTAATTCACTGATACCTGACGCAATAACACCTGAAAAATCTATAAACTGGTAGTAGATATGCTTCATCCTCGAGCGGTAAAATATAACCAGACCCAGAAGGACTGCCGATATCGCTGCCATGATGATTATATAAAAATATGCCGGCACCAAAGATCTCCGTAAACTAATTAAAAGTATATAACTTATGCAATTATAACAGAACCGGGAATATAGTAAATTTTACCGCTTCCCGGGAAGCCGGCATACCCGGGTATTTATAAAAAATCGACTGATAAAAGCCAAAATTTACTACCTGTTCATCTCCTCTCATATAGTCAATCCATAACTTCCTGAAAGTTAAATAATAGGTAACAAAACACCCTCCAGAAACCCTAAAACCCCGGACAAAGGCAAAGGATTTAGTGCTAACAAAAATTTAAAAGTGAACTTCCTAAAATTTAATCTATATTTTTTTTAAAATAGGCCTGTATTAAAATCTTACATTAATTATTCTTATCCTGGATTTCATTAATGCTTCCGTTAAGAAAGATTTTATTATGATGGCCTTTAATTAAAAACAACTGAATTTCTATTATTATATCAAATTCAAAACATTGTTTTATAGTATAAAAGAAATGGCCGATATCAAGAATTTTGATTGAAGTGAACCTTATGACCGCATTCTCACCATCAGTAGCATAGAATCTTTTACAACAGCCTAAGAGCCTTATTTCCCTATCCACAACAATATCTCGATTTTCTCCTGATTATTCTACTGGCATCAACTTGATGGCAACATTCCGAATGATTATACCTGCCTCCATTATGTTGATAAAACCCTGGTAGCTCCAATGCCCACCACATCTTCCGGGAGCCCGGCCCTGGCCCCTCTCGGGCACTGAGGCTCCCTTTTTTGCTGTTATCTTTTAAGGGTTTTTCAATGATTATTTCATGAAACCAGGAATCACCAAAATAAAACATTTACAAAGCAAGTTGTATAATAATCTATGATAAATGTATGGACTTAATGAACTTTCTCTACCCGGGCTTAAATCCAACCATATCCTTATCTTTAAATTTTATTAAGAGCGGTTTACTGGATCCCGGGAATGCTGACCGGGATTTAATTTACAAGTAGTTGCTTATGTATCCCCAGCTTATAATACTCCAAATGCCGGATAAAAATGACATTTTTTATTTATCCTTAATCGGTTATAATAAAAAATGCGGAACAACATTATCAGGAGATATCAGAGATCTGGAAAAATCCGATTGTAGGGGATTTTATGATTGTTACCCGATTTACAAAAAATCCGGAAAATTATCCCTGTATTGTTGCGTATAGGTTGGCGGGATTGGAAAAGAGAATTCCAAAGGATGCCAGGGAAAAGGAGCAGATATTAGTGTGGCTTACTATAAAAATTGCAAAAGAAGGATAGGGGGAACTATACCATGAAGCTATTATATGAGTTTATCCCAAGACTGGACTTTATCAACTCTGCCGAGAAGATCAAGGATTTGGTTGATGGATGGAATATTACAGATAGCGCCGGGGGCGTACCTGCGCCCAGTGGCTCTGCTATAGCCTGCGTGCTCAAACAGATATATCCGGACAAGATAGCAATACCGATGCTTATTACCAATTATAAGGGACCAGTAGAAATAGGCGCGGCAGCACTTGCTGCTGAATCTATGGGTGTAGATGGTATGATCCCGGATCCTGGCGACCCTCCGAAATACGGAAATCTTATAAGGACGCGGCAGGATGGAAGCTTTGAAATAATTTCAGACCCTGATGAAATCCTGACATATCGGCGATCTACCGGCCCTGCTGAAGAAGTCAGGGATTTTCTCCGAAACACTATAAAGGTAAGCAAGGTAAAGCTGGGCTGCCTGCTGACAGCGCGTGTACCTGCAGAAAGCGCTATCAACCGCATACAAAATGACTGGGATTTTTGCTTTTTCCTGAGACTTGAAGATGAAACTTTACCCAAGTTAAAGCAGGTAGCTGCAGAATGCAAGCATCTGGGCAAACCCATCTATCCCTATTTCGTAGTAGGGACAGCCAGGAACCAGAAGACACTGGGGAGAATCGGATGGCCCGCCAGTGCAACCATGGAGAATGCTGAAAAATTTGTCGCCGACCTTGAAGGTGTTGTTGACGGCATAATCCCGACCTGCCTCGGAGACGTTGCGGGAGATATGGAACTTTTGGAGAAAATTCAGAAATACAGGACGTAAGTTAAAGTACTCATGGCTTAATTATCGTTTTCCATGTTTACTGATACCAGCGTTTATAAGTAAAGAAGTTGCAGAGGGAGATGTTTCCGAAAGCCGCATATCTGCCTGACATGTGGCCCCTAAGAAAAAATATAAACCAGCTATTGAAAGGAACATGCCGAAATTACACAATCACTGTGTTAACTGGTTTCCTATGGTAGGCATAATACCTGCTTGAGAATATCGGCCTTAAATTTCCTTTATTTTAAACCCTATAATCCCTGGTTATGTTGACTTTTGGGGGATTATAGGTTTGGAATCCAGAAGACATTCTTGTGATAAATTAAATTTGACATCTGTTACGCTATAGGTTACAATTCAAATAATGATAAAATCGTTCAGACACAAAGGACTGGAAAATTTTTTCTTCAATGATATAAAAAAGGGTATCACTTCAAATCATTCATTTAAATTGGCCAGAATATTGGACAGATTGGATGCTTCATCAACTGTGAAAGATATGGATCTTCCATGGTTCAGACTTCATAAGTTGACCGGGAAAGAAAAAATATCTGGTCAGTATAGGTAAACGGTAATTGGAGAGTAACTTTTTATTTTAAGCAGGGTGATGCATTTGTCGTTGATTACAGGGATTACTATTAGGAGGAAAAAGATGTTAACTAAAAGAAAACCGGTACATCCAGGAAATCTATTCAAAGAGGAAGTATTGATTCCTTTAGGCCTGACAGTAACAAAAGCTGCAGCAGATCTTGGTGTTTCCAGAAAAGCCTTATCGGAATTTTTAAACTGTCATTCTTCATTAAGTCCTGAAATGGCAACTAGAATAGGAAAAGCAACAGGAACTTCCCCGGAGAGTTGGCTTAACATGCAGAGCAAACTGGATTTGTGGGAAGTAGGGCAAAAGAGTCCTGAGGTTATTCCTTTTCCAGTTAAAACCGGTGTTGGAAAGAAACAAGAGAAACAAAAGAGTGCAATACTATAGGATTACTATTTTTATTTATCCCTATTACTATTGAATACAAATTGGGAAAAATACATTATAAGCAATCCTGATATACTTCGGGGTAAGGCCCGGATAAGTGGTATCAGAATACCTGTTAGTCAAATTCCTGGATATTTAGCTGCAGACAGCACTGTAAAAGAAATAATGGAGTAATTTCCTGATATAAGGAAAGAACAAATTGCTGCATGCCTTGATTATGCACTTGATTTATCAGAATCAGAAAATAAAATTATATAGAAATTTTAAATCTCTCCACTTAACACTTTCACTAATTGTAGAGACACTACAGGTAATTCTTCGTTATCAATATCGCCCAGTCCGGGGAGCCAGCATACCCCAATATTGATAACAAAAATTTACTGAAAAAAATGGGAGATCCAATCATGGAATTAGCCAATAGAATAACCGAAGAGATCGAAGGATTCCCGTTAACCTGTAAGAATAAAGGGGATAAAACCCTTGATGATGTTCCCATGCACCTTAAAGCTTTGAAAATATTATAGAAAATGAGGGTACGAGAGAGAGGACCCAATAAGTCCTGGGCACAGCTTATGCAGAAGATATATGAAGTAATAAAGCATACAGAAGGCTGGGTAAGAATGACCCTGTCCTGTGGAGTCGGTTCTTATATATCCTGCTGGGCTTGACAGTATTCCGGCAAAGCTCAGTACCATTGCCAGGACCATGATGAATACCGCCACTTTCAGAATCCTCTTTAATATTATAAATTCTTTGATCTATTTTTATTAAATATAATCTTATTTAGAAAATTATATTTTTTTAATATATCGTCAATAAATATTAAATATTATCTAATTAATTTTATAATACTTATAGAAATAATTTTTTTTAAAATTTTTTTATTGTCCCAGGACCTGCCTGTAATACTCCAGGTAACGGTCTATTATTTTACTGCTGTCGAAGTCCAGGGCTCTTTTTCTTGCCGCTCTGCCCATCTCGTCCCTCTTCTTCTGGCCTTTCAGTATCAAAAGCGCCGCCCTGCTCATACCTGCGATATCATCGGGAGCACATATAAAACCGCTGACCCCATCCTCCACCACTTCTTTAAACCCTCCCGAAGAAGTCCCTACAACGGGGACACTGCAGCTCATGGCTTCCAGGGCCGATAGGCCGAAACTCTCGCTTTTTGAGGGCAGCATATACAGATCGCTTATGCTAAGGATGGGCACAATATCTTCCTGCCTTCCCAGAAAGACGACTTTTTCACCGAGTCCGAGCCTTTCTACCATATTCCGTATTTTTGACATCTCGGGCCCGTCTCCAGCAAGTAAAAGCCTGGAATCTATTTTCTTGATTATATTGCAGAACACTTTTATGATAGTGGCTATGTTTTTTACCGGCCTGAAATTGGATATATGGGTGATGACTTTTTCTCCCGGTCTTACAAGACCGGTGCTGGTGCTTTCAGGGTCCCTTTTATAGACAGAGGTATCCACAAAATTGTATATGACCTCCATGGGCCTTTTTATATCGAATGTCTCAATGGTGGTATTCTTAAGATATTCTGAAACACATGTCACCCCATCGCTGTTCTCTATGCTGAACTTTGTCATCCTGAAGAATGAGTGGTGGTTTCCGACCAGGGTTATATCTGTCCCATGAAGTGTCGTGACGATCTTTATCCTTTCCTTTCCGACTATCTCCCTGGCAAGATATGCCGAAGCCGCATGCGGCATGGCATAATGGACATGGAGTATGTCAAGATTTTCTGATTCGATGACTTCGGCCATCTTAACACTCAGAGAAAGGCTGTAGGGCGGATATTTAAATAGCGGGTAATCAAGCATCTCGACTTCATGAAAGCATATGTCCTTGTAGAACCTGTCCAGGCGGAACGGCATCTCGTAGCTTATAAAATGTATGCAGTGTCCCCTTCTGGCAAGTTCTATTCCAAGTTCTGTAGCAACGACCCCGCTTCCTCCATATGTGGGATAGCAGGTAATGCCTATTCTCATAATATGCCTCTTCTCCGCAGTTTATATTTTCAGATAACCGAAGAATTTTAAAGGATCATCTATCTTTATGCTGTTTTCTATATAATACGGTTCACCAAAAAGGGCTTTTACTTTCAGGCCCATGCACTGATGGCGGCTGTTTATTATATTAAAGAAATGCTCTGATGCTATATGTGTGGCTATTTTCGGGGTATCACTATAGAATTGTGACTTATAAGCGGAAACTGCCCTGATCTTTTTTTTGTAATAATCCGATATATCCACCACAAAACTTGGGCTGAAATCGTCATGAAGCATGTAGCTTATGACTATATGAGGCCTGAAAGCTTCAAGCCCGGTCCTGAACTTGACAAGACCTGATATGAAGATCGCGTCTTTTAACAGCTTATAGGAATTCTCATGATCAGGATGACGGTCGCTCCGGTAAGGCATCAGCACCATCCCGGGTCTGTATTTCCTTACAGCTTCTATTACCCTGGTACGGCTCGACCTGTCATTTGTTATATTTCCGTCTTCAAGTTCAAGGTTGTCCCTCAGGTCAAGGCCGAGTATCTCAGAGGCTTTCTCTGTCTCTCTGGCACGGGTCTCGAGGTCTCCGTTTGTCGAAAGCTCTGCAAGGGTCAGGTCGACTATGCCTGTTCTGTAGCCCTTATCCTTTAGTTTTAAAAGAAGTCCGCCGCAGCCCATCTCGGCATCATCCGGGTGGGGACTAAAAGCCAGGACATCCAGTTTTATAGCATTATTCATCTTTAGATCCTTCTTTCAAATAAAGCAGTGCGTGCCCCTTCCGGGATGGCCTGAATATATCATAAAGTCCATCTATGATCTCAGGGCCGTATTTGCTTAAAAAATAAAATATATTTATTTTTCTTTCCTGCAGGGTGTCTTCCGGGAAAACTTCCATATATATTCTATTTATTTTACCGGCTGTATCCTGTTCCTGTTTTTTCAATGCCGAATAAAGTTTCTTTTTAAGGACTTTTATCTCTTTTGAGAGATTTCTTCTTATCCTGTCAAAAGAGCTTCCAGCATCCAACCCCCTGCCGGTTATCCTGCCTTCTGCAATCCCTATCTTTTCAGCAAGTCCTCTTTCCAGTCCGTCTGCTATCCCCTCGATATCGATATCTCTGTCCTTCTCAAGCGCCAGCCTTACAGCTTCTTCCCTTCCGATCCCTGTAAAGCTTTCTTTTATGCCTGACCTCTCCAGTGTCTTTTCAGCACTTTTTTCTATAATGGTGGCTGAAAACCTTGGATAGATAACAGGCATCCTGATCCCCAGGTGCCTGTATACTCCGCCGAGCTGGGCAAAATAGCTGACTTCCCCCGGTCCGCAGACAGCAGCGGCAACAGGCAGAATGCTGTCCTGGACAAGAGGCCTTAAAACCACATTCCAGCTTACTGTGGAAGGGTCCTGCTCTGCTGTTTCCATGATCTTCTCTGCGCCATAGTCGTTACCGCCTATCCGGAACCTTCCATCTCCGGTTATTCTTATTTTTTTCCTTATGGGCCCGGAGTTCAGAAAAAAGTCAAGCACTTCCCTGTTTGGTTTGATCTGCGCATGATAGCCTTTCTTTTCAAGCCTTCTTCCGCTTGATACTATAAGTTCGTTTATTTTCCGGTGCTCGCTTATGTCCCATTTCAGAAGATCCAGCCCCATTTTTTTAAATCCCCTGTCGGAAGGGTCGATGATGACAGGACCCCATTTTGAGAACAGCCGCAGGATGATGCTGGAAAATAGTTCCGACAATCCCGCTTTTTTTCCACCGCCTACATCTTCCGATATGTTTTCAAGACAGTCGATTATAAGGGAATGCACCATACTGCCGGGGCCTGCTCCTGACAGCAGCGTCCCGAGTTCTTCTAGAAACCCCCGGTAAGCTGAAAAATGCAGTTTTATATCCGATAGCCTGGTATCCCTGTCTATTCCCCCCGCATCTATTCTGATATTCCTATAGCCTCCTGAGATCAGTCCGATATTGTCAGCCTGGTCCAGACTGCTGTCATCAGAGGCATTCCAGAAGCATGGTATTGCCTCCACCCCGATATTTTTCCTGATATGTCCGCAAAGTTTAAGGACAGTTATGATTTTGTATATCACAAATACGGGCCCGCCAAAAAGCCCTGGTTGCTGGCCCCCTATGACAGCGACTGTATCCTTTTTTGCAAGACCGAGTGCATTTTTTAGAGTCAACTCCCCTGCCCCCAGTGATTCATTCCGCCTGCGGATTATTCCCGGAAGTTCGCTGTATTTTTCCCTGTCATAAGCAGACATCACATATTCTATCCGCCTGATTATCCCATCGGTACCTTCATGGCTGTAATCAAAAAAATCCTCCAGGGCTTTATAGTCAAATATATAATCCCTGAAGAGGTCATTATTGTAGAACCTTTTATCCCTTACGGTCTCTGAATAAAACATAAGTCACTTCATCCTGCCAGATCAGTCGTAACATATTTATTTTACTTAATATCATATAATTATCCAAACAAAAAAGGGATTATGGAAAAGATAAATCCGACTTTTAAGAGAAATTTTGAATAACGCCACAAGAGGGAGACTTAAAAAAGAAGATAGCCTGCCAGAATATCATATTATAGGAGATGAGGGTACAAGGGGACCCAATAAGTCCTGAGCACGGCTTATACAGAAGATATATGAAGTTGATCCTCTAATTTGTTTCAAGTGCAGTGCAGGGGAGAGATGAGGATTATTCCACATACTTTCTGATCAGGTATTTGAGACCAGTGGCCATTATTATCTCCTATAATAATAA
>CAZLXJ010000035.1:0-2708 GCA_964563645.1 uncultured Actinomycetota bacterium | reverse complement strand
TGTATTGTACCGAAACTCCCCCTGTGACCGGTATTTAGAGCCTGTAGCATCTGGTATGCAGCAACCGAATTCCTTACTTCTCCAATAATAATCCTGTCGACAATGATTTAGTAATTACACTGCCTTCGGCTTTAAAATTATATTGGATCTCCACTATTCTTTTGTTGCCATAATCTTCCTGTTGATGGACTATTATCTTCCCTACCATAATATTGATTATCGCTTTTTTTAGCATGAAATCTGGATTCTTGATTTTATCTGTAAATAAATTAAACACTTTCTCGATCTCCAGTATTTTTCTTTTTTCAAATTCTTCTTTCCTGCTGAGCTCTTCGAAATGCTTCCTTTTTTCAGCCATTTTCAACTCATCGTTCTTCATCTTTTCGATTTCAACCTTAATGTCCTTTACCAGGTATGTGTCTCCCGCCTTGATAAAGTCAATCAGCCTGCCTCTCTCTTTTTTTATCTTTTCTACCTGATAATCTATGGCTTTCAGTTCCTTGCTGATTTCATCCCAAGTCGTCCCAGACAGCTTCTGGCGCAAGAAATCCTTTATCTTGATGGGATTATCGATGAAATTTTTTAAGTCATCCCAGACTTCATTTTCTAAAACATCTGCCCTTATAGCTTTATTGAAGCATTTTTTAGGATTGCTGTTATTTTTAAGCCTGTAGTTGTTGCAAGCATAATAGGTTATGCCTCTGTAAGCCAATCCAGTGAAGTTCCTTCCACAGTTTCTGCAGCTTATTTTGGATGTAAGCAGATACTGCCTTTTGGAATTCCTGAGTGACTGGATTAAATTGCTTTGCAGGACTTCCTGGGCCCTCTCCCAAATGTCTTTGCCCACGATGGGGTCGACTCTTACAACTTTTCTGAGCCCTTTGTTTTTTGATCTCTTCCCGAAAATCTTTTCACCCTTATATGTTTCATCTTTAATCAGGTTCCTGACCCTCGGGCCTATCCAGTATTTGGCTTTCTCCCTCCTTGCATTATATTTGCCGGGGGTCACTGGCGGAATTTTTTCCCTATTCAACGCATCAGCAATCTTTTCGCATGACTTCCTGCTGACCGCACACAGGTCGTATATCCTCCTTATTATTTCCACCTCGGAATACTCGCCATTGATTTTCTTTTCAGCGAACAATCTCAGCTTTTTCGTGTCCCTGTCAAGAATATACCCGTACGGGGCAAGCCCGCCGATCCACCTGCCTTCGTCTAAAGCGCGTTCCTTTCCGAGGCTGCTCCTGAATGCTATGTCTTCCCTTTCTTTTTCTGCTACAAGCATGTGTATGCCGAAGATGAACTTGTCTTCGATATTCTCATGGACAGCCTTGATGCCTACGTTATACTTCTTCAGCTTCTTCGCTATGTAAAGGGAGTCTGCAGCATCCCTGCCAAAACGGTCGCCCTTTAATACTATTATCTCGCTGAACTTGCCGTCAGCAGCGTCTTTTATCATTTGCGAACCCATGGGCCTTTCATCCAGGGGCATTGCACCTGATACGCCGTTATCATAATAGGACCTATACACCGTATGGTTGTTTTCCCTGGAGTATCTCTCAAGTTCTTTTTTCTGGTTTTCTATAGTCAGGCTGTCTTTTTGCTTTGAAGTCGATACCCTTCCGTAATGCGCTACTTCTTTCACTGCAATCACCCTCTATCCCTATTTGCCAATTCTTTTATCTTTATCGGCTTGAAATACAGGTCCCTCTCAATTTTGAGCCCCAGAGGGCCACGTATGCCTTTAAGCTCTTTTAACGAGAAATAACCCAGTTCTTTTTCGAACCCATCAACAAGGCCGAAGAAGATATCCTTGCCGTCAAACTCTGCAACATACCAGGTCCAATTGGAATCAGGGGTAAAGAACTTAACATAAGCTATGGCATCAAATCCTTTGGAGTCCTGCTCATGCAGCCTTGGGAGGATATTTTTTATTTTATCAGTCAAAAGTTCCATAAATTCAACTTTCTTTAGCAATATATTATTACAAATATTAAAAAAATTATACATATATATCTTAGACTTTTATAATATTTATTTCTTTTAGGACGAGCTCATACACTTCCGCCAGCTCACCCTCCGGGCTTTTTACTTCACTGTAAGATTTATGGAACTCTATTTTGTTGTTTTCCAATAGCTTTCCTCCCAATTGGAAGTTTTTAACTAATGCTTGCTTTAAGCTTATAAAAGTGGCTAAACCAGCTTTTTTTATTGTCACCTCTGCTCATCTCATCGGTTTCGTATTTCCAGTCATATTGTGCAATTTGTAGCAACTCAAGCTGTATTTGCTCCTAATAAAGACCTCTTATTTCAGTTCCAGCCATCTTCATCCTCGAATTCAAGATATTCTCTCTCTTCTACTGGTAAGTCCTTTATATCCTCATATTCTCTCTTTGCCTCATCTGTGCCCTGGTTTTTTACACATAGTCCACAATCAAAGCATTCTATATCAGGGTTAAAGAGCATAGTCCTTCTATATTTGCACACATATTCACCAAGTTCAGGTATTAAATAGAGGTTAGCGTTCATAGCATCTTGAACTGAACCATAGAGAGGTTCCCCATCATAATTTTCATTATTTTCACTGCATACATCATTTTTATCCTCTATAGAGGTCTCCTTTTTTAATTTCTTTAAATATTTATTTATCTTATCCTCCAATACAGGATACTCAATCTTACCTATTATCTTTAAGAGTGAATGCAGGT
>CAZLXJ010000034.1:0-6572 GCA_964563645.1 uncultured Actinomycetota bacterium | reverse complement strand
ATATTGTTTAAAAAAAATTGTTTGTTATAATTTAGTCTAACTTTACAAACCGGCATTTTTGGGAGTAAAAAGTATGGCAGAAATTCTGGATCACCCGCTCATATCTATCTCCATAGTAAATCTTAACGGCAGGGATTATATAGAAGATTGCCTTAAAAGCCTGGAAAAGTTGAATTACCCGCAGGACAGGATAGAAATACTGATGGTAGACAACGGTTCCACCGATGATTCTGCAGGATTTGTAAGGAAGGCTTTCCCGCATGTAAAGATCATACAAAACAGCAAGAACAGGGGGTTTGCAGAGGCGAACAACCAGGCCGCACGGCAGGCAGGCGGCGAATATATAGCATTCCTTAACAATGATACGAAAGTAGACAGCCAGTGGCTGATAGAACTTTTAAAGCCCATATACAAAAGCAGGGAAACAGCCGCTTCAGGTTCAAAGGTCCTCTCTTTTGACGGGAAATCGCTTGATTTCGTGGGCGGGATGATAAATTTTGAAGGCAAGGGTTTCCAGGAAGGTTACGGGAAGCCGTCATCAGGGGACAGCTATAATATGTATAGATACCTTCCTTTCGTAAACGGCGGCGCCATGATGATAAACAGAAGGGTATTCCTTGAATGCGGCGGTTTCGACGGGGATTTTTTTGCATATTACGAGGATGTGGATCTGGGATGGCGGCTCTGGGTCCTGGGGTATAAGGTTGTTTTCGCCCCGGCTTCTATTGTCTACCACCACCACCACGGTACTTCAAAGATATTCAGCGATGACAGGTTGAGGTTTTTAAAAGAAAGGAATTCATTATATTCGGTATTTAAAAATTATGATGACAACAATCTGGCAAGGGCCTTTTCGGGAACGCTTGCAGCAATACTTAACCGTGTTTTTGTGGATGCAGATTTTGATTATAAAAAGTATTACGACCTGGCAGAACCGGACAAAAAGGATCACCCTGCGGAAGGCTTTAATATCCCGCCAGGGCCCCTGAGCTCCATGGCGGCAGCCAGAAGTTTTTATGATAATCTGGAAAGACTTGTTGAAAAGAGGAGATGGATACAGCAGAGAAGAAAAAGGGACGATAAGGCAGTATTTTCCTATTTCGGGGGACAGTTCCTTGCGGTTTCGGCGGATCCTGATTACCAGAAGAGGCAGATAGATATTTTAAGGGAACTTGGAATATACAGGATATTTGAAAAGCAGATAAAAAGAAGTATTCTTATAATATCCAGCGAGGTCCTCTCAAAAGAAATGGCAGGACCGGCAATAAGGGTCTTCAACTTCGCAAAAGTGCTTTCTGAATATATGGATGTAACGCTTGCAGTGCCCAACAGGACAGACATTGCCGCGCAGGAATTTAGACTGGTAAATTTTGAAGACGACGGTCAGCTTAAGGAGATTATAACAGATTGTGACGCAATACTTTGCGGGGGAATGACCTTCGCAAAATACCGGAGCATAAAGGATTCCGGCAAATATCTCATTATTGATATATACGATCCGTATAACCTGGCCACCCTTGCAGAATACGGGGGAGAGCCTATTAAAAAACAGCTGGAGACATTTGAATCCGTACACAATATTTTTAACGAGCAGTTCTATTACGGGGATTTTTTTATCTGTGCTTCCGAGAGGCAGAGGGACTTCTGGCTTGGAATGCTTGCTGCGCTCGGCAGGGTCAATCCTTATTCATACAGGCAGGACCCCTCGCTTAGAAAGTTAATAGATGTTGTGCCATTCGGGCTGCCGTGCAATGAACCCGTCCATACAAAAAATGTATTGAAGGGCAAAGTCAGCGGCATCGGCAAAAACGACACCGTAATCCTCTGGGGAGGGGGGATATATAACTGGTTTGACCCCATAACCCTTGTAAGGGCAATGGCGCTTGTGGCAGAGGCAAGGGATGATATAAAGCTTTTCTTTATGGGCATAAGGCATCCCAATCCGGAGGTAAGACAGTCTGATATGGCCGGAAGGACAATTGAGCTGGCAAAAAAATTGGAGCTGTATGAAAAAAACATATTCTTCAATTTCGGCTGGGTAGATTATGAAGAAAGGCAAAACTACCTGCTGGAATCTGACATGGGAATCATAACCCATCCAATGCATGCCGAGACAAGGTTCTCCTTCAGGACACGGATACTGGACTACCTGTGGGCAGGACTGCCCATAATATCCACGAAAGGGGACAGCTTAAGCGACCTGGTAGAAAGGGGAGGCCTGGGGATCACAGTGGAAGACGGTGACGAGAAGCAGCTGGCAGAAGCAATTATAAAACTTGCAGGAGACAGCGATTATTACAGGAAGTGTGCGGAAAATATTAAGAAGGTGTCGGAAAAATATACCTGGGAAAGGGTTTTAAAGCCGGTGATAGAATTCTGCAGGGATCCGGTTTCAAGCGCGCTGAAGGAAAGAGATGCTGCAGGCAGCGCCGCCACAGGCGCAGACTTAAAAGGCAGGTCTTATTTGTTAAAGAGGTTCTTTTATCATATCTTCCGCAGCGGACCTGCAAGCACCGCCAGGTATTTTTCAAACTATGTAAGAAACAGCCGTGTCCCGGGGAGATAAAACCAGAGGTGAATGCAGAAGAAAAAAAGGGTAAGAAAATGACCAGGAAACAGATAATATTTAGAATCCTGAATATAACAGTAGTGGTATCGTTTGGAATATTTTTAGTATATTATCTTCTGAACCAGATAGACATATCGGATCTAAAGAAAGCCTTTCTTGGGATGTACCGGCCTACGCTTATAGCAGCCCTTCTGATAATGCTTATAAGTAATTTTTTCAGGGCTTACCGCAATAATATACTTATTGGTTCTGAAAGGATAAGCATGGGGGACATGTTCCTGGTAGCCATGATAAGGAATGCATTTAACATGGTCCTTCCTGCAAGGACAGGAGAGCTTTCATACGTATATGTGCTTACAAGACGTTTCAAACTGCCGCTGGAGATAGGAGTTTCCACACTGATGGTCGCACTCATATTCGACCTGGTAATAGTTTTTTCCCTTATAGTGATATCAATAGTAATAGTCGGCATAAACGCTTATGCAATCTCATCGGTATCGGTCATGTTGATAGCAGCGGCGCTTCTTGCAGGATCACTTCTGATACTTTTATACCTTGCAAATATTATTGATCTCATACTTGCCATATACAGGAAACTTATTGCAAGGTTTAAGATTAAGGAAAAAAGTCCGGTTTACAGTATCTATAAGAAGCTTTTGGACATCAATAACAACCTTAAGTTAATAAGGGGCAGGAGGATATACTGGAAGGTATACCTGTCTTCAATAGCTATAAGGATATTAAAATTTACAAGTTATTACCTGATTATCCATGCAATCCTGTACCCCATGGGATACAGCTTCAGCGACCTTAATTACTGGGTGATACTCCTTGCCACTGTTGCTGCTGAGATATCTGCGGTACTTCCCACCCATGCGCTGGCAGGATTCGGCACGTACGAGGGCGCCTTTGCCCTGGCCTTCATATTGCTGGGTTTTTCGGAGGAGATATCTATTATTGTAGGATTTAATTACCATCTTGTTGTGCTGCTTTATACTGTTGCTCTGGGAATAATATCAATGATAATTATAAGCATGCCTTTTTACCGCATCAAGATAAGCAGACTGGAGGAAAACGGGGGATAATGGCCGGGGCGAGAGGTTTTTTCAATAATCTGGGAAGGGGGCTTATGACCCCTGCAATTTTTGAAGACAGGGGTCTTTCCAGAAGGTTCTATAAATATTTTCTCACAGGGATGCTTGTAAGGCTTATATTGCTGCCGTTTTTTTTCCAGAGGGACCTTCTTTCAACATACCAGAGGGCCGCAGAAACTGTATTTGCAGGGAACCTGTCTTCAGATTTTTACCAGATACTCACCAATCTGATACATTCTGCATACCTTTTTGTTATAAGCAGGATAGTTCCTGCCGTAAGTGATTATTCCTCTATCCTTCTGGATACCGATACATGGACCTCCTGGGTCTCTTTTGTAAGCAGTTATAACGTTTTTACGGTGCTGGCCCTTTTCAAGGGCCTCTATCTTTTGTTCGACCTGGCATGTATGTTTTTAATACTCAGGCTTTCTTTTGACAATGACGGGGAAGCGCGGCTGAAGGTCTTCAGGTTCTGGATGTTCAACCCTGTAGTGATATTTGTTATTTATATATTTGCCAGGCACGATATCATAGGCATATTTGCTACAATAATATCACTGCTGCTGGCAAAAAAGGGGCGCAAATACTGGTCTATAATAATACTGGCAGCCGGAATTGCGCTGAGGTTTTTCCCTATTATGATACTGATACCGCTTGTAATATACCTTGCCCGGAGCAGAAAGGATTATGCCCTGCTTTCGGCAATAGGCCTGTCGGGACTGGCTGCTGTTGAATCTTTTTCAAATATATATTACGGCAAAAGCCTCATATTCTCACTGCTTAGTACCCAGCATTTTAACTACATATTATCCCCCAAACTTGAACTTATCATACATGACACGATATTTATATTTATTGCTGCCTATTTTTTGATAATATTCAGCTTCATACATGCAAAAAACAAAGATTTCGATCTTCTCATAAATTACGGGGCCATTATATACCTTGTCTATATTGCATTGTGCTATTTTCATCCCCAGTACGTACTGTGGGCCGTGCCATTTCTGGTAATAACATTTGTGAGACAGAAAAAGCTCATATATTACCACTGGCTGCAGTTCGGGCTTTTGATGATAATACTTATTTACTGGGGGGACCTTGTGACCAAATTTGTATTTGCACCGGTCGACTACAGGTTTTTCATATATATTACCGGACCGATACCGGTTATTGAGAGGTTTTATGATTCTGCAAAATTTGTAAATATATTCAGAAGTGTTTTCACGGCCGTATGCCTGTGGATGATATACCTCATATACAGGGACAGCCGCAGGATTGCAGGGGAAAGGCCCGCGGGAGACTGAGAATTGCTATGGGAAATATATGGAAGATAATATTATTGCTGCTGCTGCTGTTTATAATAATGGCTGCATCAGGATGTGAGGGGATTTATTTTATACCCGGGGCAAGCTATGGATACTACATCTGGGAGGAGGAAGGAGATATCCATGTTTTCTGGAGTGTTGATAAAAAGGATTCCTCTTTTTCAGGGACCATAAGCACGGACGGCAGGATTGAAGAATTTAAATCCTCAGACTGGGAAGAAGATGATACGGCCAGAACGGGAGACGGACAGATATCCTATGACTGCACCCTGGGTCCCGATGATTACAGCGACGGTATTATTCTTAAAATAGAGGATTATGATCATATAGAATTTGACCTGATGGTAAACGGAGGCTACGACCTCTCGAGGGTGCATGTGGGGGCATTTCTTGAGAATCCCCGGACAAGCCCTTTCAGGATAGACAGGGATTATTTTGACGGCCTGGACGGTAAGCCCTGGTACAGGAAGCACCCGTTCTCCGGATTTTTCTACAGGCTGTTTTCCAATAAATATTTTACTTTTCCCTATGTATTTATCCTGGGTGTAATTTTAATAGAGATACTCAGGATTACGGCATTCCCGGGAAAAAGGCGGAAAAAATTATATACAGGGATGTCATATGCTATATTGGTATTGCTGGTAATAATACTGTATTTTATTCTCAGGTTTTTTGTTTTGTAAACTGCTGAAGGCGACGGGGGTATTCATTGAAAATATTTCTAATAGGGGCCGACGGCCAGCTCGGCACGGACATTGAAAAGTATTTTACAGAAAAAGGGGCAGAGGTCACAGGCCTTGTCGGGCTCAAGGATATAGACATTTGCGACTACGGAAGCAGCCGCAGGCTTGTAATGGACTGGGGCCCGGACCTCGTTATAAACACTGCTGCATTTCACAATGTCGACCTGTGCGAGGATGAGGTGGCGCAGACCTTCAGGGTGAATGTAGAAGGTGTAAAGAATATCGCATCCATCTGCAGGGAAGCCGGCATACCGCTTATGCATTTTTCTACAGACTATGTTTTTGACGGGAAAAAGAGCTTTCCATATACGGAAGACGACTGCCCCGGGCCTTTAAGCATATACGGGATCTCAAAACTTGGAGGAGAAAGGGTTATCCAATCCATGCTTGACAGGTATTACCTTATAAGGCTGTGCGGGCTATACGGCCATGCAGGCTGCACGGGCAAGGGCAATACAAATTTTGTGGAAGCCATGCTGGGACTTGCTTCCACCAATAAAAGTGTAAGAGTTGTGGATGACCAGGTAATGACCCCCACCAGCTCAAAAGATGCAGCAGGGAAGATATTTGATCTTGTCCGGACCGGGATATACGGACTGTACCACATGACAAATACGGGCAGCTGTTCATGGTATGAATTTGCACGTGAAATATTCAGGGTGGCAGGAATGGACGTAGAGGTAATCCCTGTGAAAAGCAGCGAGTTCGGGGCAAAGGCTTTAAGGCCTGCTTATTCTGTACTGGATAATGTAAACTTAAGAAAAGCAGGGATAAAGGATATGAGGCACTGGAAGGAAGCACTCCGGGATTATATAGATAGCAGATAATAGATTTTTGTGCA
>CAZLXJ010000033.1:0-6007 GCA_964563645.1 uncultured Actinomycetota bacterium | reverse complement strand
CCAGAGTAAAAAACCCGCAATCTATGGACATGAGGTAGTAGGAAGGGTTATAGAGGCAGGAAGAAATGTAGAAAAGTTCAGGATAGGTGATATTGTGGTAGCGGGCCATCATATTCCATGCGGAAAGTGCCATTACTGCAGGCACGGCAGTCATACAATGTGCAGGATGTTTAAGGAAACAAATTTCTATCCCGGGGGCTTCAGCCAGTATATCAGGCTTTCACCTGCCCATATCAAAAACACTGCATTTCTTATCCCTGAGGGGACAAATCTTATTGAAGCGGTATTTGTCGAACCGCTGGCCTGCTGCATAAGGGCTATGGACAGGATATCATATCTGGAGGGGGATATATTCTCTATAGTGGGTGCAGGAGTTATCGGAATATTATTTATAAAGCTTGCAGGGCTTGCAGGGCTTAAAACAGTTGCAGTGGATACGGACAGCAAAAGGCTTGCCGCGGCAGCAGCATCAGGAGCAGACTATGCCGTAAATCCTTCAGAAGCCGATATAGTCTCTGAAATTGGAAAGATAACCCCCGCAGGGATAGATTCTGCAATACTTACAGTGACCAATAAATTCACGGTTACCGATGCCCTCTCATATGTAAGGGCCGGCGGACAGATAAATATCTTTGGGATGGGAATAGGAGGCGGTCCCATACCGGTTGATTTTAACAGGATATATAAAAATGAGATTACCGTAAGGAGCACCTATTCTGCTACCCCGGACACACTATCCCGCTCATATGATCTTATAATAAGAGACAGAAAAGTAAATGTCAGCGGGCTAATCTCAGACGTTCTGCCGCTGTCCGGGTTTAAGAAGGGGCTTGATCTTGTAATGAATCATAAGATATACAAGGCTTTCTATGAACTTTAGCCCATATATAATTTATTAATATAAATAATAAAGCACAGAGTAGTTTATCAGGTATATGTGGAAGAAAAAATTATAAAAGTAATAATAATGTGAACATATTATAGATAATATTGAAATGGCTGTATTTTTAGACGAGGCGAAAATAAATGTCAGGGGCGGAAACGGCGGAAACGGCGCGGTGGCATTTTTCAGGCTCAAAAGCAGGGGAAAGAAAATACCATCGGGCGGAAGCGGCGGAAGCGGCGGAGATGTGATATTAAAAGCTACGGCCAATAAGACAACCCTGTATGGATTTAGAAAAAAGGTTCATTTCAGGGCAGAAGATGGAGGATCCGGGTCCGAAAAAAACAAGAGCGGGAAGGACGGCAGCGGCCTTATAATACATGTACCGGTCGGGACTATTGTCAGGGACAGCAGCAGTAGAATATTAGCAGACCTTTCAGAAGAAGGGGATGAAATATCTGTGGCAGGGGGCGGTATCGGAGGGAGGGGTAATGCCGCTTTCGTATCCCAGAAAAGACGATTCCCGTCTTTCTGTGAAAAGGGCGAGCCTACTGAAGAAAGATGGATAAATCTCGAGCTCAGGCTGCTGGCAGATGTCGGTCTGGTAGGGTTTCCAAATGCGGGAAAATCAACAATAATATCCAGGATTTCTGCAGCAAAGCCAAAAATTGCAGATTATCCCTTTACTACCATTGTACCGCACCTGGGGGTGGTTGCATTTGGTGAAGAATATTTTGTGGCGGCTGATATACCCGGGATCATAGAGGGGGCACATAAGGGCAGCGGGCTGGGAGACCGGTTCCTCAGGCACATTACCCGCTCTTCTCTGCTGGTAATGGTTCTCGACGGACAGATACTTATCGGACCGGACGGGGAAGGATCGCTGGTTGAATCATATAATATTTTAAGAAGAGAATTAAAATTATATAATGTTGAAGTTTATAAAAAGGATTATATTATTGTAATAAATAAAACGGACCTTATAGCTGACAGGAGCATATTAAAAAAAGTGTCGGCCAGCCTTTCAAAAAGCGGCAGGAAAGTGGTTCCTGTATCGGCTGCTACGGGAGAGGGGATCGATATGCTTGTTGCCTGTCTTTCCAGTAAGGTAAGGGAGAACAGGGAAAGGCTTTCAGCAAAAGGGGCTGACATAAAGGATAAAAAGAAAAAAAGGATCTATGGAGTACCTGCCGGCGAAGCTGAAGACCGGAAAATGATTATCAAAAAGAGCCCTGAAGGCTTCATAGTCAAGAACAGGGAGCTTGAAAAGATGGTGGCCATGACTGATCTTGAAAATGAAGAAGCCCTTGATTATTTAAAGAACAGGCTCAAAAAAATGAAGATAGGGGAAAGGCTTACCGGTCTTGGAATAGAAGAGGGCAGCACGGTGATTATTGGCAGCCTGGTATTTGAACTTGTTGAATGATTCCGGTTACTCCAGTATCCAGGTTTTTTAAAATATCTGTTGGCGGCGCAGGAATTGGCCGGGCGGTATAAAATGTTTTTTAAAATTTTGCCGGTTTTATTTACATAATTTATGAAAAGAAGAGAGAAGTATCTAAAAGATATAAGAAGGGCCGTTATAAAGATAGGCTCCAGTTCCCTGACCTCTTACGGGAAAGGAGGCCTGGATCTGGAAAATATGTCCCGCCTTGTTAGGGAGATAAAAAAAATTATTGACAGGGGCAATGAGGTGATCCTGGTTTCAAGCGGTGCGATGGCGGCAGGCCTTGAATATCTGAATATAAAAAAACCTCCAAAAGAAATTTCCGATATATCCACACTCCAGGCTGCTTCAGCCGTGGGGCAGGTTGAGCTGATGAAGGCATACCGGGATATTTTTTCAGAATACGGCATAAAAGTGGGGCAGATACTTCTTACCCATGAAGATACAACAAGGAGGGAACAGTATCTTAACATTAAAAGGACGATAAAAAATCTACTCGGGCTTTGTGTCATACCTGTAATCAATGAAAATGACAGCGTTGCCGTGGACGAGATAAAATTTGGGGACAATGATGAGCTCGGAGCGATGACTGCGGTACTGTCAGAAGCGGACCTGCTTGTAATACTTTCGGATATTGAGGGAATGTACAACGAAGACCCCAGGTTTAAAAAAGATGCAAAAATGATAAGTTTTGTAGAGAGAATAGATACCGGGATAGAAAAATCTGCCGGAGGCATAGGTTCTTCATATGGGATAGGGGGTATGTTTTCCAAGGTAAAGGCAGCAAAGATATGCGCATTCTCGGGAATAGCAATGGTAATAGCCAGCAGCAGAAGGGAGAATGTATTAGTTGATATAATAGACGGAAAGGATATCGGCACATTCTTCAAACCGGAGACCTCAAAGAAGGTTAAAAGCATAAAGAAATGGATTGCCTTCGGGGTCAGGGCCAGAGGGTCCATAACTGTTGACAGGGGTGCGCAGGAAGCTATTATAAAAAGGGGTAAAAGCATACTGCCTGTGGGGGTAACCGGCCTTAAAGGCAGGTTCAACAGGGGGGATACGCTGAATGTTCTCTCAGACAATAATATTCTTATAGCCAAGGGAATTAGCAATTTTTCCAGTGAAGAGATAAAAAAAATAATGGGTAAAAATGAAAATAAAATCCTTCCGGATTTTGGAGAGGATATGTGCAGGGAAGTGATACACAGGGATTGCCTTGTAGTATTTGGTTCCGAGGAATAGTATATTAATATTTAACTGGAGGAAAATGGATCAGGTAACCGAAATAGCAAAAAAAGCAAAAGAAGCAGCTGGAAGTATAGCAGCAGCAGGCACGGCATTAAAAAACAGTATTCTAAAAGATATATCAGAATCGCTGGTGAAAAACATTGCTGCCATAGTAAGTGAGAATGAAAAAGATATAGCCAGATGCAGGAAAGAGGGTATATCTGAAAGCCTTCTGGACAGGCTGGTCCTTGACGGGGAAAGGATTAAAAATATAGCTGCAAGCATTGACAAAGTCATCAAATCCAATGATCCGGTCGGAGAAGTCATATTCGGCTATAATCTTCCAAATGGTCTGGTACTCAAAAACATAAGGGTACCGATAGGGGTTGTGGGCATAATATACGAAGCCAGGCCTAATGTCACCGTAGATGCTTCAGTGCTATGCCTCAAGGCAGGAAACTGCATAATCCTCAGGGGCAGCTCGCATGCCCTTAATACCAACATCAGGCTGGTAAAGATAATGAGGGAGGCACTTAAGCGCAATGGATTACCGGAGGATGTAATACAGATCATACCGTCGGCCGACAGGAAGCATGCCGTAAGTCTTATGCAGATGAGAGAATATGTGGATGTGCTTATACCCAGGGGCGGGGCTGAACTGATAAAAAGCGTGGTAGAAAACTCAAGGGTACCGGTAATAGAAACCGGAATAGGAAACTGCCACATATATATAGACAGCTATCTGGACGGGATAACCAGAGGGACCATTACGGCAATAGTGGTAAATGCAAAGACACAGAGGCCGGGTGTATGCAATGCAGCCGAAAAACTGCTTGTACACAGCGGGGCAGCCGGAGAAATACTTCCGGAAGTGCTTGAAGCCCTTGAAGAAAAAGGTGTGGAAATTATCGGGGACGGTAGATCGAAAGCTATTTACGGGGGCCTCAAACCCGCAGCTCCAGAGGACTGGTACAGAGAATTTTTGGGGCTCAAGATAGCAGTAAAAATAGTCGACAGCATTGATGAAGCTATCCTGCATATAAACAGGTACGGCTCTCACCATACGGAGTCAATAATTACTTCAAGCTACCGGAACGCGAATTACTTTACCTCTGCCGTGGATTCATCGACCACCTTCGTAAATGCCTCAACCAGGTTTACGGACGGAGAAGAGTTCGGCATGGGTGCAGAGATGGGAATAAGTACCCAGAAGCTCCACTGGAGAGGCCCTATGGGAGCAGGGCAGATGACGACTAATAAATTTGTTGTAATGGGCCAGGGGCAGATAAGGCCGTAAAGATTTATTTTGAAGAAATATATTAAATATGGAAAATAAAAAAATAGGCATAATGGGCGGGACTTTCAATCCGATACACCACGGACACCTTGTCACTGCCCAGGAAGCCCTGGATCAGTTTGAACTTAACAGAGTAATATTTATACCTACCGGCAGTCCCCCACATAAAGTAGAAGACCTTCTTGCGGATGCAGAGGACCGTTATCTGATGGCTGAAATTGCGACTACTTCAAACAGCAGTTTTTTTGTGTCCAGGATGGAGATTGACCGTAAGGGGAAATCCTATACCGTCGATACCGTAAAACAGCTGAGGAAGATATATGGAATGGACAGGGAGCTATTTTTTATAACAGGCGCAGATGCAATACTTGAAATACTTTCCTGGAAGGATACAGATGAGATAGTGGCGCTTGCAAAATTCATTGCAGCTACCAGGCCGGGATATGATATCTCAAAGATAAAAAGCCTTAAATCAACCCTTTTCAGGTCTCAAGAGGAAGCTGATGAGAGGGTATTTATAATGGAAATACCCGCACTGGCAATATCCTCAACAGATATAAGAAAGAGGATGAAGGACTGCAGATCTATAAATTATCTTGTCCCTGAGGGGGTAAGCAACTATATTCTCAAACATGGACTTTATAAAAAAACTTGACCTCGGTGAGGATAAGAAGGAATATCTACTGGATCTTATCCGGAAGTTAAGAAAGATAATGGGGCCGGACCTGTTTGCCCATTCCGTAAATACTATGGAGTTCGCTGTGGAAATAGCAGGATCCCGGAAGAAGGACATAAATCTTTTTGAGCTTTGCGTCTCTTCTGTTACCCATGATTACGGGAAGGTTTTTGATACAGAAGAGCTTACCCGGCTGGCAAGAATGCACTCACCCGGACTTAGTGAATTTGAGCTCGGGTTAAAGCCTCTTCTGCACGGCTTTGTCGGAGATTTCTTGATCTCAAGGGATTTTGGAATAAATAATAAGAGGATACTGAAGGCGGTAAAAAATCATACCATAGGATCATGCGATATGTCTGTTGAGGAAAAGATACTATTTATTGCAGACAAGGCAGAGAAGGGAAGAAAGTACGAGAAGGCAGATAAGCTAAGGAGGCTGGCAGTAAAAGACATAAATTTATGCTTAATAGAAGT
>CAZLXJ010000032.1:0-40394 GCA_964563645.1 uncultured Actinomycetota bacterium | reverse complement strand
TGCAGAAAATTGCCATGCCCGTCTTTTTACTTCCAAGATCTTTAATGATTTCTAGTGCCTGTTCCCTATTTTTTACTATAGACATATAAACTCCTTAATATATATAAAATAATTTCATTGTAAAAAAATTTTATATAAATTTCCATCACTTCTATTAAAATCCAGGAGCACCTCCTTTTAGCATTATTTTAGGTTTCTTCTTAATACTTTCAATAAAACTATCTTTATCTCTTACTCTGCTTTTCCACTCTCCTTGAGAATAGTATATATAATTTATCTCCCGGGAGATATTTTTTTCCAGTGCATTTATCTTTGAAATAAAATTCATGAAGACCGTTATATATAGGAATGCATTAATGATGGTGGGCCCACCAGGACTTGAACCTGGGACCTCCGCATTATGAGTGCGCTGCTCTAACCAACTGAGCTATGGGCCCTTAGTGAGGAATCTTTAGCCAGACAATTGCATATGTTAATAAAAATATTTTGATAAGTCAATCAATCAATCAATAAGATTTACTTCAATAAGATTGGCAAATTTTTATTAAAAAAAGATATCCGTCTATGCCTGAGGATTTTCTTTTATTAAAGAATGAGATTGGTCGTACACCTGGATTTGATGATATATCTTCAGGATTATAGTCTCAACTAATGAACAGCTTAAACTGTTGCAGTCTTTTTCTCCCTGTCACATGCACCTTAGCTAAAAAATAGATACGGTGAGTATAAATAGAAAATAAAATAGCAATTTCATGAAAACTGTAAAATAAGTATTGCGAGCTCAGCCTAAAGCAGGCTTACCAGGTCATATTCGCGATAAATTTCTGCCCGTATCTCTTCTAATCCACGGTAGAGTTCGAGGTTTTTATTGTAAAGTCTTTTTATACTATCATCATATTTTTCCTGTTTATTTCCTATTGAAATATTTTCAGAATAATAAAGCAGTATCTGTTTCCACGTATAAATATCGTTTTCGGCGAAAGCAAGCAATTCTTCATAGAAATTGCCAATAGTGTCCGGCACTTTTTTTATACCCAATAAATCCTGCTTGAATCTTTCTGCTATTTTTATCCGTTCTCCTGTAAGGTCTATGATATGGTCCATGTTTACCGCCTTCTTATCAAAGTCTTCTGATAAGCTGTTTATTGCAGATACATAATCTTCTTCTATTTCTGAGTAAATCTTATCAAACTCTATTATTTCAGCTGTTTCCCTCGACTTTTCCATCTTCTTTAGATCAATAAAGCCGGCTGTCATCTGCCTTGCAAGTATCTTCTCCTCCTGCTCTTTTTTAATCAACTCATGTCTTTCCATTCTTCTTAGTAAAGTTTTTTTATACGCTTCAAAAGATATGATGTTATAGGATAAAAGACCTGCGAAACATATTAAAAGGATGGATATGACAAGCGAATCTCTGAATTTTTTCATAATATATTTATATTAAATTTTATATATCAATATCCGTCATAAAAGAATCTAAAAAATAATAAAAAATGATGTATTAAAAATCAATAAAATTGAAGCTGTTTTCTTTTAAAATTACTATTTTTTTTAAGGGTTATGCTTCCTTTAATACTTTAAAACAGCTAGTTCTTACTTCCTACTACACCCGGGAATATATCTACAAGAGATGGGTCGAATTGCGTTCCCCTGCATCTCTTTATTTCTTCAATTGCTTCCTTCTTTGTTTTTGCTTTTTTGTACGGCCTTCCCTCCCTCATAGTTACATAGGAATCAGCCAGTGACATTATTCTTGCAGGAAGCGGTATCTTTTTACCTTTTAGCCCCTGTGGATACCCCTTTCCATCCCAGCGTTCATGTACCGACAGGATGTATTCTGCTATACTTGACAGCTGATTGGACGACATCGCTATTCGGTATCCTATCTCAGGATGTTTCTTGATCATCTGCCATTCATTTACGTTCAGGCTTTCTTTTTTATGTAGAATATTATCAAAGATAGCAACTTTACCTATATCATGAACCGCTGCAAGAAGCCTGAGGTCATCCATTTTGTCATCTGAAAGTTTAAGTATTCTGCCAATATCCGATATGATCTGCCTCAGAATTTTAAAATGTCTTTTAGTCCTGATACTTTTTTCAAAAAGGGTACGTTCAAGATATGAGATTATGGAAGCTATTATGCTCTTGCTTTCAATAAGTTTATTCTGGTACATATCATCTTCAGCTTTTTTAATTATATCCTTGAAATCCTGATCCGGGCTGGTCTTTGTTGCCTTTCCTATGGATACAGAGAGCGGGATTTTATTTCCCATGGTGTTTGCCGAGAATTTTTTTAACCTTTTAAACAATATTTCTACATCTTTTTCACCTGTTCTTGGAAGAAACATAGAAAATTCATCTCCCCCAAAACGGGCCACTATATCATCGGCTCTGCAGCATTTTTTCAGGACCCCTGCACAGCTTTTTAACAGTCTGTCTCCTTCGTCATGTCCAAAAGCGTCGTTTACCAGCTTCAGTCCATTTACATCTGCTATCATTACACTTAAGGGCAGCTGCCTTTCAGTATCCAGCCTGTTAACCTCTTCCATATAATAAGCCCTGTTATATACTTTTGTAAGGCTGTCATGGAAAGACAGGTATGTCAGCCTTTCTTCTTCTTTTTTTCTCTTGTTTATATTCCTCATTGCGCCATCAATGGAGAGCAGTCTCCCGTGCCTGTCGCAAACAGGTGTCACCATCGCTTCATACCATATTGCTTTGCCCTCTTTGCTTATAAGCCTTAATTCTATGGGATTTTTAAAATCAATTTTCTGCATGGCTATTTTTTCAAATATTTTCTGATCATCCGGAAGTACAACCTTATAAATAGCCCTGTCATCTTTTATAAAATTGTCCGCAGGATAGCCCAGTATTTTTTCAACAGAGGGACTTACATATTCAAACCCTTTTTCCGGCTTTAGCCTGTAAATAAAAAATATATCCGGAGATCTTTCTACAAGTTTCCTGAACCGCTCTTCGCTTGTTTTTAATGCTTCAAGGTCATCCTGAAACTTCTTTTTTTCTTTTATATTTCTAAGTTCCTTATTTATTATTGCCGGCAGCTTTCCGATATCATCTTTTTTTATAAGATCACTTATGCCTGCACCGATAAATTCTTTTACTTTATTACTGCTGCCGTCAGAAATTACAAATACAGGTATCTGCATCTTCTTTTTTTTAAGAAACCGGAATACCTTGCCCAGTTCAGACAGGTCAGCTCTATCATCTGCTATTATTATAGTATTGAATGGGGCTTTATTTAATAAATCAGAGAGCTCTTTAACAGAACCTGCATACATGGGTACCGGGGCATCTCCATAGTCATTTAACAGTCTTAAAATTAAGTCAGCTTCCTTCTTGGAACCCTTAAAGAAAAGAACCTTTAGCCTTTTAAGCATCTGGCCCCCTGTGATTAATGAAAATTTTATAGAAGCATTTACTGTAAGTTATTGAAATTACCGGTATTTTTATTAATATATTCCTATAGGCTATATTCTTTATTTTTAATAAAAGCACAATAATAAAATACACTCTTTTATAAAATATTACAATATTGCTTTATAAATACTTAAAGATGAAATTAAAGGAAAAGATTAATAAATTAAATAATACACTATCAAGCTGCACCCTGTGCCCGCACCGGTGCAGGGCCGACAGGTATTCCGGTAAAAATGGATTTTGCGGCGCTGGAGCCGATGCTGTCATATCTTCGGCGATGCCACATCACGGAGAAGAACCTCCTATTTCAGGGACAGGAGGATCTGGCACAATATTTTTTTCTTACTGTAATATGAAATGCGTATACTGCCAGAACTGGCAGATAAGTCAGGAACACGAGGGAGGCCCGGTTACTGTTGAAGAACTGGCAGAAAAAATGATGGCCCTCCAGAAAAGAGGCGTTCACAACATTAATCTTGTATCTCCCACCATATGGATACCGCAAATTGTAGAAGCGCTGGAGACTGCATGCAGTCAGGGTTTTAAACTACCGCTTGTATATAATACCGGCGGATACGACGACCCGGAGATAATAAAAATCCTTGACGGAGTCATAGATATATACATGCCGGACATGCGCTACAGCAGTGATAGTATGGGATATAAATACTCGTCTGTAAAAAACTATGTAAGGTATAACCGTGAAAGCGTAGCAGAGATGTACAAACAGGTAGGAAGCCTTGAACTGGATAATCGAGGAATAGCCAGAAGAGGCCTTATGATCAGACTCCTGGTAATGCCCAAAGATATAGCGGGGATAAAGGACACTATAGATTTTATCAGCAGAAACCTGTCAAATAAAGTCTATCTAAGTATAATGGCCCAGTATCATCCTGCTTACCGGGCTTATGATTTTCCGGACCTCTCCAGAAGGGTAACTTACAAAGAATACAGGGAGATACTGGATTATGCCGCGGGCAAAGGATTTGAATACGGGTGGACCCAGGATTATAAAGGACTGGACCCCGGAAAAGACTTCTTCATTCCGGATTTTAAGGATAAAAGTGTATTTAAATATTATAGAAGGTAGGGTGCTTTTTTCCTTTCGTTATGCCACTTTTTCAATTCGGCTGCGGTCATGGTATTTATTATATCCTTTGCTTCCAAT
This sequence comes from uncultured Actinomycetota bacterium, assembly GCA_964563645.1. Lineage (GTDB taxonomy): Bacteria > Actinomycetota > Humimicrobiia > Humimicrobiales > Humimicrobiaceae > M55B120. The sequence continues at coordinate 35,785 of CAZLXJ010000032.1, read as the reverse complement.
CCCGCCCTCCTGGCAATATCTACACCCAGTCTTATCATCTCCATATTTCCTGGACGGTGTGAGTCGGTATTTATTGCCAGCTTAGAACCGGCAATGCCTGCCTTCCTTGCATTTTCCTCGTTAAGGTCAAGCCTCATATAATAACTGTTTATTTCCAGTGCGCAGCCTGAATTTGCAGAAGCTTCTATAACCCGGTCAATATCAATAAATAGCGGCGCCCTGTTTCCGAAGTAAGTAGCTGTTGGGTGTGCAAGCAGGTCGAAATAATCCTTTCCGACCGCGCTTACTGCCCTGCCTGTATTTTCTTCGGCCGGGAGGTCAAAATTTGAATGCAGTGACGCTATTGCAATATCAAGTTTATTTATTATATCGGCAGGATAATCAAAAACACCGGGTTTCCTTACATCTATCTCTGCACCCATAAGTATCTCTATCTCATTATGATTTCTCCTGAGCTTATCAATAAAATCCATTTTTTTCAGAAGCCTTCCTGCATCAAGACCGTTACCGTAACGGTTGCTTCCAGAATGATCAGATATTGCAATATATTCATAACCAAGCTTCTCTGCCGTATCGATCATATCAGAATATTCTATAAGACCGTCGCTCCATTCGGAATGTATATGCAGATCGCCTTTTATATCTTCCATGCTTAAAAGGTCGGGAAGTCTGTTCATTGATGAAAGCTCAATTTCATCCCTTCCCTGCCTTAGCTCTACCGGTATAAATTCAAGCCCGTAAAACCTGTATATATCTTTTTCTGAACTAAAGCCGGACAAAGGAGATCCGAGAGGATCCCGCAACCCGTTTGCCGCTGCATGTTTTTTTAAATTTAAAAGATGATCCCTGCTGCCTGTCGTTTTAAATAGCTGCCAGTACCAGGTCCTCTCTCCCGCCAGTATTATTTCCATATCTATCTCGTAAACCGTTTCATAAGAAGCACTTATATCATTTTCCGTTCTTTTTATGGAAATAATTTTTTTTATAAAATCAAGTTTTTCGATATCCTTGAGAAACAGACTGCCTTTAGTAAAATCATATGAACTTTCATTGAAAAAGGGTAAAACCAGTATATCCATGTCTCCAACCAGTCTTTTCTTACGCCTGATCGAGCCCGTGACATTTGCTTTTTTTACCTGGCTTAAACCTTCTAGCGAATTAAGTATTTTTTTTGCGAAATATTCTGAAGGCCAGCGCGGTGTCTTTCCTTTAAGGCTTTCATAATATTTAAGGGACCGCTGGATCCTCTTAATAAAAAAGGGTGTAAGTATATCCCTTACAGCCTCTCTGTCATATAGGTTCACGGATTTTTTCTCTTCAAAGATATCTTTAAGACCATCCAGGTCCTTTATGTTAAAGTACTGGTATATATTCAATATCCTTTTTCTACCAAGGCCTGTAATCCTTATAAGTTTAATGAGATCATCTGAATATTTTGAAATAAGGCTGTCATATTCCCTAACGCTTCCATTATCCAGATACTCCCTTATCAGATTAAAGCAGTATGGGTCTATTCCACTTAATCTCCTGAAGTCCTCTCCGTTTATTATCCTCTCCATTATCACCGGATCATCCCTGAGTGTCCTTGCTGCACTCATAAGTGAAAGGACTTCCCTTTCCTTACCGGGAATAGACTTTTTTAATTCCCCAATGTTTGCAAATATATCTGCCAGCTTAAGATTTATCATTAAGAACTCCGTGCACTCTCCCCTGCGGCTGGTATATGCTATAATAAATATACAATTAAAATAATATTAATAAATCAGGCTATTATAGCAGAAAAACCGCTCAATATGAAAAAAACCTCACACGGCAGAAATAATAATAAAGAAAGATTCCGGCAGGCAAGGGAAAGAATGGTTGACAGCCAGATAGCTTCCCGCGGCATAAAGGATAACGTGGTACTGGACATTATGAGAAAGATTCCAAGAGAGAAATTTGTCCCGCCTGAATACAGAAGTTCAGCTTATGAGGACAGGCCCCTTCCAATCGGCCATGGCCAGACCATATCCCAGCCATATATAGTAGCTCTCATGACCGAAAGCCTGGAGCTTGAACATAATATGAAAGTCCTTGAAATAGGAACTGGTTCCGGTTACCAGACAGCGATTCTTGCGAGTATTGCGGATGAAGTATATTCCGTAGAAATAAATAGGGACATTTATAAAAAAACTGCGAAAATCCTTGAGAAATACCCCAATGTAAGATTGTCCAATCACGATGGCTCGAAAGGCTGGAAAGAATACGCGCCCTATGACCGCATAATTGTTACTGCTGCCCCCGGCTATATACCCCGGGTATATACACATCAGCTAAAAAAAGGCGGCGTAATGATTATACCCGTAGGGTTTTCATCCTGGAGCCAGGATCTTATAAAAGTAATAAAGACCGAAAAAGGTATAAGGAAGATAAAAATATGTGACGTCGCCTTTGTACCTCTTACGGGAAACAAATGTGAATGAATGACCCGGCTGCTTGAGGTTTACCGGCACTTTTAAAGCCCGGCTTTATTTCTTTATAACATTTTTTAAAAATGATAGAATTATACAGAAAATAATAAGCTATTTTATTCATGGGAGCAGGAACAGTAAATCTTCCCCCTGCAGGATAGCGGGGTATCCCGGTTTTTATTTGTTCATACGGATAATCTGCCCTGGAGATTGCGGCCTTTATTGTTTCCGGATACGGACACTGAGAAGTTCCCCTGATTACCTATTGAATATCTGACCAGTTCCTTAAAAATCAGAGTCCCGGAACATATAAAATAATGGCCATAAAAAGATTTTAGGTTTTTATCAATAGTTAAGGGAAATTTAAATAGAATAATGGACAAAAAAGAATTGACAAAGATACTGAATGAGACTGCTACGCTGCTGGAATTAAAAGACAGCAGTTTTTTCAAAGTCAGGGCATATCGGTCCGCAGCACGGTCACTTGAATCCTCAGATATAAATATTGACAAAAATATTTCTACTTCAGAGCTTCAGAAGATAAAAGGCATAGGTAAAGGGATAGCCGGCCATATAGCCGATATTGTAAATAAAGGTAGTTTTAAGGAGTATGAAGAACTTAAGGCCTCAACACCCGCAGGGCTGGCTGACATGCTTAAGATACCCGGAATGGGAGCAAAGAAAGTTAAGTATCTTTATGACAATCTCGGCGTAACCAGTACAGTGGACCTTGAAAAGGCCTGTATGGAGGACAGGCTTTTAAATCTTCCGGGATTTGGGAAAAAGACACAGGATAATATACTTAAAGGTATAGGGATAGTAAAAAAGTATAGCGAGAAATACCTCTACGGAGAGATAATAATAGAAGCAGAAAAAATACTGGAAAAGATAAAGCAGAACCGGTACGTAAAGAGGGCAAGCCTCGGTGGAAGTGTAAGGAGGAAAAAAGAGATTGTGAAGGATATTGATATAGTGGCCTCCACAGACAGTCCAGATAAAGTAATGGATTATTTTACATCACTCGAAGAGGCTGAAGATATAATAGCCCGTGGGGATACCAAATCAAGCATAAGACTAAAAACAGGGATCAATGTAGACATCAGGACGGTAGAGGACTGGCAGTTTCCCTATGCACTCCATCATTTTACAGGCAGCAGGGAACATAATACTTCAATGCGGTCAATGGCTAAAAAAGCGGGTGTAAAAATGAATGAATATGGCCTTTTTAAAAACGGGGATATTATAAAATGCAGGAATGAAGAGGATATTTTTGAATTTTTCTCCATGCAGTATATACCGCCGGAGCTGAGGGAGAACTATGGCGAGATAGAAGCAGCAAAAAAAGGTATGCTTCCCGAACTTATAAATGATAAGGATATAAGGGGGCTAATACATATACATACGACCTACAGCGACGGCAAGATGACCCTTGAGCAGATATCAAAAAAAGCTCAGGAAATGGGACTTGAATATATAGGTATAAGCGATCACAGCAAATCTGCATATTACGCAGGGGGACTGAGCATACAGGATATAGAAGCACAGCTTGATGAAATAGATAGTTTAAATAAAAGTTTTAAAAGATTTAAAATATTTAAGGGAATCGAGTCGGATATACTAAATGACGGGAGCCTTGATTATAATGACAGGATACTTGAAAAGTTTGATTTTGTCATAATCGCAATCCACTCTAATTTCAACATGACCAAAGAACAGATAACTGAAAGGATAGTCAAAGCCATGCAGAACAGGCATGCCGCTATACTTGCCCATCCAACCGGAAGGCTCCTCCTTTCAAGGGACCCCTATGAAGTTGATATAGAGGCTATAATAGATGCAGCGCAAAAGAACAATGTAGATATCGAGCTTAATTCAAGCCCTTTCAGGCTTGACCTGGACTGGAGATATCTAAAATATGCAAAGGAAAGAAATATTAAAATATTTATAGACCCGGATGCGCACAGTCTGGAAAACCTGTATGATTACAGATTTGGAGTAAACATAGCCAGAAAAGGCTGGCTGGAAAAAGACGGCATTGCAAATACCATGGATGCGCAAAACCTTGATAATTATTTTAAGAAAAAGAAGGAAACCCGTAAAGATGAAAGCGGACAGTAACATATTTTTACCGGCAATAAAAAACATTGACAGTATCATAGCCATTCTGGAAGAGCATTATCCTGATGGAGCGAGCTCTACCCTCAAACACAAAGACCCGTTCCAGCTCCTTGTTGCAACCATACTTTCAGCACAGAGTACAGACAAACTTGTAAATACAGTCACCCCCGGCCTGTTCAAAAAATACGGTGGGCCTGAAGATTTTGCCAGCACCGACCCCGGAACCCTGGAGGATGATATAAGGCCAACAGGTTTTTTCAGGAATAAGGCAAAGAGCATAATTGGAGCTTCATTGGAAATAGTAAAAACCTTTGGCGGAAGGGTTCCGGATAATATGGATGACCTTCTAAGACTTCCGGGTGTGGGCAGGAAAACTGCCAACGTGGTACTGGGAAACTGCTTTGGCAAACAGGTTATAATAGTCGATACTCATGTTAAAAGGATTTCCCGTCTTATCGGGCTCACCAGCAATACAAATCCTGATAAAATAGAATACGACCTGGCAAAGATAGTACCGGAGGACAAGCAGACCTCTTTTTCGCATAGAATAATAGAACACGGAAGGTCCATATGCATAGCCAGGCGGCCCGGTTGCCGGATCTGTCCCATACTGCAATACTGCAGATACGGCCAGGAGAATAATTAGGCCTTTGCTAAATATGCTTTGCAAGTGTTGATTTTGCAAGGGCAGCGTGCTTTACGCCCCTTGCCACCCTCAGCTGGTATTCAAGATCGTGAATCCTTTTTATCTCTCCCCTGACAGCTATTATTTCGAGGCAGTTGGTATGGTCGAGATGAATATGCTGGCTGGATATTATAATATCAATGTAGTCATGCTGGATATCTGTGAGGGTTTCTGTGAGCTCCTTTATATGATGGTCATATACAATTATTATTGCCCCCGCAACTTTTTCGTTCTCTATATTCCAGGATGCATCTACCAGTTCCTTCCTTACAAGGTCCCTCAGTGCTTCAGAGCGGTTCTGGTATTTTCTCTGTTTGATATATCTGTCAAACCTTGTAAGAAGATTCTTTTCCATGGATACGCCAAATCTTTTCAATTCCTCCATTATTTTTCCTTTTTTTAGATATCTATTATTTTATTTTTTGTAAACTTTTTTGAAAGTTCTGCTATCTCATCCTTTACAGTAAAGTATATTATCGACCAGCCATTTTCTGCAAGATCTGCCAGTACTCCAAACTGCTTGATTAACCTGTATCTGTCAGACGACAGGAATGCGTCGTCTATAATGAAAAATCCGCTCTCATTTTTCATTACTTTTTCAGATATCGCAACCCTTATTGCCAGGAATAACTGATCATATGCCCCCTTGCTTAATTTTCCAGCTTCAAGTTCTCCGCCATATCTATCGGTCACCACGACTTTTCGTGCCTGGCTGTCAAACTTTACGCCGCTGTATTTCCCCTCTGTTATACTTTTGAAGATTTCAGATGCCTTCAGCTGCTCAAAAAGGTCCGATATTTTTGTCTCTTCCTCCCTTTTTATATCTTCAATTATTTTTAATGACTCCAGGGCAATATCAAGCCGTTCTCCTATAACTTCAATAAAGCGGGCGATGATCTCTGCAGCTTCTTTTAATCTATCCAGATTACTGATATCTACCCTGCTGTAATTATCAATATAATCTCCGACATCCAGATTTAAAAATCTTCTTTGAAATTCACCCAGGTTATTCCCGTGCTCTTCCAGCTTCAGATCAAGTTCACTTTTTTCTTCTTCCAGCTCTTCAAGGTCTTTCTCCAGAGTCTCCAGATATTTCTTATCAACTTCCCGGTACTTTCCTCCCCCTGGTTCTCCCGCGGGTCTTAATTCATCAATATCCTGCTCCCATTTCTTTATTAAGTCTTCCATCCTGCCTTCCATATCCCCGGGATCTGAACCGGGTCCTGCTGCATTATTTTCCATTGAGGGCAGTTCCTGAAATATTTTCACAGATGCCATTATTTCCGAGCCGATACCGTTTCTATATCTGTGTTTTTCCCTGAACTCTTTTATGCTTTTTATTTCCATTGCCACGAACATCTCTTCAAGGTTCAATTCAAGAGCCCTTCTATCATCTGCAATTCTTTTCTCTTCATCGGATATCCTTCTATTCTCTATTTCAATTAGATTTATCTTCTCTTTTATTGAATCCCTTTCTCTGCATACTTCCCTATATCTATCTTCAAACATTGAAATTTCGGGGAGAACATCGTCAATATCTTTTATTTTAAACCCCAATTTTTTAAACTCGTTTTCCAGAAGCTTTTTACTGCCCGAAAATCCTGTATTAGCCCTGCCCGGCCTGTATAAAAAAAATAATAATAAAACTGCTGCAAATACCAGTACGCCAGGAATAATAAATGATATGCCCGTATTTTCTGTAGTGATATATACCAGGGGAAAACTCAGCACTGCAATTACAAGCATTGCAATAATAAATATTATGGGGATCCTTCCAGGCTCTTTCACTTCTTCTGCCTTTCTCCGGTTATATATTTCAAGATCTGATTTGAGCCTCTCAATATCTCTAATCTTTACCTCCAGGAGGTCTGCTTTGTCCTTTAATCTAAAAAATTTTTCATCTAAACTGGACTTCTGTATAATTTTCTCTTCCCTGTCCTGTTTTAGCCGTGATATTTTTTCTTTGAATGAGTCTATACCCCGTATAAAATCCGATATTTTGTCATAATTGTCCTGGTTGAAACCTCTGAGCTGTATATATATCTTCCAGTTCTTTTTGAGCTGTTCCAGCTTTTCAATATAACCTTCGTATCTTTTCCATTCGAACATCACCCCTACATTTTTTATTTCTTCTCTCTTATCCTTTATCTTTTTGCTTACCTTTATTCTCCCGAGTTCGGCATAGTCAAGCTTTTCGCTTGTGGAACGTCTTATATATTCCATGCTTTCTTCTTCAAAGGATTTTGCTTCGGAAAGTACGGATGCAATTTTTCCATATTCTTTACTGTTTGAAAGCGCCGCATCGCTAGATGGTTTTGTAAGCATCCCGTATTCCTTTATAAAATTCATCAGAAGTTCAATCTTTTGTGTCTTGAGTCCGGTAAGCCGATCTGTTATATTTTTAAAATACCCGGACTCGTCACTCAGAGATAGGTCGCTGTCCCTGATAATAAATATATTTCTTAAATCAGTGCCGTCCAGATCCATGTATTTAGCCAGTCCGTTTTTTATGTTAATTTTATATTCTTTTCCTCCCCTGTCTTCAAATAATATAAACCCTTCCGGATCATCACCGACTCTGCCCACATCACCATAATCACGAGTCTTGCCCTGAAGCAGCATTTTTATTACTGCATCTATTGTCAGGGTCTTTCCTGCTTCATTTCTTCCCTTTATAATCTGCAGACCCGACGCTATATCAAACTCAAGTCCATTCAGTGGTCCATATTTTATTATATGTATTTTTTTTATCCTCATTTGGTTTCAGGTTTTAAGTCTTGAAAACTGCATTATTAGCATATTTTCTATTTTTTCTTTTATATCCAAATCCATATCCTTCTTTATCAGTCTTTCTTTAAAAGCTTTATAAAGCGGGTCCTCAAGAACTGACTTTATATCACGGTAATTTTCTTTTATGCTGTATCTTGTTTTTCCTTCACCTATTTCGCCAATTATCTGCTGTATTTTTTCCGAGGTATTCCTCTCTCCTGAAGAAATAAAACCGTTAAGATTTATTTCCACCTCTACCTCATGTCCTTTATAGCTTTTAAGCCTGTCTTCAAGTTCCGTTATTGATTCTTTTTCCCTACCGGGATTAAAATCTATTTCGATTTTATCATAATAAAAGGAACCTATTTCTACAAAACTTAACCTTTCGGATTGAGCTGCTTCCGTATCAAGAAATGTCGCCCTTCTTTTGCCCTTCTCCTTTCTGGTTATGGATACCGGGCTCCCGCTATAGATAAAAATAGTTTTTTCCGATATACGGCTTTCAAGCACTCTGGAATGGAAATGACCGGCTAATATATAATCAAAACCCATGTTTCCCAGGATTTTTGAATTTACCGGCAGGTACATCTGCCTTTTCTCTTCACCGTATTCATCTTCGCCGATATAGGGAATATCAAGGCTGCAGTGAATCATTAGAATATTTGTCTTATCGGTATCAATGCTTTTCTCCAATAATGGAACAAGGTCATTAAAATCCTGATTCGCATATGGTACTCCAGTTATAGTCAGATCCTTAAAGTCGACTGTCTCGAAAGGCTGCCCTGCAAGGATCTCAATACTATTGCCAAAATTCATATCCGGACCGTATGCTTCCATATCATGATTTCCCGGTATCGCCATAACCCTGAAAGGAAGGGACGAAAAAATATCCCTGAGACCGGGTCTTAATATATCTGCATCCTGGTTTGAATCAAAGAGATCCCCAGAAATAAGTAAGAGGTCTGCTCCTTTTTTCTCAGCTTCTGATATGACATTTTTAAGAGCTTTTATACGGCCGGGCTTTCCCGAACTGATATGAATATCGGATGTATGCACTATCTTCATTTAATATCAAACCTTCCGGCATATCATTTTTTTAATATTATACCTTTAAATCAATCTCCTTAAAAAGAAAATCTACCCCAAAATACCTCTCTAAGATATTTTATCCTATGTAATATTTGAACAGCTTCCTTCTTTATAATATAATCTTTAAAAATATTATAGAATCTATTGTTTTGCATAAGGCAATACCAGCCGACAGCAGCTGAGGAAAAGGTTTGATATGAATATCATTAAAAATATGGATATAGAAATACCCGATGATATAGGAAGAGATTTTTTAAAAAAGCTAATGGGTGGAAGGCTCAATTCCCATTTAGAAGAAATGCTTTCAGAAAACCGCATGGTATGTATCAAAGCATTGAAACCTGCAGCTTTATATGAAAGTTTTTCCATAGATAAAATTGTGGATAGTTCGGTGTATTTTGAATCAGGCCATATCTTTAATGGGCCGAATATCTCTAAGATACTGAAGGGTTCCGAGTTTGCAGTAATTTTTATGCTTACCCTTGGAAAAGAGATTGACGATCTTATAAAGAAAGTAAGAGATGGCGGTGATACACTGAGAACCATAATCATGGACTCAGTCACTACAGATATGCTTGGCACTGTTGGCGATCATGTAGGCAGGATTATTAAAAATAATATTTCAGTTCCTGAGGGCTACGCTTCTACCTGCCCTTACTCACCCGGTCAATATAAATGGACAATAGAAGAACAGAAAGAGCTTTTTGAAATGGCCGACGGCTCCAAAATAGGAATAAGTCTGAACCAGAGCTATTTGATGATACCGTTCAAATCCGTATCGGGAGTATATGGTTTCGGACCGAAAGATAAGATAAACAAGACCAGAGTTGCCTGTGACTTATGTCCCAGAAGGGAAAACTGTATCGGCAGGAGATAGGAACACTTGAATTTAAGATTGTTTTAGTGGCTTGACTCAATTTTTATTTTAGAATAATAAGACAAATATCCGATAGCAATATTTAATATAAAGATTTACGGGAATATTTTTTAACCGGTTTTTCCCTTTTTTTCTTGCTCTTTTTTTTCTTCCCTGGTAAGCCCTAATTTTTCCTTCAGCACTATATCGGAAAGCTCCACAAGACGGTTATGCGGACATATATCTATGCATTTTCCACATAGGGTACATTTTGAGAAATCAAATTCCGGTCTCCCCTTTTCATCATTCCAGCTGATTGCATCATTCTCACACACATTGAAGCATTTTTTACATTTCAGGCATCCCAGGTCACATCTCTTACGCCCGGGTAGGTTTTTAACTGACTGATAATTGCACAGGTAAACTATATTGGCATGTGACTGTACCAGCTCTATAAGGTTTCTGGGGCACTCCTCAACGCAAAGGCCGCAGCCTGTGCATTTTTTCGGATCAATTACTGCCACGCCCAGCTTGCTGTCAATGCTTATGGCACCGGTAGGGCATACTGCCACGCAATCTCCAAAGCCCAGGCACCCGAAGGGGCATTCTTTCGGACCTCCCGATATCATATTTGCTGCCTTGCATGATTTAATACCACTGTAGTCTCCCATCCACTTTGAATTCCCGTAGCATTTTACAACTGCCTTCTTATCCATGGAAGTAGCGTCTACCTCGATACCAAGAGTCTCCTCCAGCCCTTTCAGCATTTCGGGATCCTGCAGTACAGTAGCACACGGGCTGGTAAAAAATATATTCTTATCTTTGGAAAGTGCCTGTGCGTAGGCAAAACAACCCGGATAACTGCAGGCCCCGCAGTTCATGCCTGGAAGATACCTTACTATCTCTTCGGTCCTCTTAAGGCTTTCGGGCTCATCTGGAAGTACCCTGTTGACTATGAATATAAGAATACCGCAGAAAAGGCCTATTGCGCCCAGTATCCCAATTATTGCATATGTACTCATAAAATTACGGTAATATTAAGTTTACATTAATCCGTTAAATCCCATAAAAGCCAGTGCAAGCAGCGCTGCTGTTATAAAAGCTATCGGAAGCCCCTTCATCGCCGGCGGTGTATCTGCCAGTTCAAGCTTTTCCCTGATACCCGACATTATTATTAGAACCAGAGTAAAGCCAAGGCCGGCGCCCAGGGCACTCACGATGCTTTCAACAATCGTATAGTTCTCCCCTGAATTTATAAGTGTGATTCCCAGCACTGCACAGTTTGTAGTTATAAGGGGAAGATATATCCCCAGTGAATTATAAAGGGTAATATTTGTCCTCCTTATTATCAGCTCCACTATCTGCACAAGCGCTGCTATAACCAGAATATAAAGCACAATCTGCATAAATTCCACATTGAATGGTACGAGTAGATAATTATAAATAACCGAAGTCGCAACAGATGCTATCAGCATTACAAGCGTTACGGCCATTCCCATGCTTACCGCACTTGTCAGCTTCTTTGATACCCCGAAAAAGGGGCAGAGGCCAAGAAATTTTGAAAGCACAATATTATTTACTACCGCCATTACTATAAATATTGTAAAAAGATTATTCACCTTTTATCACCCCTATCAATCTAAAAAGTGCCATAAGAAGGCCTATGACAAGAAATGCACCCGGAGGAAATGTAAAAAACGTCAGGGGATGTTCTGATAGGCCGGGGATACTGAAAAGGTTAAAGCCAAATACTGCCAGACCTCCGGTTCCCAGGATCTCCCTGAAAAAAGAAATCATTATAAGGGCTATGGTAAATCCAAGCCCTATACCCAGAGCATCCGCTATTGAAAGAAGAACCGAATTCTTCGAGGCAAAGACCTCTGCCCTTCCAAGTATTATGCAGTTCACCACTATGAGTGAAAGATATATTCCAAGAGATTCATGCAGAAGAGGTATGTATGCTTCAAATACCAGGCTCAGGATAGTAACAAAAGTTGCTATTATGACAATAAATACAGGGATCCTCACCAGTATGGGAATGGTCCGTCTTATTCCAGATATTATTATATTGGAAAATAGCAGAACAAAAATCACACCGGCTCCCATCCCGAGCGCATTATCAATAGAAGTAGTGACTGCCAGGGCCGGGCAAAGCCCGAGTGTAAGAATAAAAATAGGATTGGATATTACAATTCCTTTCGCAAACTCTCTCCAGAAAACAGAACCCTTGCCCTTTTTATTGATATATTGACTTTTATTTTCTTTTTCACTCATATCAGCCTGAATATAATTTATATTTAATCTGAAAGTTTTTCAATTACATCTGCCATTTTTTCGTAAACTGCTTCCGTGACCGCTCTTGAACTTATTGTGGCTCCGGTAATTGCATCGATCCTGCCTCCATCTTTAGAAAGAGCAATATCACCAGTCTCCAGCCCTTTAAACTGCCCGGTAAAAGACTGCTCTGTTATTCTGCCTCCCAGACCCGGGGTTTCAGAATGTGAGAGTATGGCTACATCCTTTATCCTGTAATCAGTATCCAGCCCCACAAGCATACTTATTTCTCCCCCGTACCCGCTGCCGGAGGCCGTAAAAGCATAACCCTGTACGGTATCCCCTCCGTATATTATATAAATATCACCTTCTTCTTCAAAATCTGTAAGCTGTGGAAAAACCTTTTCAAGAACCGACTTTATTCTAGCTTTTTTCTGAACTTCCACAACAGCAGAGGTAAATGAATTGATATACAGGAGCAGGCTTACAGATATCAGGACTATAAGAGTCAGAAAAATTACTGGATAAAATTTCTTTGATTTTAATCTCTCAAGCATTTTTCTTTTTCCCCTTATACCCGAAAGGTTTTGGTTTTACATATTTATCAATAAGAGGGGCAAAGCCGTTCATTATAAGAATAGAAAAAGCAACTCCTTCTGGCATCGGCCCATAGTTTCTGAAAAGGACTATCAGTACGCCTGTCCCAATTGCAAATATTATCCTTCCATTGCCTGTAACGGGAGACGTAACATAATCAGTGGCCATAAAGAATGCCCCCAGCATCAGGCCCCCTGCAAGCAGCTGATAAACTACATCCTCTCCAAGTAGAAACGACCCGGCTGCTACTGTGCCCAGGCAGAAAAGGGGTATGCGCCAGTCTATTATTCTTAAGGCCAGGAGCAGTATCCCGGGAATTATAATTATAAGGGCAGAAGTTTCTCCCAGCGAGCCTGCAGTATTTCCGAAAAGAAGATTTTTATACATGTCAATCCTGTCAATCTGGTACGTGAAACTCTCGCTAAGCGGCGAAGCCCCTGTAACCGCATCCGTGTTGAGATATGTTGGCAGTACCCAGGTTGTCATCTCCTTTGAGAAACATATTGAAAGGAACGCCCTCCCTGCAAGTGCTGGATTGAATATGTTATATCCAAGACCTCCAAAAGCCTCCCTGGCTATAGCTATTGAGAAAGCGGCTCCGATTACAGCCATCCATATGGGAAGTCTGGGCGGAAGAGTTAGAGCAAAAAGCAGGCCCGTCACCAACGCGCTCCCATCCATATAATAACTTTTGTGCCTGAGCTTTTTGATAATAAATTCTGTAAGCAGTGCAACTGCCACGCTTACTAAAATTAATATTATGCTGTAATATCCAAAGAAATATACCGAAGCTGCTGCAGGGAAAAGAAGTGCTGCCACAACAATATACATAATCTTTGAGACTGAAAAACCCTTCCATATATGAGGAGCATGTGTTATTAATAATTGTTTCCCGGCATCTATATTATCTTTTTCTGTATTTTCATTCATACATTATCTTCAGAAACTCCTGTCTTTATTATTTTGCTTTTTGTTCTTTAGCAAGCATTGCTTTCCCTGCCTTTATATATCCTACTATTGGTATATTTGAAGGACATACGTAAGCACACAGGCCGCATTCAATACAATCCTGTATATAATAACGCGAAAGGCCTTCAGTATTCCGGCTCTTTGTATTTCTTACATACGTAAGCGGCTCAAGATTCATAGGGCATACACTGACACAGCGCCCGCAATTTATACAGTTTCTTTCCCGGGTGATCCTGCTTTCAACTGCCAGAATACAATTAAATCCCTTAATAACCGGAAAGTCTGAATCGATCAGGATATTGCCCATCATCGGACCTCCGATGATGATTTTATTGTAGTTTTCCTTTTTAAGCCCGCAAAGCTCCACCAGATTACTTACAGGCGTTCCTATCCTTGCCAGCACATTTTTTGGATTATTAAATTCACCCGTTATTGTCATCACTTTGCTTATAAGGGGACTGTCTTCTATTACGGCTTCATATATAGCTTTAGCTGTACCTACATTATTTACAACGACACCTACATCCATCGGAAGTCCCCCCATTGGAACAGACCTTCCTACGACTGTTTTTATAAGGGTCTTTTCAGCCCCCATTGGATATCTTGAAGGAAGCGAGACTATCCTGAAAATTTTTTCAAAAGACATCTCACTCACAAGGCCCCTTATGTAGTCTATTGCATCTTCCTTATTATCCTCTATTGCAATATATATATTTCCCGGTTTTAGTATCCTGGTAATTATATAAAGACCGGCCAGAACCTGCCTGCCGTATTCTAGAAGTATCCTGTGGTCTGCAGTTATATAAGGTTCGCATTCACAGCCGTTAAGTATGACAGTGTCAATATCCTTATCCGGAGGTGGACTCAATTTTACATGCGTTGGAAAAGCTGCTCCCCCGAGCCCGACTATACCTGCTTCCCTTATCTTCGAAAGCATCTCATCTTTTTTTAGAGAATCTATTATCCCCCTTAACCTTATATAATCCTGAGATTTTTCAATATCGTATAATGGGCGCCTCTCTACCCACCTGTCCTCTCCATCAGACTCAATGGCAGCAGCTTCCATAAGTGTTCCCGTAGCTGGATTTAATATTTTAGAGATCTTCTTTACTTTCCCCGATATGGAAGAATGAATAGGGGCGGAGACAAAGCTTTTACTATCTGCTATCTTCTGTCCTGTCTTTACCTGCTCTTTTTTTTCGACTGTAAAACTGCAGGGCGCTCCTATATTCTGAATAAGCGGGATTATTACCTTCTCGGGTAACGGAAGCGTCTCAATGGGCTTATAATCGGTTATTTTGTTCTCCGGTAGATGTAATCCTCTGGATTTGCTTTTTTTCCTAATTAAAATACCCATTTAGTACGATAAAAAAATAAAATTCGTATGTTATTTTACTTTATATACTTTAAAAGTCCAGAAGAACTGTAAATATTTCTATCATTGTCTATTATCAATGCCTCTGCTCCATCCAGACTTTCTACCAGCTCCATACCGTCAGATACCCCCATTACAAAGACTGAAGTAGCAAGCACATCGGCCCTGGTACAGGTATCTGTGATAATGGTAACGCTTATGCATTTATCTGCAGAATATCCCGTCAGCGGGTCGGTTATATGGTGAACTTCCCCTTCCGGATCATAATAACGGTAGTAATTTCCGGAAGTAGCCACGGCTCCATCCTCAAACTCAAAAGTTGGAAGTTCCTCCAGAAGGGTGTCCTCACTTTCTTTTCTTTCGGGATCATCCAGTTCAATAACCCATTTTTCACCGCTGGCTTTTTTACCTATCGTCGCAACGTCTCCTCCTGCATTGACCAGCGCGTGCTTTATCCCGTGTTCAGATATAACTTTTAGGGCTTCGTCAACAGCATATCCCTTTGCTATCCCTCCAAGATCAGCCGACATTCCTTCAGTCTTATAATATATCCTGTCATCTTCCAGGATAATCATATCTGACCCCACCAGTTTCAAAGCCTCCTCGATTTTTTCTGCCTGCACCTGTTCACTTTCCTTCCACAGGCCTCCGCTCCATAGTTTTAGTACGGGGCTTACCGTTATATCAAAACATCCGCCTGAGATTTCGTAATATTTGATAGAGAGTTCTATAAGTTCCTTTAATTCCCTTGATGGATTATCTATATAACCCTCCCTGTTAAGTACCGAAATTTCACTGTTTTCATCATATACCGATGCTACATCAACCACCTGCTGTATACGGTTATAGGCTGCATCCATAACTTCTGCATAATCATCTTCATCAGCATATATGATTATCGTTACGTATGTACCCATCATCTCTCTTGTCTCCTCAAACCTCTCCAGGGTCTTAAATCCGCATGAGCACAGCCCGGAGACCAGCAACGAAACAGCAATAATAATCAAAAGAACGGAAATAAAGTTTTTTGGTTCTGTCTTTTTAAAACGCAACTCCCACCTCTTCTGGATTAAGTTAAGATTCCTGGCGTTACAAACCCCTTCTTTCCTGTATTTTTCTCAATCTCAATATCAGGGAATCTGCAGCCAGATTCACATCATTATAAGTTATCGGACTATTTTTTTCTATATCATTTTTAAGTAAGGCACCTTCGCTCAGGCCTGCAGGCAAAAAATTATTTTCTTCCGCAGTCTCCTTTTTATCTATAAGGCCATACACTTTGTAGCCCCCGATACGGTCGATCCTTTCCCCGGCAACCAGGTCTTTTTTTGCAATTGTTATTACGTCAGACACCAGACCCGATAAAGGTACCATAGTGGCCTCACCATAAAAATATGCCCTCGCAATTGACACCGGTGTTTCCATGCTCGTAAGGTGATACGGCCTGTAAAGAAGATAATTCGGCCCTCTGCCCAGAAGGAGATACTCGAGCTCATTTCTCAATATCTTATTGCCGGTAGTAAAAATAAGAAATACACCTGGAGCAAGGTCCCCTATTACAAACTCGACAACTCCCGTACTGTCCAGTATCCCGCCATCACTTTTTAGCCTGAAAACATCCAGGAAATGGTCTATATTGACCCGTGGCCCGTGCATTCCACGGCAGTCCGGCCTAAGGCCCGTAGCATTGGAAAGGCACGCCATTTCCACCATTGATTTTGTACCGTCCACAAAAGAGGTCATCATATATGGATTAGAGCCCTTCTCCCTTGAATATTCTGCAAGGGTATCGGGATTCGCCTCCCTGTCCAGTGGATTATTTTTACCCTTGCCTGCGGCTATGATGCTCATACCCATCATATCCGCAAAATCATAAAGCTCTTTTGCCGCCGGCGGCTCATCACCTGCTGAAAGCGTGTATACAACATTATGGGACAGCGCGAGGTCTCTAAGAATCGGCCCTATCGTAACGTCCATTTCTACATTCAGGGTGACAAGGTGTTTATTTGATACTATTGTATTAACCGCAATGTATGCACCTGTTTCAGGATTTCCCGTAGCATCGATTATTACATCAATATCATCTATGCAGAAAAGCACGGAAAGACTGTCGGAATAAACCAGCATTTTATTGTCCAGCGCCTCCCTCATCCTGCGCCTTGCCTTCTCCGTAAACACATCCGCTATCATATCGAGTCCTTCTATGCGTACCGGACTTTTTATTGAGTCTCTGCCTGATCTTAAAAGAATATAGTCCTTAATGCCAATGCCGGGCCCTTTAAGTGTTTTTTCTGTTCTGGCAATATTCCTGTCAGCCAGTGCGATTATTTCCATACCGTCAATGCCACTGATCTGTGAAATAATCCCCTTTCCCATCTGGCCCATGCCGGCCAGTCCTATTTTTATGGTTTTCCCTTCCCGGGCAAAACTTTTTAACCTTTGATTTAAGCCTTCCATGATAAAGATTTATTCAATAATTTTAATAGAGTCTATCATATAATCGGTGACCTTTTCAGCATAATCAATATAAAAATGGTCGGTAAAACGCATTAACAGGAACAACAGTCCATTTTTTTTAATAAAACTGAAAGTTATCTGCCATCCGCTTTTTCCGTTTTCTATCTTATCATATTTTACTTCATATACTTTAATATCTCCCACAGCTTTTTCTGTCTGTGTCTTATCCATCCCACCTTCCGCCTGTTCACCCATCTGTTCGGCAAGCAGTTTGTCTGCAAAGCTTGAAAAATCTTCTGCTTCCGGATAGTAACCTTCCTTCAGCACCCACATATTTATAACTATCTGCCTTATGCCGTCCACAGGAGCAAACCTTATCCTTATTCCAGGCTCTATATCGTTTTTATCAATAGACCACCCGTCAGGATAGATAATACTGAATTTGTAAATGTCATCACGGTAACTATTGCTTCCAGCAAATATCTCCTGTGTAAACGTAATAGGGCTGACCTCAAAAAAATATTCACCTGAAACCTGCCCGGGACCGGAAATCCGTGCATTATAACTACCCGCAGGGAAAGGCTCCTGTTCCTTGTTTGTAAGATGAAAAATTATATAGTCCGGCACATAAGAGCTCTCCTTGATAACATATTCCTCTTCTCCCAGTAATCTGCCATCGTTAAACCATTCTATGAGATATCTGTCTCCTTCTATTTTGTAATTAAGCTTTATGGCAGCATATATCTTATCATTTTGAGAAAATCCCTTAACTGGCCCTAAAGGTTTACCATTGCCGTCTATGCCTGAATAAAAATTAAATTCCAGAATATTTATATCGGGCCTTTTTATTATAAAATCTGCAGTTTTTAAAAGTCCCCCGTCATGATAGAAGCTTACCCTGTAATTACCCGGCCCGGCTATTATTTCCGCACCTTCAGCCCTTAGAAGTTTATTTGTAAGATATCCTTCAGCAAAGCCCGGAGGATTATTTGAGTAATTACCTGATGATTCTGCAATTATTTCACCTGTATCAATATTTTCCCAGACGAAACGCCACCTGCTGCTTCCTCTGATTCCGGCTATGTTTATACATGCGACTATCTGCTCTGAATCAATACAATATTCGTTTCCAGTACCGGCTGGCACGGACGTCGGGCTGTCTATACTGCTGCATATCAGGAGTTCTCCAAAAACCTGGTCGGGACGGCATGAAGAAAGTAAAAAAAAAGCTGGCAGGGCAACCAATAAGATAGCCAGAATCTGAATTACAACTGCCCTGCATAGCTTGTTGTGTTCCGTCATAAAGTACATTATTCAGGCTGTCCTTTATTGGGCACAACGCATACCATATCCATCCCTTCACTGCCTGCCATAAACTGGTGCAGCACACCTGGTGGAACAATTATAAAATCCTCCTTTGCAACAGGCACTTTTTCATCACCTTCAATCACATAACCGCTCCCTGAAAGTATTACAACTTCATGTTCCCAGGGGTGTGCATGCTTCGGAGTATGCCCTGAAGGGCTGAACTCAAACAACCTCATGGCAAAATTGGGGGCTCCATCCTTTTTGGTTATCATTGGGAAAAATTTTATTCCAGATGACTGGCCGTCATTCATTACTATAGGTTCTAAATCTGATTTATTTTTTATCTCCATACGCTGCCATCTTTCTATAAAAGATCATCATAGATTACACAGGAAAAATATATCATTTATCAGGCTACTGATTTAATATATTCTGAAAAAACTGGTTTTTCTCTGCTTCGTTGTAGACAACAGCGCTTGCTGCACCTGACCAGTAGGAATTAAAAGTAGTAATTATTATGTCTTCCCTCTGCATTGAAAGCAGTACCGGAAGTATTTCAGCAGCCTGGGATGGTGAAATGTTTGTATGGATAAACTGTCCCAGTGTGCCCAGGAAACTTGAAAGGTTGCCTGAGTTTACCGTTCCTTTTTTTTGCAGCACAAGTTCTGCAAGCATCATAGCCGATTGTTTTTCCCTTGCATATGCACCCCCGCCGTACAGGGTTCTTCCATATCTTGCACGGGAAAGGGCAAGGGCCTGGGTCCCATTTATATGATGGACCCCCGGACCGAGGTAGCACCCTGAGAATCCGTCGGCAATATTTTCCTCTACAGTTACAGTCACCCCTCCCATCCAGTCCATAAGAGGGACAAAGCCGTCAAAATCGGTTATAGCATAAAAATCTATCTTCCCGCCTATAAACTGCTCAAATTTTGATACCGCATAGTCATGCCCTCCAATAGCATTATAACCATTTATTTTCCTTCCACCGAACGATGTGTCTCTTGGTATGGTGACAAGATAAGCTTTCCCGGTATCCAGATTCAGGTGGACAAATATATTTATATCTGTCCTTCCGCTAATTCTGCCGCCTGGACGGTCTACGGAACTGTCATCACCCCAGATTATGAAATTAACCTTTCTACCGGCATGAAATCCTGAAGCTCCACCAGACGAAAAGCTCCCTCCCGGAAGAGTTGCCGCTGCAGGTGCACCTGCATACGGGGTAATACCAAAATTTGCACAAAGCTCAGCAAACTCCTGAGATTTAAGAAAACCATCTAAGACTTTTCCCCTGCTCATGCCGCCGGACATCCTTTCCAGCCAGATATTGTATCCCCGGGCATCAGGTTCACGGTTAAAGAAAGCCCTGTAGAGAATTGTAAGGAATTCATCATTTGTATGATTTTTACCCTTAAATTCCTCACTAAATACAAAACCATGGGCAACATCAGCCCCTGTTTTGGAACCGTTGATAAGCCTTCCCACCCATTCATTTAATCCATCAGGATCTGGCTGCCTCCCGAGGCATTGTACATAAAAACGTGTGACAAAAGCCTGTATCTGCCCGGATGAGCCGCCTGCAAGAGATGCAGGCACAATAGTTACAATAAGAGCTGTAATAATTACAAATACAAGCAGGAACCTTGTTTTTGAAAATATTTTCTTCCTCATCGCCACCCCTTTTATTTTATATATTATGCAATACATTTATAAATTTTTTTTATAATATAATAAAAAGTATTTATTTGCCATGTTTTTATCAGCTCAATGTAAATATTCTACTTCTACTGGGAGCCTGTTAATACCTGCCCTTGTTAGTGCAAAATCATACTTTACCGGATCTTCTCTTTCAATTTTTTTGAAGGACTCGGTTATCTCAATAGCAGTCTTCATGTCTGCCTGTTTTCTTGACGTAAGCCCCAGAAGCGTAGAGATGCGGTACATATGCGTATCCAGAGGTACCAGGAGTTTGGATGCAGGTATACCATGCCACCCACCTGGATCAACCATATCTTTTCTTACCATCCATCTAAGGTACAGGTTAATCCTTTTGAATGCACTTTTACCGGTATGTAAAGGTACGAGGGTGCAGCAGGAATCACCGGATATAAAATAAATCTTTTTGCAAAAGGCAAGCAGGGCAGGAATTATATCAGGATCTGATTCGCTGTAACCGTCCAGAAATGCTTTATTTAATGAGCCAAAACTTTTAATCAGCCTGGCTGCAGAAAATAAGAGGGCGGCTACCTCGTCGCCATTTGTAAATCGGTGTTTAAATCCCGCAAAACTGCTCTTTAAGAATTCCTGATCTGAATCAATCAAATATCTATATGGTGAAACCCCCATCTTTTCAAGTATATATCCTGTACTTTTCAGTATCCGGGATACCCTTCCGTAAGCAAGTGATGACGCTACAAGACCTGCTATTTCCCTGTCCTTGATATCACTGTAGGAATAAAGAAATTCCAGTGGGTCCGGATGCACAAATCTACGGTTATTGTACTTTATATATAACCTGTCCAGAATTTGCTTTAGCTCTATTCTGCTGAAATTTATTTCTTCAACCCTTTTTTAAGTTAATATCATCCAGTTTTTCTTCTTTATTTTCACCGTCCAGGACTCACAATATCCTTGAATGCGCTTCTTTTATCTTATCTGCAAGATTATCAAGTGCCTCAAGGTCCTCATTTGAGGGAAGCCCTTTTATTACCACAGGGTCTATAATCTCTGCCTTTAGCGGAGATAAAATATCTGCCAGCAACTCAAGTGTCTTTTTCCCGCTCCAGCCATAAGAACCTATTATAGACATGAATCTGGCATTAGGCCTGAGTGCTCTGACCAGATAGGCAGCATAAACCGCCAGGGGATGTGGTCCTGTAAGGACCGTGGGTGTCCCTATAACTACAGTGGCTGCGTTTATAAGGGCAGACGCAAGCTCACCTATGTCGCCGTCAGTAAGATGAAAATCGACAACCCTTACACCTCTATTCTCAAGTGAATTCTTAAAATAATCTACCATCTTTTTTGTACTGCCGTGCATTGATACATATGCTATTATAACTGTATTGCCTGGTTTATCCGATGACCATTCCCTGTAGGCATCAATTATAAAAGACGGGTTATCATGAACAGGACCGTGACTCGGGGCTATCATATCTATTTTATAAACTTCCAGTTTTTCCATGTTTTTCCTTATATTGCTGGCGAATGGAAGCATGATTTCACCATAATATCTTTTTGCTGCCGGCATTACCTTTTCAATATCATTTTCAGTTATCATAAGCCTGTCAAAACTGTAATGGGAACCAAAAAAATCACATGAAAAAAGTATCCTGTCTTCCTTAAGATATGTAGACATTGTCTCGGGCCAGTGAACCCAGGGAGTCATTATAAATTGGAGTGTCTTATCCCCCAGAGAAAGTACTTCCCCGTCTTCAATGACCTTAAATCTTTCCTCTGGTATATGCAGCAGGTCCATAAGTATGCCTTTACCTTTTTTGTTTGCAACAATAACCGCTTCAGGAAATTTTTTAGCCATATCGTATATCACCCCGGAATGGTCCTGCTCTCCATGGTGTGAGACTATAAAGTCGACTTTTTTTACATTCAGGCTGTCCAGATTATTCATGAGAACATCTATCATCGGGGGGTCTACAGTATCGAGCAAAGCAGTCGCCCTGCTCCCCTTTACCAGGTAACAATTATAGGTAGTGCCGTCCGGCAATGGAATTAACTCATCAAATAATCTTCTTTCACGGTCCACTGCTCCAACAAAAAAGACATTCTTTGATATTTCCCTGTAACTCATATAAAACCGCCCTGTTTTAATCTAACAATTATAGACATTTTCTTATATTTCTATAAAAAAGTAAATTCTTTGAAATTAGTCTAGAACGGACAGGAAATTAAACTTGCATTTAAACTACATTGAAAAATCACTTAATACGAGGCAGCCATATACGGTCATCTAAATGAATATATTATTTCTGCTTTTCGGCTGTCCTGATTCTCTCCATTATCGCAGGGTGTGAGTAGAGCATAACCCTTATTATGGGATGAGGTTTCACGTTTGAAAGATTTGCCTCTGCCAGACCGGTCATAAGGCTGATCTGGGCATCATACTCGCCTGTGAGTCTGAGGGCCATCCCGTCCGCCTGTCTTTCAAAGTGCCTTGACAAAATATTCTGGACAGGATTGGTTATAAAGGTAAAAAGTGAAACAAGCAGTATTATAATAAAAATGGATTTCAGGTCCCCTGTGATCCCGGTTTTAGAAAATAAAAATTTCATTCCCAGAAAACCGGCAAAAACAGCAGCTATGGCAACTGCCATACTCCTGGCAATATGCAAATATTTCCAGTGGGCTGCCTCATGAGCAACTACGTTCAGGACTTCCTTCTCTGAAAAATTATTCAGAAGATTATCATATAATACTATACGCTTTGTATTGCCGAATCCCGTAAAATATGCATTGGCCTTAACTGTCCGCCTGCTCGCATCAGCAATTAGTATATCATCCAATTCAATACCGGCACGGTTTGTTATTTCCAGTATCTCTTCCCTCATTTCCCTATCATCAAGTCTTTCAAATCTGTAAAAAAGAGGATCAATCAGCACAGGGTATATATAAACCCCGATTATTATAAAGACTGCTGCCAGTGCTGAAGATATTATCCACCAGTATTTCGGCACATACACCATAAGTGCATATATACCTGTAAATGCAGTAACCGAGATTACCATATCTATGCCCCTGTCTTTCAAAAAATCAGAAAACCACATGCCGGCCGTCTGATTGGACAGGCCGAATTGGTGTTCAATGGTAAAACCCCTGTAAAAGCTTAAGGGAAGGATTATTAAATTAAAAGTGATATAAAAAATTGCTATATATACAGCAGCTTTATACACGGGTATATGTGTAAATTTTGCAAAGTATTTCCATACAGTCCAGAATGCAGCCGTCATAAAAATCCATGTAAGAATTTTTATAAATATCGATATAATAAGATTGATTCTGCTGTATTGTGCAGCCCTGGTAAGAAACCCGCTGTCAAAATATTTTAGAGTTGAAGCATCATATGAAGGCCTGTAGATAATTGCTGCAACAAAAAGAATGATAATCATAACAGCTGCTACTGCTCCGGGTATAAACAACATCCAGAATATACCTGGATTTGATTCAAATATTTTCAGCTTCATATTCATAAAGATTAAGGCGGATTATAAATTCTATTATCTGTGTTAGATTTTATATTTGTTAACAATAGTTAAGAAACTTTTCTACAAGAAAAGGATTAAACTGCCTGCCCGCACATCTCTTTAGTTCATCTCTGGCTTCCTCTACAGATACAGGAGATTTATACGGCCTTCCCATTATCATTACATCATAAGCATCTACTATTGAAGTTATACATGAATTTGCCGGTATCTCATCACCTTTAAGACCCTGGGGGTAACCGCTTCCATTCCACCATTCATGATGTGACAGTATATCGTCAGCAATTATAGATATGTGGGGAGTTGATTTTGCAATATTATACCCTATTTCGGGGTGCCTTTTTATTATTTTCCATTCATCGCTATTAAGCTTGCCTTTTTTGAGGAGTATACTGTCAGGTATTGCAACTTTTCCGATATCATGCAGACTGGATAGAAGGATAAGCTCATCCAGCTTACTCTGGGGCATATTAATACACTTTCCCAGCTTTACGGCCAGCCCCTTAAGCCTTTCGGCATGCTCCCTGGTTTCATGACTTTTTTCCCAGAGCATTCTCTCAAGCGATATTATAATCGAATTATATATACTCTTTCTTTTAAGAAGCTTATTTTTATACATATTATTTTCGGCTTCCCTTATAATCTTTCTGAAATCCTGGCCGCTGTCATATCTTGTAGATACGCCTGTAGAAATATTCAGAGGTATTTTTTCATTTTCTGTATTAGAACATATGCCCTTGATCTTATTGATTACTTCTTCAACTTCCCCGGATGTAGACTCCGGAAGAAGAATGAAAAATTCATCGCTTCCCCATCTTGCAACAATGTCTTCTTTCTTAACGCAATATTTAAGAATCCTGGCAACCCTTTTTAAAAGCCTATCGCCCTCCCTGTAGCCAAAAGCGTCATTAACCAGCTTCAGACCGTTTAGATCACATATTATAAAATTTAAAGGCAGATGCCTCTCCCTGTATATGTTTCCAAGTATCTGCTCCATATATGTCCGGTTATAGAGTTCTGTCAGGCTATCATGAAATTTAAGATATTTTATTCTCTTTTCGGATTTTTCTAAAATTGATATATCATGAAATATTTCTATCCGCGCTTCCCGGCCTTTATAAGAAATGCTTTTCCCGGATATTTCAAGATAAACTCTGCTTCCCGTACTCCTGATGCCATATATTTTTAGTGTCTCAGCACTGTCTTCTATTATACTCTGAGAAAACTTTTCCCGATCATCTTCAGATATAAACTCTATGACATCTCTTCCTTCGGGGTCTCTGGATCTTAAATTAAATATATCTAAAAAGGCATTATTTGCTTTTAAGATAATCCCTTTTTTATGAATTATCATTCCATCCCGGGAAATCTCCATCAACGAATCCAGTTTTTCATCCGACTTTATTAGCTTTTCCTCGAGTTCTTTTCTAGCAGTAATATCCTTCACAATTATTTTAAAACCTGCAAATTTATCTGCTCCATTCAGGATCGGACTAAAATATACCTCTCCATATCTTTTTCCGCCATCTGTACTTTCCTGGATTACCTGGAAAGGCTCTGCTTCCCTTCCAGCAAGAATATCTCTAAAAATAGAAACATATTTAGGAATATCCCTGGTACTCATAGAGAGCCTTTTTGTAAAATATTTACCAATAAGATCTTCTCTCTTATATCCCGAAAATTTAAGTAAGGCCTCGTTGCAGGAAGTGATAGTACCACTCTTATCTATTGTAAGTATTCCGACTGAATTTGTCTTAAGAAGACTTTCGCATTCATGATTACTTTTATCATCAATGTCAGTAGCGGTAGAATTATTCCCTTCAGGCCCTTCCTCAAGAACCTTTATCTTACGGTGCTGTTCAATAATTTTTTTAATAAGCTGAGCCTTTGTAATACTCTCTATATCCATCATTTACCGTAGCTTTAACTACTTAAAAGATCTTTCTTCAAGATCTATTTTCTTATTATCTATCTTTTTCAGGAATATCTTTAGCTCTTCTACCACGAGTTTTCTCATTTTATTTCTAAACTCGTCATACTCCATCTGGAGATAATTTATCTCTTCTTCGAGCTCCTGCTTCTTTTCTATTAACGCTTCGCATTCCTCCTTTAAATGCTCAATCCCGGGGTTAATATCCCTGACTTCCCCTTTCTGCCCGTATCCTTCTTCAACTTCTTTTTCAATATCTCCTTCAAAAACCTCTTTCAGGTTTCGCTCTACAAAACCATCTCTTTCATATTCTATATTATCCCCACTCTTGTTTTCCTTAAAAAAATTATCAATATATCCTCCACTTATTCTTAAAGCCCTCCCAACCTCCAACACCGGTATTTTCTTATCTTCTATTAATTTTTTTAATTCTTTTTCACTTATCCCGAGCAATTCTGCAGTTTCTTCAATTGTATAAAAATTTTTTTCCTCAATCATTTTTAACCAGCACTTATCATTTTATTCAAATAGTTTATTTAAATTGTCTATGATAATATTATTCCTAAAAATTATTAATAATTATATCATATTCATTTTACAATAAATATGGAATGACAGATTTTTATTAAAATTTTATAAAATAATTATTATAAAAGTCATATTATAAATGACTTCTTCAATTAAAAAGCAACAATAATTAATATAAGTTCCGGTTAGCAATGGATTTTTTAAATTAAAAAATTTAACTTTCCTATTGACATAGTCCTTTATTTTTGATAGATTTATAATTGCTTTAGAAAAGAAGGCAACTTTTAAAGTTTAGTTGAAATATAGATTCGAAAGGATTTATAAATTAAGTTGAATTTTAGAAAGTCCCTTAGAAAAGTTCTAAAGTGAGGCTCCAAGTAGTTGATTAGCCTAAAGTGTAAACAATGGCAAAAGATTACTTGGAGTTTTATTTTGCCCAGAACCATTCTGATATACTTTTTATATTATTATGATAATTAAAATTGGAAATTTTCAATGAGATTAAAAATATCAATATATGCTGTTTTTTTATGCCTGCTTTTAGTAACATCTTTTTCAGGTTGTTCGGGCAGCGTGGTTGAGGATGAATATATCTTCTTTGCCGGAACAGCTGCCGAAGATTATCTTATAGCTATAAATAAACATGATTATGAATCTTTTTTAAAAGATCTCAGCAAAGAGATGAAGGAATCTCTGCCCAGAGATGAGTTCATAAAACTTTCAGACATGCTTGGAGAAACAATCGGTAATTATGTAGAAGGTTCAAAAATTATGGTAACCGCTGAAAGGAAGAGCGGCTACATTGTCATCCTTTACAATGTCAAATATACTGATGAACCGGATGATGTCCAGTTTACAATAACTCTGCAAAAAGCCGGCGGTGAAATCCAGATAGCAGGTTCATGGTTTGATTCGCCAAAGCTTAGAAGCGAATAAATAAGACGATATTCTCTCATTTCTTATAATTCAGTTTGTAAATGGTCTCAAAAGAATTAAAAAGATCGAGATAGTTCTCCAGACAGTTTGAAAGAAGATATTTTTTCCTGACTTTTTCTCTTGCATTTTTGCCCATTTCTTCCCTTAAATTTTCATCTTCTATAAGTTTTACTATTTTTTCTGCTGTCTCATCAATTGAAGAGACAAGAAATCCATTTTTGCCATCATCAATCTGATGTTTTATCCCTCCGACATTTCCTCCAACTACTGCTGCCTTCTTCCACATAGCTTCAGTCACAGTTAATCCAAATCCCTCCTTAAGTGACTTCTGGACAACAACGGCCGCCTTCCTCTGGAGTGCATTGACCAGGGCAGAATCCTGCACACTGAGAATTCTGATATGCCCATTTTGATAATCCAGCAACTTTTTGTATATCTTTTCACCCTCGGGATCATCAGTTGCCACATTACCCAGGAGCACAAGATTGCAATCTATATTTTCCCTGACCTTTTTAAACGCCTTTATCACACCCTCGGGATCTTTTGAATGGTCGAACCGTGATATCTGGACAATCAATGGAAGACTGCAGGAGATATTATAATGTTCAAGCCGGTCAACAATTTCAGAATCACTTAATTCCCTGTTTTTAGTACATAATGGATCTATGCCAGGATTGAAAAATACCCTGGGAGGTTTAAAGTTCTGGTCATATTCTTTGAGAGTAAGGACCGCTACATCATATTTGTCTATAAACATTTTCAAATAGTCTAAAAGATTTTTATCAGGCTCTGAAAGATCTAAATGGCACCTCCATATCCATGGCTGTTTTTTATCGTAATAGTTTATTAATGGAAGCGGCTGGGGATCATGTATCACTATAAAGTCATGATCTGCCCTGTTTCTTAAAGAATTCTCATTTAGTACCCACTCATAAATTTCTTTTTTAAGATCAGTAAGGTTAACACTGTCACCCTGGAGGGCGTTGTGGAATTTTTTGGTTATACTGAAAAAATCAGGCGTACCCTGGATGACGCGCCACTCAGTCTTTATCCCGATCCTGTTCATAAGAATTGTCAGAGGTGCAAGTATTTCTGCTACCCCGCCTCCATAGAGAGTGGAGTTACAGTGCGATACAAATGAATTTTTGAGAGGTTCGGCCTTCTCCATTATCTGTTTAACCTTTTTATCTCCTATATACCGCCTGTAATCTTCTATCCCGAATAATTTGAATCTTGCATTTTTATCCATTATCTTTTTATCCAGTCTCCATTATAATTTTTTTATATTTCTTCTTTACTGCAGACCAGGCAACTTTATTTGCCGCCTCCCCAGGATCGGCTTCGCCTCTTCTCTTTTCTGGACTGAAATACTGTTTCCAGGAATTATCATACACTTCTCTAAATATTTTTTGTGGATCACCGGACAGATTTTTCTTTATTCTGTCTGGCAAATCTTCTATTCTCCTGTAAGGCATAATTAACAGTCCTATTATTCAGTAAACCTTTCAATATCCCTGAAAGGATCCCATCTTTCTACAGGCATAAGTTTAACTTCTTATAAAAAGTTTTATCAAAATCGTTTTATATCATTCAGGTAAATTTATCATATTTCAGATTGTTTTTCAATGTTATATTGAGATTTATACTGAGATTTATGGATATTTATATCCTGAGATTCAATACGGGATATCTGCAATGGAAGCCCTTTTTATTATAGTACTTTTTAAATATATGGTCTGCTTTTTGCTTCTTCCTTTTGAAATCAGGTCAAGAAGCACCTCTGCAGCAAATCTCCCCATCCTTATTTTAGGGATATGGATTGTTGTAAGAGGAGGGTAAAAGGTCCTTGATTGATTTATGTTCCCACATCCTGAAATAGATAAGTCATCCGGAATTTTGATCTTCAATTCCCGAAAACCATCCATAAGGCCAAGTGCTATTGAATCTGTTTGCGCTATCAGGGCGGTAACCTTTTCTTTTAATACCACCGGATAAATCTCTCCGACATATTCCCTGTATTCCCTGAATTCCCTTATAGGTATCGTATCTTTTGTAAATATAATATTTTTATTTTCCGGCAGGCTATTTTTCTTCAAACCGTCTACATATCCTGAATATTTTTCCATTGGTATTATCGCATAATTATTTTTCCATCCTACATAACCTATCGCCTTATGCCCCTTATCTGATAAATAATCAACCATCTTTGTCATTGCTTTTTTATAATCAATAGTTATTTCTGTATATTTTGACCTAATTATTTTCCGGTTTATAAGCACTACTGGAGTATCAATGGGCAGCAGCTGGTCAATATGGGTAAAATCGCTTAACCCTCCTACAAAAATAAACCCATCCACAAGGAGATTGCCGAACTGCTTTACACTTTTTACCTCTGTATCTTTATTAAAACTGGTGCTGTTTATAACAAGTATATAATCCCTTTTTGAAAGTATATCCTCCACGCCTGAAATTACCTCGGCATAAAAAGGATTTCTGATGTTTGAAGTAATAAGACCTATTATGCTTCTTTTTTTACTCCTGAGCGCTCTGGCTATAATATTAGGCCTGTAATCAAGATCCCCGGCCAATTTTTTTACCTTTTCTATTGTTTCTTTTTTTACATACCTTTCTCCTGTAAGAGCATTGGATACTGTAGCAGGTGATATGCCGAGTCTCTTTGCTATATCCAGAATGGTTATTTTTTTGCTGCCCCGTTTATTTTTATCCATTTATCAATCCTTATTTATAAAAGGTTTTATCGGTACATGTTAGCTTTTTACTATAGAAATAACAAAATTTATATATTAATCTTTATATACTTTATTTCCAAAAATTGCTCCTGTCCGGCCTCAATGCTATTAATCTCTTACATCCTACCTGACCTTAACTTATTGCTATGGTAATAGGTACAAATGTTTCCGTACTGCCCCCGTATCCATAAACAAAGATAGCCATACAAGTTTTTATGAAAGGGCAAGGAACGCTATATCGATAGGATTTCCTTCATATTCCCACGAATCCTCCTCCTTTTTCAGTCTTGCTTCGTTATCAAGAACAGTTGCACGGACTATCCTTTTCAGATAATCCCTCCCTTTTTTAGATATTTCCCCACTACAGTCTTTAAATATTCTGCCTCTGTTATTATATCCCTATCCAGATACTCTGAATCTTTTATCGGGCTGTGTTATCAATATCTTTGCCGTCTGTTTGTTGACATTAAAGGTACCTTGTCTTATCACTGGCTATCAATGTATAGCTTCTCAAAATCACGGTCTATACACAGCATAAGATGGGTAATTTCATTGCTCCTTTTCGATTTTAACTTCTGTTTGTGACATTTTTTCCTCTGCCTCATCAAGTGTAAGAAGCTTCTTTTTTGCCCCCCTGTACTTCAGTATAGACTGTGAATTTATAGAGGCCAGTTTAAGGGCATATTTTATATCTTCTTTTTTGATCAGGCCTGCCAGAAATGTCGCAGCAAAAGCGTCTCCCGCACCCGTAGCCTCAACCACTCTGGTTTCCGGCGGGTACAGTATAAAATGATTATCCCTATCATCCAGACAATGGACCGGTTCGCTGCCTTCTGTTATTACTATGATTTCAGGACCCATTTCCTTCAGGGATCTGAGTTTCTTTGATTTTCCCTTCTTCCCTACAAGTAAGTTGGATTCTTCATCATTGAGTACAAACACAGTGGTGTTATTTATTATATCTTCCAGATAATCCGCTCCCTTTTCGCATAGATAATTACTGGGATTAAATAATACTTTTATACCATTTCTACTGGCATACCTCGCAAGTTTTTCAAGAGTTTTAAAAGATTCATCCATCATGCTTGTCATGCAAAACCATTCTGCTCTTATTTTCTCAATATCTATCTCATCATAAAAAAGAAAATCATTTATCCCTTTATGAGTAAGAATTGTCCTTCTTTTCTCAAGGCTATCAAGGATTACTGAATAACCCGATCTTTTGTTTCTATAGCCTCCCCTTGTCCCCAAAAAATCTACTTTCTCTTTTTTAAGCTTTTCGAGTATCTGGCTTGCCTGGATGTCTTCTCCGACTTTTCCCAGATATCCAGTTTTCAAACCCAGCCTGGAAAGGCAGACTGCGGTATTTGTGCCGCCCCCTCCAGTGTAAAAATCAAGTTCATCTATTATTAATTTGGACCCTATTGGAAAGGCTATATAGCGTTCTTCATCATCCAGTGTCTTTATGGAAAATGTTCTTGTTTTATCAGTGTAAACAAATACATCTACCGTATTTGAACCTATTGTTATTACGTCATACATTTAATCTTTTAAGCTCTGTAAAATCTCAATTTACCTTATACACAATTCCCATTTCCTGCCTGCGGCTAAAAGGCGGAAATAACCATTACTAATTATGATTAGGACAAATGGGTAAGACCCGTCAATTCTTATAACCTGGAAAATAATCCATAGTCATATTTTCTTTACCGATACCAATTCCGAGCAGCATGTCCTTTATTGTGTCTACCATCCCGGGAGGCCCGGATATATAATAAATACTGTTATATATATCGCCGACCTTGCCCTTTACGGCTTCAACGCCTATTAAATCCGGCTCTATTATGTAACTGATATCCAGCCAGCTATTATCTCTTTCCATTTTATCTAAGACTTCTTTGAAAACAATATCATTATCTTTATTCCCATAAAGCAATGTCACATCGGGGTTTATGCCCCTGTGTATGAAATCAAGAAGTATGGCCCTGCAGGGTGTTATTCCTATACCTCCGGCAATAAATACAAGTTTTTTACCGGTATCTTTAATAAAAAAATCACCTCTGATATCAAATGTTTCGACACTGCTTCCGGGTTCAAGGTCAAAAAGAGCCTTCTTAAAAGAGCTTCCATTTTCAAAGTCAAATCTTGATGTAAGCATAATATTTTTTTCCCGGGGCGCAGAGGAAATGGTAAAATGCCTTTTAATGCCTCTGCTGTCGGGATTCCTGTGCGGTATCCTGTAGAATATATATTGACCCGCCTTCCAGGAAATATCTTTTTCTGGTTTAAAAATAAAAGAAAATACACTCTCTGCTTCTTTTATCTTCTTTATTAATTCTACCTGCATTTTATTCTGACCTTTTGATAACTTTTTCAATCAACTCAGTAAACAGATCAATTAATCTCAAGCCTCCGGGAACTTTCCCACAGTCCATGTATGTTGCAATACGATGTTGCCATCAGAATGCCCGGCTTATCAGTTTTAAATTCCAGTGTTCCGCTGTGATTTGTATAAACGGAACTTGTATCTGCACCCCCGGTAGAACTTCCGTGTGCTTCAAACAGGATATCTCCAATCTGGATTGGATTTTTTTCTCCATCGGGTAAAAAGAAAAGAGATATCCACCTGATATGGTGCTGGGTTGTGTTTGGATGCTCCACCTCTTTTCCTACGCCGACATTTACTTTAATAAGCTCGCCCTTTGACACACTGTCAGGTGCATCTATCACCGGAACGTGCTTCTCATTTTTGTAGTCATCCGTCTGGATATGCTTTGCAAAATCATTCATTATTCCCTCCTTTTCAGAGAATGTAATATTAATATGCTCTGTATAATCAGAAATCCCCGGTTTAATATATCAAATGGCTGCTATTTTAAAAAAGCTTTTAGGCTTTCAACCTTTTTATTCTGTTTTAATTTTTGAAGTGATTCAACTTCTATCTGCCTTATTCTTTCGCGGGTTATGCCGAATAATCTTCCTATTTCCTCAAGAGTTTTTGGAGAACTATCTTTAATTCCAAACCTGAGCTCGATTATTTCCCTTTCCCTCTCATCCAGAATATTAAGGACATTCCTTACATCGCTCTGGGAACACTTCTTATACGCAATCTCTGCGGGCCTGTTCTCCTCCTTATCCATTATGAAATCACCGAGTTTTGTATCTCCATCATCATTTACGGGACCCTCTAAAGAAAGTGGATAATTTTTGCTTATCAATTTTAGTCTGTTTACCATTTCAGAAGTAAATTTTGTTTCCTTTGATATTTCTCTGTTTGAAGGCTCCCTTCCGTATTTATCAATCAAGAGCTTCTCTGCCTTTTTGAGTTTATTTATCCTGGTGACCATATGTACTGGAACTCTTATGGTCCTTGATTTGTCGGCAATCGCTCTGGAAATAGCCTGCCTTATCCACCAGGTCGCATAAGTTGAGAACTTATATCCCCTGGTATGATCAAATTTCTCGACAGCTTTCATAAGCCCGAGATTTCCCTCCTGGATAAGATCAAGAAAAAGCAGGCCTCTGCCCATATAATTCTTTGCAATACTTACAACCAGCCTCAAATTGGCTTCGATCATCTTTTTTCTGGCTTTTTTATCTCCATTACTTATTTTTACTGCCAGATTTTGTTCCTCTTCCGGGTTTAATAATTTTATTTTTGTTATTTCTTTTAAATAAAATCTCCTGGAATCCCGGATATTTATCTTTTTTTCTTCAATATACTGCATACTTTCTTTCCTGGGATTAACAATTTGTACTTCGATATAAAAAAATATTGCTATTAATTTTCAAGAATAAAAGTAATTCTCATCAATACCCTGTATTCCGATATTTGTCCATCATCACCTAACTTGACTTCAAAATCACTTATCCAGGCTGATTTAATATTTTTTAGGGTTTTATTTGCCCTTTTCAGCCCTTCTTTTATTGCATCGTCAAAGCTTGACGGCGAAGATGCCTTTATTTCTGATATTTTTGCTACTGTCATTTTCCTCCTTTAAAAATAATAATTTTCTATCGAACCACATTACCTTTTTCTACCTTATTTCTAACACAGTTTTTTAAGACCTGATATTCTATTTTTTATCCTTTTAATATTCTGCTGTATATCTTTAATATTGTTTATAATTAACTTACCGACACTCTCCCTCTAATTCCCTGGTTTTTTTATTTTCCCGTCTTTTTCCCTTGCCCTTTAATGTCCATAACAATCCCGGCATATTTTACTTTCCAGTAAATTTTCAATCAAAAATAACATTTTATATTTTATTACAAAAAACGTTTTATGTAAATCTTTTTACATAATTTTAATTAAATGCTATACTTATATGGTTTTTGATTCTTCTAAATCTATTAAAATGGCCGGATTCAAAGATCTTGAAACAGAGAGAATTTACATAGGAACTTCGGGATGGAATTACAAAAGCTGGAAGGAAAAGTTTTATCCTAAAGCACTGAGCCAGAAAGACTGGCTCGGGTATTATTCAAAGAGATATAATTCAGTTGAAATAAATAATACTTTCTACCAGCTTCCCAAAAAAGAAACTTTTAAAAACTGGTACAGGAGTACCCCGGATGATTTCCTTTTCTCTATTAAGGCTTCAAGATATATAACCCATCTAAAAAAACTTAAGAACTGCAAAGAAGCTGTTGATAAACTTCTTGAATATTCTTCCGGACTTGATAAAAAAATCGGAATCTTTTTATTTCAGATGCCTGCAAATCAGAGAAAAGACTATACAAAATTAGAAAACTTCCTAAAACTATTACCGGAAAAATACAGGTATGCCTTTGAATTCAGGCATGATTCATGGTTTGATGACGGTATATACAGGCTCCTCCACAACAGTAATTGCGGCATTGTGATAAATTCTTCTCCCAGATTTCCTTATAAGGATATTGCTACAGGTAATATCTGCTATATAAGAATGCATGGCAGTAAAAAACTATATTCATCAAAGTATTCAAAAGATGAACTTAAAGAATTTGCAGAAATAATAATCAAATACCATAACAGAGGTTTTCACTCTTATATTTATTTTAATAATGATGTGCATGGTTATGCTGTGGAAAATGCCAGAGAGCTGCATAATTTAATAGACAGAATGTAGTACAACTCTCCCTTATTGTTTCATCTTCCTGCATCTCCTGATTATTTCTCATAAATCCGCTATACCGCCCATACAGGCAGCGGTAAGTATCACAATAGCAGTCAATACTATAACAGCTGAAATACCGGTGATAGGGATCTTTTTTGCTTTCAAACTCATATCCAATCCTTTTTTAAACTTTTGTATCTATTTTATAAATAAATAATGTAAAAATTATGAAGACGGAATAAAAATATATGTCCGGCGCAGAAAGCTTCTTTTATAATTTATGTTAGGAAAATTTTAAAAGTGAACTCTTTAAAAATTAAAAGTGAACCGTTCATTCCCTCTGTATTTCTTCTAAGTCTACCAAATAACCCATAAT
>CAZLXJ010000031.1:0-15210 GCA_964563645.1 uncultured Actinomycetota bacterium | reverse complement strand
TATACAGATAAGGGTAAGAACTATTAGAAACTTGTTTTTTGACCTTGAACTATCTGCTATCGCTCCAAAAACAGGTGCAAGTACTGCTGTAACAGCCATAGATACTCCTCCGGCAATACCCCACATCAGATCGCCAAAGTTATGGGGATAGAGCCCGGGAGTTACTATTACATTGGTAAAATATACAGGGAAAACAACAGTAATTATTATTACTGCAAAAGAAGTATTTGCCAGATCATATAATGCCCAGGAAATTACAGGGATTCTAAATAATACCTTTACTTTTTCCACGATATTTTTAATATTCATTCATTTACTCCGGGTATCCCACCGGTATTACGTAGAGCACCGCATAAAATGAGGGCAAATCTAAAAGTTTTTTAATGGGATCATCGTAGAATGCTCCTACAGGAACAGCACGCAGGCCCAGTGCCGCTGCCTGAAGAAGTATGTTCTGGCAGGAATGCCCTGCTTCCATATGCACGTATCTTAAACCTCTTTCCCCATATTTGACAGTAGTTCTTTCATATACTGCAGTAATTATTATACTTACCGGTGCTTCCGAGACTGAGCTCTGGTCCAGGCAGTATTTAGAAAGTTTTTTTCTGAGGTCGTCGTGGATAAGTTTTTCCAACCTGTGACCAACAGGCTGGTAATGATATAATCCATCTTCTTTTATCAAATACAGATCCAGCGGGTATAAAGCTCCAGCAGAAGGAGAAGTCCTATAACCAGAAATTTCCTGTGTGATTCCCTGGCCGGCCCATAGAAGCTGGGAAATTTTATCCAATTCAATATCGGTTTCAGAAAAATCTCTAATGGACCGCCTGATTTCCAGTGCTTCTTCCAGGGAGACGTTGCTATCAGTAACGGGTTCGGGAAGAACAATCTCTTCTTCTATATCCAAAATATCCACTTCCTTATTAATTTTTTTTAAAATACTATATCTTATATATGATCCTGCCTGTTTTATAACTCTGCAGGAAGTGACTGGAAGCATAGACAGAATTAGAATAGATATAAAAAATATGAATATAATTTTTTTGCCGGGCTTCATAATAATATGCCTGAAGATTGACAGGTAGCCTATATATTAAAATTATACTCGCCTTCAATGAAAATTATAATATAGTTTGCCTGTATTAAGGCAAAATTTTAAAATAGAATAAAAAAGAAGAAAAATTAAAAAATATTCGTCTAAATAAAAAATAAGGTGAAAAATGAATGATTTCAATCTTAGGATTCCGATGCATGGCAAAGCAGAAAGCCGGGTGACCGCAGATAACATTGCCATTAGATTTGGGAGTGGCAGCATAGACACACTGGGTACTCCTGCAATGGTCGGTCTGATGGAAAAGGCTGCCGTGAATGCTGTTGATAAAAATCTTCCTGCGGGTTATGCAACAGTCGGGATGGATCTCAGCATAAAACATACTTCTCCTACACCCGAAGGGTTGAAAGTCACTGCAATTGCTGAACTTACGGAAGTGAATGGGAAAAAGCTTATCTTCAAGGTAAGTGCTTTTGATGAAATTGAAAAGATTGGAGAGGGAATTCATAAGAGATATATTGTAGAAATTGATAGATTCAGGAAAAACGCCAATAAGAAAATAATAATACAGTAATATTTATAAATGTTATAATAATATAAATATCCGGGAGGCAGGGTGGTATGAATATATTTTTACTGTATCAATATATAGTAGCTATAATTCTGTTTTTTTTAATGATAAATTTCGTTATTAATAATTTTCTTTTTAAAAATACTTCCGGTTATGTTCTTCCTGAAACTTTTTTAAAGAAAAAGCCCCTTATCTCTGTACTAATTCCTGCACGAAATGAAGATGGCAATATTAAGAGATGCATTAACTCATTGCTCAGGCAGGATTATCAAAATTTTGAGATTCTGGTTCTTGACGACAATTCTACCGACAGGACAGCAGAGATAGTAGATAAGCTATCTAAAAAGGATAAGCGTATAAAGCTTTATCAAGGGAAACCCCTTCCTGAAGGCTGGCTCGGCAAATCCTACGCATGTTATCAGCTTTCAGAATATGCCAGGGGTGATTATCTGTTATTTGTTGATGCAGACACGCTCCACTTTCCTAATTCAATATCTTCTTCTATTGCATGTCTCTTAAAATACAGGTTAGACGCACTTTCTGTATTCGCCAAGCAGATAACAGTGGGTATTCATGAAAGAGTGGTAGTACCATTTGCAAATTTTATGATTCTTAGTTTTTTGCCTCTTTTCCTGATAAGAAAAGCAAAAAATGCGCTTTTCTGTACAGCCATAGGACAGTTTATGCTTTTTAGAACAGAAATATATAAAGCAATAGGAGGCCACAGGTCGGTAAAAAGTGAGATACTTGAGGATGTTATTATTTCAAAAAAGGTAAAAAGCTCGGGTTACAGGTTCATGATATTTGATGGGAGGGATAACCTTTACTGCAGGATGTATCATAACTTCAGAGAAGTAATACGCGGTTATTCTAAAGTATTGTTCCCTGCATTTGACTTCAGTATTCCAATGATGTCTGCAGCTATTATATTTATAGTGGCAATATACCTTATGCCGTTTGTTATGCTGCCTCTTTCAATACTGTTTTCCTGGGCGCATGCATTTATTAATATTATTATAATACAGGTAATATTCATAATGATAACAAGGATAATCCTTGCTTTCAGGTTCAGGCTGAAAGCAGTAGACGTATTCCTTCACCCTCTTTCAGTCATTTACATAGTATCTATTGCAGTAAATTCTCTTTTCCAATTTAAGTTTGCTATGGGAGTTAACTGGAAGGGAAGAGTGTATAATGTTTCGGATGATGGAGATGGGGAAGAGCTTAAAGTGGTAAAAGACCATTTAGAATAATTTTCAAAACACAGATGAAATTATTAAAGCTATATAACTAACAAAAAATATTAATAAATAGAAAAAATCTTTTAGATTTCCAAATTTTGCATGCCCTTGTTATATATTCAACATCTGGTATAATTAAAAGAGCTTTTATATAAATAGACAACTTATGAAAGTTGTTTATTTTTTTTGTGCAAATTTGTGCAAATTTATAAAATAATCATTGGAGTGAAATTTTAGGTGAGTGGTCTAGCAGGAATAATCAGCAAAAATCCTGGCGGTAGGAACAGGGAAAGGACAAACGTGCTTCTGGAAAAAATATCGCACAGGGGCGGCCAGAGCAGATTATATAATGTCTCTGGAGGCTGTATAGGAATAAATACAAACTACGATCAGAATGAAAAATCATGCGGTAACACGGTTCTTCTGGACGGTAGAGTATATAACCTTGATGATATTATAAAAAAATATAATGTTGATATAAAAGATGCTGGCATAACTGATTCAGAAAAAATCAGTTTGCTTTTTAATGCAGCAGGCGAATGTATTTTCAGGGAATTTAAGGGCTCTTTTGCCATGATTGTTGTTGATAAAAAAGAAAATATTTACTTTGCAAGGGACGTTATAGGGGAAAAACCATTTTATTACCATACAGGCAATAATACGCTTATGTTTGCTTCGGAGGTCAAATCCCTTATTGAATTAACAAATGACATAATAGAATTCCCCCCGGGTGCATATATGAAAAATTTTGGAGAGCCCGAGATCATCAAAGAGATAGAGACTGAAAGTTATCCAATCCCGGAGGACAGAGATTTAGATAACCTTGAAAAAATTCTGAAAAATTATCTACTGAGATCCATGGAAAGCAGGGTTCCTGACAGCAATATGGACCTGGGTGTATGGTTGAGCGGCGGCCTTGATTCCTCGGTCGTAGCGGCTCTTCTTAAGGAATTTACAGAAAAGGTAAACACATATGCAGTGGGCTATGAAAATTCACCCGATTTATTGGCTGCCAGGGGAGTAGCAAAATATCTGGGTACAAGTCATACAGAATATAAGCTTGATGCAGATGAGCTCTTTTCAAATATACCGGAAGCAATATACTACCTTGAATCTTTCGATGCACCGCTTGTAAGGAGTACGCTGGGAAACATGATAGTCTCTAAGCTATCATCTTCTTCCGACATGGTATTTTCCGGAGAAGGCGGAGACGAGCTTTTTGCGGGCTATAATTATTTTTTAGGATATGATTCTCCGGGGATAATACAGCAGGAACTTGTAAATGCTATAAACAGTCTTCATAATACTGCCCTGCAGAGGGTTGACAGGGCAGCAAATGCTTACGGTGTCAATGTAAGGCTGCCCCTGCTAGATGAGAATCTTCTTGATTATGTCTTAAAAATCCCTACTGATGAAAAAGTAAAAAAAGATAAAAATATGGGCAAGTATATACTGAGAAAGGTTGCCTCGGAGTATCTTCCCGATGAAATAGCATGGAGAGCTAAAGATAAATTCTGGGAAGGTTCTGGAATTGAAGATACGATAGAAAAAAAGGTGGATTCTATTGTTTCTGATGAGGAATTTTCCGAAGAAGCAGCTTCTGAGGAAAGTCCTGATCTGAGAAGCAAAGAGGAAGTTTATTATTACCGTATATTCAGCGATTATTATTCCGATGTAAATGTAGAAAAGATACTTTCTTTCACCAGCGATTTTAATTCTGACTGAGTCTAATTCAAATCTTATTTAATTAAAATTTACTGGATTCTATAATTCCTTTTACAGGATTTTTAAAAATAACTATCATGGATACTATACACTTTTTATTCTTTCATATGCTGGATGGTGGTCTCCATAATTCCGTATTTGTCCTCCAGATATTTATTAATTTCCCTAAAAAGTGTTTTGCAGCAATCTTCTCCATTAATATCTTCCATGGCTATATGTGCTGAAAAAATCAGCATGTCTGTGGTAATAGACCATAGATGGACTTTGTCCATTCTTGTTATTTGATGAAATTTTTGCCTCAGGTCCTTTTCGATAATATCAACGTTCAGGCCCCTCGGAGCCATTTCAAGAAGTATATTGGAAGATTCCCTTAAGATTGTTATGGACCATACAAGGATCAAGGCTGATATACCCAGGCTTATCAGCGGATCCAGTATATTCCAGCCTGTATAGAATATTATTACAGCTCCTATAACGATTCCCACAGAAGAAGCCGCATCTGCAAGAAGATGATAAAAAACACTTCTTATATTGAGGTTTGCCCTGTAGCCGCTTCTGAGTATAAGTATGCTTGCTACATTTACAGAAAGACCTATAAGCGCCACTGTCAGCATCTGAAAAGCGTCTATACTAACTGGATTAATAATCCTGCGAATAGCCTCGTATGCTATGACTCCCACAACCAGTAAAAGAAAAATGCCGTTTATGAAAGCTGCCAGCACCTCTGCCCTGAAAAGCCCGAATGTTCGGTGATGGCATGAGGGTTTTTTAGTAATGACTGCAGCTACCAGGCTTATGGTTATTGCAAAACTATGTGTAAACATATGACCGGCATCGCTTAAGAGAGAAATACTCCCGGTAAGGATGCCACCTGCCAGCTCTACCAGCATAACGGCAAGTGTTATGATAAGGGATATTGATAATTTCTTCCGTGCGACATTACGGTATTCAAACAGTTCCGATGAACTATCAGGTTTGTGATTGGTTTTAAAACCGTTCATAAAATATTCACCTAACTGGAGTATAATCGTTACGGATGATGGTTATATATTATATTATTCAGTGCAATAATCAAATTTATTGTTTTTCAGCTTCTTCTCGGTAAATTGCATATAATATATTCTATATGCGAACCTTAATAATAGAAGATGAAAAAAAGACTTGCAGATTATATAAAAAAGGGACCAGAGCAGTAATCCTCTCCAGCAAACTCCCACATGCCTCTCTGCAAAGACTGTCTTCCCAGTAAAAGGCAGTCTTTGCCTTCTATAATCTAATGATATGGCCCGGAGAGTATTTAAAATATCCTACAGAACGATCAAATGCTGGATTTAGGCTATAAATACATGATTTTAGTTGAAATGATTAATATTGTTGATGGGGCAAACTATAATTTTTTTAGGTCAGCTGATTTCTAAGCCTGCCCCATTCTTTGCGATAGTTATTACCACCTTACTGTAGCGCATATCCCGATGAGGGATCCCAGAACCATTAGAATTCTGTATAACCTTTTCATAGCAACCTCCTTTTTGATCCTAAAATTAATACAATCGATATTTTTGCTTCATGTTTGCCAGAGGTTGTGCTATGAATATTCTGCCTTATATAATACTTATTATTTATATTTAATAATATTATATTAATATAAAGTCATTATAACATAATAGTTATAAAAATTTTAGATATTTATACTAATATTCAAGGGAAATTAGAAAATTTTTAATAATACGTCAGCCTGCAGGGTAATCCCCGACGGTATAAGGAAGTTATTTTGAGTAAGGCAAAGGAAGGTATAGATGATTACGGAGACTGTGGAAATAGAAAAGAGTAACTTTGTGGGTAATAAAATCAATTTCTTTAATAAATACAGCTTTCTGATATTATTATAAATAGATGAAAATAGTTAAATTAGTGGAGGTAATGATGGAATACAGAACTCTTGGAAAGACGGGATTTAAGATATCGGAGGTGTCTCTGGGGACATGGCAGCTTGGGGGAAAATGGGGAGAAGAATTCAATCAAAAAACTGCCAGAGATGTCCTTGAAAAAGCTGTCGAAATGGGAATTAATTTTATTGATACGGCTGATGTATATAATGACGGACAGAGCGAGATTGCCATAGGTAAATTTTTAAAAAAAGTAAAAAATAGGGTATATGTAGCGACAAAGTGTGGAAGAAAACTCGATCCGCATACAGCTGATGGTTATAATGAAAAAAATATTACAGGTTTTGTCGAGGATAGTCTAAAAAGGCTTGATGTGGAAGTAATAGACCTTATTCAGTTACACTGCCCACCAACAGAGGTATATTACCGGCAGGAAGCTTTTGAAACTCTTGCAAGGCTTGAGACCAGTGGGAAAATACTTAACTACGGTGTAAGTGTTGAAAAGGTAGAGGAAGCCCTTAAGGCAATAGAGCAGCCGGGAGTCGCAACGGTGCAGATAATCTATAATATGTTCAGGCCCAGGCCTGCGGAAGAGTTTTTTAAAAAGGCATATTCCGGAAATGTCGGAATAATAGCGAGGGTTCCGCTGGCAAGCGGACTGCTGACCGGGAAGTTTGCAAAAGAGACAGTTTTTGGTGAGAAAGATCACCGTAATTTTAATATCGATGGAAAGTACTTCGACAGAGGCGAGACCTTCTCGGGTGTACCCTATGATAGGGGTATCGATGCTGTTGACAGGTTAAAAGAAGTTTTCGGCCAGGATGATATAACTGCATATGCTCTTAAGTGGGTTCTTTTAAATGAATATGTAAGCTGTGTAATTCCAGGAGCAAGCAGAGTGGAACAGGTAGAATTTAACTCAAGAGTTTCGGACATGATGCCTCTTACAGCTGAGCAGATAAGGGAGACAGAAAAGATATACAAGAAATATATAAAAGAGCATGTCCATCACCTATGGTAGGTTTAAAAATCTGTAGAGCCTGCCCCTGTTGAACCTCTGAAGCATTATGCATGGAAGATTTGCGGCAATTGCATAGATTATCATTATTATTCCAGCCCACCATATATTCCAGAGGAAAAATACTGGTGCAGGGAGCATAACCAGCCAGTGTGTAAGCTCTGCCCTTTTTGTCTCATAAAGGAACTTTTCAAGATATTCTGTATTGGTACTTTCCAGATTTTTCTTTGGGAATCCTCCCTTAAATAGGCTGCCTCCATCAGGGATAAAAGCTCTCCACTTTTTAATCCTGAATATGTTCTGGTATATCATTCCATTTTTTTCCCATGACCTTATCCTGAAACACCATATTTCTTTTTTAAAGAATGATAGAGGTATCTTAGTACAAAGGTATGATATCCCCAGATGAAAAACAAGCCATACAAAAATATCCAGAAATATTATCCAGAAATGAGATAATTGAAATGGCGGCATAATCCTCCAGCATGCTATGTTTTAATTTTCCTGCCCTTCCATGCTACTTTTCTACTGAAGAAGGTAAGGATAAGGGAATAGATAAATATTATTATAAAAAATGTCAT
Source organism: uncultured Actinomycetota bacterium (assembly GCA_964563645.1). Lineage (GTDB taxonomy): Bacteria > Actinomycetota > Humimicrobiia > Humimicrobiales > Humimicrobiaceae > M55B120. The sequence continues at coordinate 7,137 of CAZLXJ010000031.1, read as the reverse complement.
CGGCAGGGGATAAAATATTGAAGCAATAGGGCTGAAACTGCCAATACGGTAAGACATCCAGTAAATCTGAAGCACAAAAGCGGTATAGAAAGCAGATGCAACGACGAGCGTAAAAAAACCTGCCGACATCAGCCCCCTTACCAGTAAATTGATTGGAAATATTGCTCCAGAGATCCAGGCTATAACCATTATGAGAACAGGTATTGATGTCGATTTTGCACCGGAACTGAAACTTTTTGACCAGCCCGATACAAGTTCTTTTATTCCTCCGGGATACATCCTGAAATCAATTGTATCCTTACCTCCTGCACAATTAAGGGGTATGCCTGACCTAATAAATTTCCTTCCTATTTCGATGTCTTCCATAATCTTGCCCTTTATGCTCTCATGCCCGCCAATATCGAAGTAGTCTTTACGGCTGCATATAAGGCAGGGCCCGAAAGCGCCTATGGGTCTGATCTTTTTCTGAAGAGGCGTGAAGGCCCCCATTCCAGCTATAAGTATTATATTGAAAAAAAGAGACAGGTTTTCATATAATTTCCTTATCATGTGGTACGGTTGAATGGATACAACACCTTTATTTTCATTAAGGCATGCTATTATCCTTTCAATCCCGTCATCTTTTAGGATAGTGTCAGCGTCCAGGAATAAGAAATATTCACCCCTGGCTTTTATGGCTCCACTGTAACATGCCCATGATTTTCCAACCCATCCATCCGGAAGCTCTTTTAAGTTTATGACCCTTGCACCTGATTTCTCCGCAACATCTGCCGTACGGTCACTGGAGTCATCATTGACCACGATGACCTCCAGGGGTCTGACGGTCTGCTTACTAAGTGATTTCAGAAGATTAGATAAATTTTTCTCTTCATTTCTTGAAGGTATTATGACAGAGAGCAGCATGTATTCATCTTTTGATTTGACGTGCGGTTGCATTTTTTTACACCCGGGTATCTTCCATAGTATCATAAAACCAAAAAGCCAGAAAAGGCCGTGAATAATTATGCCAGAGTAGCTCATCTGTCAGTCACCTGCTTATTCAGACTGAATAAATATGATATATTAAACGGGCGTATGAAAATAGCTTATTCATTAAAAATATATTTTTATTTTGCTTCAATTTTATGCTGGCTGCATAGTGCCTGCAAAAACAAGCCATGCCAGAAGTGATTTTGCTACCAGGCTCAGTATTATATATCCCCTTTCACCATAAAGGTAGTTGCTCCATCTCCCTACTTTTTTATACTGCAGTACCATATTTACGGGAAAAAGATTAAAAAGTACAAAGTACGTCCCAAATATCGCATAGACAAACCAGGGAATCTGTTCAAGAACTCCGGGAGTCTTTACAGCAGAGCCGAGGAAATAAAGAAGTACTACGACCCATGGTACTGCACCGCAAAAACTTCCAACAATAAAAGCTGTCCAGTTTGTTTTTTCCGTGGCCTGATTGTGAATCTCCATCATAAGCCCCAGAAGGTTCATTGTAGCATTAAGCCCCACAATGGCTGCAATGGTTCCGATGTCCCTTGCGCCGAAAAGCATTGAAATTATGACTATCATTACCGATGAGCTGAGCGCATATTCATACCACCTGAAATAATTTATACCCTTTTCCAGGCTTGAATTATAGAAATTATTTATGCGGGGAAGCACTACGAGAAAATGGGCAATTGCAGATAAAAACAAAAATATAGATACAAAAACACCAATGGGAATAGAGCCTATGGTTTCAGAATCTAGAAAAAGCTTCATCTTTTCTGTATCAAAGGACAGAAAATAATAATCAACAGGCAGTTTAAATTCTTTGATCTTTGTAAGGGTGAGCCCCATTACTAGCATGAATACCGCCTGTGCGAAGTGGAGTCCTGCCATGGTTCCATTAAACCTGCGAAGATATGGGAAAGTTATCTTTTTTTCAGCCATATTTTCACCTCAATGCTAAAATAATTTATAATTTTGGTAATGCATTTTAAAGAATGTACTTTGAATATTATATAATTTTCAAATTATATTTGAAATATTTTTTTATATAAATATAAAACAATTATAGTAATTATAATATTAATCTTTAAAAATATGAATTTTATTTAATGGAATCTTGCAGAGGTGGAAATTATATATCAAAATAAATAGCATTAAAAAGGCAGTGTATAAATGAGAGTAAACCCCAAAAGGATAAGGATACTCAACAGGGAAGAAAAAGGAAAATAGCTGCAGAAAGATGGAGCAGTAGCGTTCTGGATGAGCAGAGATCAGGGGGTAGAAGATAACTGGCCCTTCTTTATGCTCAGGAACTTGCGATATCAATGGGCAGGCCACTTTTTGTTGTTTTCTGTCTTATGGACAATATTATACCCTGCTTCTTAGCTTCTGATAAACAGGAATATGGGGCCTATACCATAAGGCCTAAAATATACAGGTTGCTGTCCGAGTTTCTTGATAATTTTACCGTGCTTAGGAAAAATAAAATCAGCAACAATTTTAAACAGGAAATACCGGATTTTGAAAATATTATAAAGATCCCAAAAACAGACAGGTCAGTAGCAGAGGTAAAGGCAATAAGGCCGGGATGTAAAGAAACGCAAAGGCTGTTAGAGTCTTTTATTGAAGAAAGAATAAACGGTTATGGCAGCAAAAGAAATAACCCGGCAAATGATATTCAGTCATATGAGCTTGACGGGAGGGACCCATGCGGTTATACGGGTATTGACTGGAGTATCGGGGGAGCACGTGATAGGACCTGGGGAAAAGGCCTGTATTTGGAAAGGTAAGATATATGAGCTACATGGGTGCCACAGGTAAGTTTAATATAGATGATTATATAAAAAGAGTAGAAAAGCTTGCATAAAAAGGAGGCAGGAAACCTGTATGAAACTGTGGTAATATAGTTAATGTATAAAATATATAAAGAGAAAAGTCACTATGAAGAAAAAATACCCGAGAAGTACTGTAGACAGCGAGCTTTTAAAATCTACCGGCAAGAAGGAATCTGAATTTATACATACTGATCCCTGGAGGGTGCTGCGCATACAGGGTGAGTTTGTCGATGGGTTCGATGCACTGGCAGGGATAGGTTCATGTATTTCAATTTTTGGTTCTGCAAGAACAGAGCGTGATAATTATTATTACAGGGCAGCTGAGAAAACAGCCGCGCTTCTTGTAGATAAGGGTGTGGGGGTTATAACCGGAGGTGGACCGGGAATCATGGAAGCAGCAAACAAAGGTGCCTACGAGGCTGGCGGAGCCTCAATTGGCTGCAATATAGAATTGCCCTTTGAACAGGAAGCAAATAAATTTCAGACAATATCGCTGGAATTTCATTACTTTTTTGTCAGAAAAATGATTTTTGTCAAATATTCCGTAGGATATATTATTTTCCCAGGCGGCTTTGGTACTCTTGATGAACTATTTGAAGCGTTAACCCTTGCCCAGACAGACAAGATAGAGCATTTTCCCATTGCCCTTTTTGGCAGCAAATACTGGAAAGGATTAGCAGACTGGATAGATGAATGCCTTCTTGAAAAGCACTGTACTATAAGTCCCAAAGATAAGGAACTTTACAGGATTGTGGATACTCCGGAAGAGGCAGTTAATTATGTGGTTGACATAATAAATGAGATTATATAAAAAGATTCTAAAGCCCTGATTTTTTTATATTCACCCACCTGTCCCTGAGGGCGGTGGTCCTGTTGAAAACTTTTATTTTTTCAGTTGAGTCGGGATCTACACAAAAATATCCCAGTCTCTCGAACTGATATATTTCTCCCGGTTTTACTCCGGCAAGAGACGGCTCGAGCCTGCAGTCCCTCAGTATATTAAGTGAATCTGGATTGATATTTTCCTTAAAATCATGCCCTTCTTCCAGCCTGAGAGGGTTCTCATTTTTAAAAAGGCGGTCGTATAGTCTGACTTCAGCCGGTATAGAGTGTAATGCTGACACCCAGTGAAGGGTTGCCCCGACCTTCCTCCCATCCGGTGCATCCCCGCCTTTCGTAGCAGGGTCATAAGTGCAGTGAAGCTCTATAGTATTACCATCCTTGTCTTTTAATACACCAGTGCATTTTAAAAAATAAGCATATCTAAACCTTACTTCTCTTCCCGGGGCAAGCCTGTAAAATTTTTTGGGAGGGTTTTCCATGAAGTCGTCTTTTTCAATATAGATGACTTTTGAGAAGGGAATTTTTCTTTTACCTGCCGAAAGATCCTCGGGATTATTAATGGCGGCAAGTTCCTCCGTTTTATCATCAGGATAATTATCGATTATAACCTTAAGTGGATTTATAACCGCCATAACCCTTGGAGCTCTCCTGTTAAGGTCTTCCCTTACAAAATATTCAAGAAGTGCGATATCTACCGTACTTTCAGCTTTTGAAACACCTATTTCATTGCAGAAATTCCTGACTGCTTCAGGAGTGTAACCCCTCCTTCTGATACCAGAGATGGTAGGCATCCTGGGGTCATCCCAGCCGTTCACAAATCTCTTTTCAACAAGTTCAAGCAGTTTTCTTTTGCTCATGACAGTATAAGCGAGGTTTAGTCTTGCAAATTCTATCTGTCTGGGGTGGTGGATCCCGAGCTGTTCAATAAACCAGTCATAAAGGGGACGGTGGTCTTCAAATTCCAGGGTGCATATGGAATGGGTTATTCCTTCAATGGAGTCAGACTGTCCGTGGGCCCAGTCGTATGTCGGATATATGCACCAGTTATCTCCCGTTCGGTGATGGGAACTGTGCAGTATCCTGTATATGACAGGGTCCCTCATATTTAAATTGGGCGAAGACATATCGATCTTAGCCCTTAAGACCTTTGAGCCATTGCTGTATTTTCCTTCTCTCATCTCTTTAAAAAGCTTCAGGTTTTCCGCAACGGACCTGTTCCTGTATGGGCTATTTTTACCTGGTTTCCTGAGAGTTCCCCTGTACTGTCTTATCTTTTCAGCACTGAGATCACATACATAAGCAACCCCTTTTTTTATCAGATCTACAGCATACCCGTATAGTTTTTCAAAATAATCGGAAGCATAATATTCACGGTTTTCCCAGTCAAAGCCAAGCCATCTTATATCTCTTTTAATTGATTCAACATATTCGGCTTCTTCTTTTGCAGGATTTGTGTCATCGAATCTTATGTTGCACTTTCCATTAAATTCTTCAGCAAGGCCAAAATTTATACATATTGATTTGGCATGTCCTATGTGAAGATATCCATTAGGTTCGGGAGGGAATCTTGTAAGGACCCTTCCTTGATTTTTTCCCTTTTTTATATCCTTTTTTATTATTTCCCTTATAAAATCTGATTTACCGGTTTTATTGTCCATTGCCTTATTTATACACTATTTTTCTTTTAGAATTAAAAAAGTATTTTAAGAGATAGTCCGGAATCTGTCAAAGCCGAGGGGGCTTTTTTTCTAATACTTTTATATTCTATACTTTTTTATCAGTCGTAATCATAATTATTCAATAAAGTCTATTTAAATTGGAGAACAGGATGCCATAATAATGATTTTGAAATATAATATAGATTAAATTATTAATATCAGCTGGAGATTTTAAAATGAGTGTGAAACTAATAGTTACATATGACCCGGCCCACAGGCAAAGCTGTGAGGAGAGTTTAAAAAATGTAATGGAAAAAGCAGGAGTTAAGCCGAAATTTCTCAAGTCAAAATACAGCGGGATTTTCCTTATGGATTTACCCGGGGCAAAAGAGGTGGTAAGAAAACTTAAAGCATTCAGCAAAAAAGATGCAGAGATATTTGGGAAAACCCACCATTATATACCTGTTGACAGGTGGGTATCCTCAAAAGTGCCCGATATGCAGAAAGCAGTAAAATCCCTGGTTCCGAAAATTGGCGAAAATGAAAAGTGGAAAATGGAGATTGATAAAAGGCACTACCACAAACTGGAATATGATGAACTAATTATTAAACTGACAGATGTGGTGGATAGACCTAAAATCGATCTAAAAAAACCCGGAAAGATAATCAGGGTTGAAATTATTGGAACACATGCAGGTATCTCGCTTCTGGAGCCGGGAGAATTCCTGAATGTTTCCTGAGATGACCTGTATTCAAAAAGAAATATAGTTTTCTAACACTCTTAAGGATTTAAAAACCTAAGCCGTTGCCAGGGAAGTATTTTAAATAGATGATATATACTTAAAGGATAAAACCTTAAGAATCTACGTATTGATATCTATTGAAAATCCAGATAAAATCGCGGAAATATCGCAAGGATAAAAAATGTCTATATTGATATCTGTAGTAATACCCGCATATAACGAAGAGAAGTTGATAGGTTCATGCCTGGAAAGTTTAAAAAACCAGGATTTTGGAACCCGGGATTATGAGGTGATAGTCGTTGATAATAAATCGACAGACAGAACCGCAATGATAGTAAAAGATTTCAACGTAAAACTGGTAAGTGAACCCCGGAAGGGTGTTTCTTTTGCTGTGAGAAAAGGCTTTTCAGAAGCAGCTGGTGAAATAGTTGCAACTACAGATGCAGATACAAAAGTCAATCCAGGCTGGCTTTCAAATATTTATAATACCTTCATTTCTAACCCGGAAGCAGTAATAATAGGAGGAAAGTTAATATTTTACCCCAGGAATCTTCTTTCAAGCTTTGCAGGATTTTTCTTAAACTACATCGGAGGTTTTATTTTAAAGACTACCGGATGCTCAAACTTTGCAATAAGAAAAAGAATATATTTAAAAATAGGCGGCATAAGGAGGGATATTAATTTTAATTTTGATACGGACCTGTGCTTTAGGGCAAAAAAGAAAGGAAAATCAATATTTTTGTTTAACAACCCGGTAGTTTCATCAAGCAGACATTATAGAGGAATTGAAGGCATCAAATATTGTTTCAGAATAGTTGTTAATTCCTTAGCTCTGATGATCTTTGATAGGACTTTATTTTTTGACATGGTAGATATAAGGGATTGATTTTTACCATTTTGAAGAAATATTTATATAAAGCTGCTTTAGCTATTATAATGGAGAATATAAAATATTTTATTTAACTGAAAGGGGTCGGGATGCTGAAAGATTTTAAAGAATTTATAACCCGGGGCAATGCAGTAAGCATGGCTGTAGGTATAATAATAGGCATTGCCTTTGCTTCTATTATTAAC
>CAZLXJ010000030.1:0-11050 GCA_964563645.1 uncultured Actinomycetota bacterium | reverse complement strand
TATAAACAGATGGCCCGAAGCAGAGAGGCCCAGAGAAAAGCTTATAAAATATGGGAGTGAATATTTAAGTAACGGTGAGCTTCTGGCAATACTGCTGAGGACCGGAATTAATAGTAAAAACACCAGCAAATCGGCACTTGACCTCGCAAAGGTGATATTCTCAAGGTATGAATGCTTAAATGATTTATTTAATGTTTCGGCTTCAGAGCTTACTGAAATTAAGGGGATAGGGCTAGCAAAGGCTTCTCAGGTACTGGCTGCGCTGGAGCTGGGAAGAAGAGCAGTTTCAGAGAAAAATGGTAACAATAAAATTTTTAGGTGCAGCGAGGAGGTTGCAGCATATTATATACCGCTTCTAAAAGATCTTAAAAAGGAACAGTTCAGAATAATCCTGCTCGATGCCAAAAACAGGATAATCAGGGAAGAACTCATCTCACAGGGATCCCTTACTTCATCAATAGTCCATCCAAGGGAGGTTATAAACCCTGCAATTAGATACTCGGCAGCATCTATAATATTCCTACATAATCATCCCAGCGGAGATCCTGAGCCATCCCTTGACGATATTGAGATAACGCGCAGATTGTGCAAATCGTGTGAGATAGTGGGAATAAATGTCCTTGATCACGTCATTATAAGTTCCGGGGGATATTTCAGCTTCAAACAGAAGCAGCTAATATAATTCTTTTTAAATCTTTCTTCTGCAGGTGCACTACTTTTGAAGTATAACGCTGGTCCCCTACCTCTGAAATTGGGTTTTGATATCTCCTTTATTATTGCGGAATTTTTTCGCTCTGCCATAACAAATATGGTAGATATATTTCATTCCTTAAAGTAAAATGAATAAAATAAGAAATAAAAATTAATAACCTTTACTATTTTTTCAATATATTAAGGAGTTTTTCTGATGCAGGATATTAATAAAATATTATTTGCTAAAAGCAAAGACGATATTTTTTTGCTGTCTAAAATGGCAAACCGGCACGGTTTGATTACCGGAGCTACAGGGACAGGTAAAACAGTTTCCTTAAAAGTACTGGCAGAAGCATTCAGTTCAATAGGGGTTCCGGTTTTTTTAGCCGATATAAAAGGCGATGTTGCAAGTATTAGCAATCCAGGTGGAAATAATCCAAAAATCGAGGAAAGAATAAAATTATTAAGTTTAAATGACTTTAAATACCAGGGATTTCCTACACTTTTCTGGGACGTATTTGGAACCGAAGGACATCCGGTAAGGACTACTATCTCTGAAATGGGACCTCTTTTATTGTCGCGGCTCCTTGGATTAAATGAAGTCCAGAGCGGAGTCTTAAATATTGTTTTTAAAGTTGCAGATGACTTAGGAATGCTTCTTATCGATCTTAAGGATTTAAGACACATGCTCAAATTTATTGGTGACAATGCAAAAGACTACTCTCTTGAATATGGAAATGTATCAATACAATCAATTGGTGCAATCCAGAGGGGACTGCTGACTTTAGAAGAGCAGGGTGGTGAAAACTTTTTTGCAGAACCGGCACTGGATATCCTGGACTTTTTAAAAATTGATAAAGATGGCAGAGGTTATATTAATGTAATGGCATCAGATAAGCTCTATCAGTCACCGGCTCTATATTCAACATTTTTACTATGGCTTTTATCAGAATTATTCGAAGAATTACCCGAAGTAGGTGACATTTCAAAACCAAAAATTGTTTTCTTCTTTGATGAGGCTCATCTACTATTCAATGAGGCGCCAGGGGTACTGCTGGACAAGGTTGAACAGGTAGTAAGGCTGATACGCTCAAAAGGCGTAGGTGTATTTTTTATAACCCATAGTCCTGCCGACCTGCCCGACAGAGTACTGGGGCAGCTCAGTAACAGGGTCCAGCATGCACTGCGGGCATTTACCCCAAGGGAGCAAAATATTGTAAAAACCGCAGCTGAAACTTTCAGGCCAAATCCTGAGTTAGATGTTATTAAAGCTATTACAGAACTTAAAGTTGGGGAAGCGCTGGTATCATTCCTTGATGAGCATGGCCGTCCGGGAATTGTTGAACAGGCTTTTGTGATCCCTCCAAAAAGTCAACTTGGCACTATTTCTTCTGAACAAAGAAATGACATAATCAATAATTCAATTTATTATCATAAATACCAGACTACTTTTGACAGAGAATCCGCATATGAAATATTGCAAAAAAAATTAACCCGGGTTGCAGAAACTTCTAAGAATAAAAAATATGATTATGGTAAAAATATACCAAAAAAACGAAAATCTGATTCTGCAATTACTAAAATGGCTAAATCTGCTGCAAGTTCTGTTGGCAGGCAAATTGGTCGTGAACTGGTTCGGGGACTTTTTGGAGTATTATTAAAAAAATAGGGATTATAATCTTTAATCCTGAATGACCCGTATGCTGGCAGAGAAACTAAGAGTAACATTACCTATTTCTTAATTTTCAGGAAGTTAGGGATTAATTTTACTATATATTTGATTCTTATTTTTTTATTATCATATTTAAACTTCCCTGCAGTGTTTAAAATTTTTTCCTTTTTCGAATATTCATCCCTGTAGATACCCACGCACTAAAGTGCGTGCACTCTGCCCGCTCCGGCGGGTTTTTAGAATATGGATTACAAGAGAATAATTTAGTGGCTGCAGCTGATAGTTTTTATATCAATACTTTATGATAAAGCTCATAATATGGTAAAAACAAGACTTCTGTGTTTTCAATCTTTACAGAATCCTTATAGTCCAAATTTACGATAATTGCTTTTTTGGGATTGTATTTTTTTATAAAACTCCTAAATGATCTATTAACTTCAGGAGATTTCATGGATTTATATTTTACCTCAACAGGAATATGATTATCACCGGATGATAAGATAAAATCTACCTCAGCTTTATCAAGAGTCCTCCAGAATTTTATTGAAACCATACCATGAGGATAAATATCTCTTAGAATGTTATACATAAAATTCTGAAATAGAAAGCCCGGGTCCAGTAAATCAGCAGAGCCTGTAAACAGCCCGGAAGAATAATTTTTTAATCCAATATCGTGAAAATAATACACTGGAGATTTAGTTATTTCTTTCCTTGTATTCCCGAAGAATGGATTTACCCTATTTATAATAAATGTCTTTTCAAGATACCATAAATATTTTTTTAGTGTCTCGGATGCTATGTTCAATGTATTTGAGATCTCGTGGTAGTTAACCAGTCTTCCTATCTGTGAAGACATAAGTCTTACAAGATCGGATATCTTCTCAGTCTTCTGTATCTTAAGTAATAAAGATATATCCTTTTCGATATAGCTCTGATATATCTCATCCATCTCTTTTCTTTTTTCTTCAATTGATTCCTCTGTAATCACTCTCGGATATCCACCAAAATGTAAATATTCATCAAGCAGAGCATTTGTTTTTTGTGTTTCAATGTTAAAAAACTCATTAATCTGGCTACTGTAATTATAACTGGTACGGAAATCCACAAATTCCTTGAAGGCAACTGTTGAAAGCTCAAATACCCTTTTACGCCCTGTAAGAGATTCATGTATTTTTTCTTTCAGCTCAATACTTCCTGATCCCGAGATAATAAATTTATATGGAAGTCTCATGTCATATAAACCTTTCAGGAATAATCCTGCATCTTCCTTCCTCTGTATCTCGTCTATAAATACAAATCCCCCTCCGGTCCCCAGTTCAAGTCTTATTTTGCTTAAGAGTTTTTCCTGGGATGAAAAAAATATCCTTTCCGATTCAATATCCAGATTTAAGAATAAGTTTTTTTCACCTTTTTTTTTGAGGTAATCCTGAAGCAGAAGCATAAGCGTTGTCTTTCCTGCCTGTCTCGGACCCACAATTAAACTGAATTCTCTTTTTGACAGATGAGATTTTAATTTATTTAATAAAGTTCTTTTTATCATACTTTAATTTTAACCCGATATTTTATAAAGTCAATTTCAATTATTATGGTATATAAACTCTATACTACCAGGGAGTGGGTTGCTGCAGTTTTTGGTTGAGAGCCGAACAAATGCTTGTATTGCCAATCTCTTTCCTTTTCTTCAGCGGAAGAAACCTTTGAAGAGATGGTAGCTCTAATTATACCTTCAGCTCAATCTTTTGACCGGATATCTAATGTTTTATTATCGGTATTTTTTAATGAATGCCCTGTCTATGATTTAGCCCTGTACTTCCGTCCTGTATCCATGAATGCCTTTATATTTTCATAGGGAGTTTCCTGTGGGAGGTCGCAACCGGTGCTTAGAATAAAATTGGGGAAAGGTTCCATCTCGTCTAGAAGTGCCTCTACTTCCTGTTCAACCTGCTCCGGTTTTCCATGAAGGATTGTAGATGAAGGATTTATGTTACCTATCACTGCGACCTGTCCATTGACTTTCAGGGCTACGTCCTTAAGAGAGACTCCCATCTCTTCAGAATCAAGGCTTATTCCGTCAACACCTGATAAAATCATCTTATCCACCAGATGCATTGTATTCCCGCAGGTATGATAAATAGTGATCACGCCGGTATATTTAAAACTATCATTTATATGTTTGACATATTTTACCGAGTATTTATCAAACTGTGCAGGTCCCAGCATCACCGCCGTGGGCTCTAAAATACAGATTACTTCTGCTCCTGCTGATATGAGCATTCCTATATATTTTTCAATTACTTCAGTAGTAAAATTACATAATTGAGTTAAAGCTTTTTCATTGAGAATAGTGGCTACCGCCGCTTCATCAGCACCCATTATCAGCCCTGCGAGGGAATACGGGCCTGTAACATAAGCTCCTTTCATTATATTTTCCGGCAGGCCTATTTTCATCAGCTTTACCGTGTCCACATAGCAATTTACCCTGCTGTCAAAAGAGATATTTATCTCCTCCATAATTTTCAATTCCTCTATTGAAAATTTTTCTTTATGTACAGTAGCAGAATCTTCTTTTGGAAATAGCGTATACCTGCCCAGTGCATTAGCCTCAACTGATAGATCCATTAAGGGGAAGATAATATCAGGTGTAAACTCGTCTACTATCTTTTTCAATACCTTGTAATGCTCGCCGTAATTTTGCTGGGTTATCTTTATATTGCTTCCGATCAGGTTGACGCCCGGAAAGCCTACCAGGGGCGCTACGATCCTTTTGCCTTCTTTATATTTTTTTTCTGATAATCTAACCAGTTTATTTAACATTTATCATGTCGTTCTGTTATAAATACATATTTCTACCTGAACACATCCTGATAAATTACCTGTCTGGACCAAAAATATTTTTATAATAATTGATTCTGAAAGACTATCTCTATTCCACTTTTTTCCTTTTGGCTTTTTTATGGAGCCTTTTGCATGATAATTTGGTGTCTATATGTTCCTGATATTCATGCCTGAAATATTTTATAGTGCTTAGTACCGGGTTGGGCGCAGTTTTTCCAAGTCCGCAAAGGGAAGTCTCCTTTATCATCTCAGCCAGCTCTTCCAGTTTTTCAATATCGCCTTCTTCCCCTTCTCCTTCGGTTATTCTTGTGAGTATCTCAAGCATCCTCCTGGTCCCTATCCTGCAGGGCGTACACTGGCCGCAGGACTCATCCTGTATAAAATCCATAAAGTATCTTGCAAGGTCTACCATACATTGATCTTCGTCAAGCACTATCATCCCGCCGGAACCCATTATAGCCCCTACCTTTTTGACCTCTTCATAGTCAATCGGCAGGTCAAGCAATTGCTCGGGAAGGCAGCCCCCTGATGGGCCTCCAAGCTGAACTGCTTTAAACTTCTTACCTCCTTTTATCCCGCCACCAATTTTATATATTATGTCCCTAACCGGTATGCCCATTGGAACCTCGACAAGCCCAACATTGTTTACTGCACCTGTAAGAGCAAATATCTTTGTTCCTTTGCTGTCTCTTGTTCCAATCTCATTGAACCATTCTGCACCTTTTAAAATGATCTGGGGCACATTTGAAAAGGTTTCGACATTATTAATAAGCGTGGGCTTTCCGAAAAGTCCTTCATTGGCCGGGAAAGGCGGTTTAGGTCTTGGCATGCCTCTCTTGCCTTCTATAGACCTGAGAAGAGCAGTTTCTTCCCCGCATACGAATGCGCCTGCTCCCTGATATATTTCAATTTCAAAATCATGCTTGCTCCCGAGAATATTTTTACCTACAAATCCATGCTCCATGGCCTGTTTTAATGCATTTGAAAGAGTTTTTATCGCAAGAGGATATTCTGCACGGACATATATATATCCTTTAACTGCTCCTATGGCCAGCCCGGCTATTGTCATGCCTTCCAGTATAGAGTGGGGGTCTGATTCAAGCAGGTTTCTATCCATAAAAGCTCCAGGATCGCCTTCGTCTCCGTTGCAGACAGCATATTTTATTCCATCGGCTGAACCGGCCCTGTGGCAGAATTCCCATTTTTTACCTGTCGGAAAACCGGCTCCGCCCCTTCCCCTCAGGCCGGAATCTGATATTGTCCTGATCAGCCCTTCAGGATCGGCCATCTCTATTGATTTCAAAAGTCCCCTGTATCCGTCAAAAGAAATATAGTCTTCTATTTTAAAAGGGTCTATCCTCCCCCTGTTATGGAGTACTCTTGAAACCTGAAAATCATAAAATCCGGCAAGCTTTGAGCCTTTTATGATAGGATTGAGTTCGTACAGTATTTTACCCTTATCAATATGGCCAGAAAATATACTGGCTACATCCTCCTGTCCGAGGCTGTGGTATGTTGTCTTTTCACCTTTATAATCTTCAATAGTCATCATCGGTTCAAGTGCGCAGAACCCCACACAGCCTGAAGTAGAAAATATTATATTGCCATTTTTTCTTTTATTGATTTCCTGGATGACTTTACTCTTTATCTCATCTGCCCCTGATGCAATTCCGCAGGTTCCCAGGTGGACTGTAATCATGTAGAATCCCTTTTTCCCATAGGGCCGGTTATTCTTTATATTCTTTGTTTTAATATCGTCTAATTCTTTTAGTGAAGATATTTTATGGTTCATATTGTTCCCCTGATCATTTGTAGCTGTAAATGAGTTCAATGGCTTTATCGGGATTTACTTTTTGATAGATTTTATCATTTATAACCATGACGGGGGCAAGACCGCATGCTCCCAGGCACCTGTTAATCTGAAAGGAATAGATCCTGTCCGGTGTGGTTTCACCCGGTTTGATTTTTAATTCCCTGCTTATCTTTTCGACAATTTTACCTGCCCCTTTTACAAAGCATGCAGTCCCCATACAGACCCTTATATTATTCTTTCCGCGCGGGATCATGGTAAAAAATGAGTAAAAAGTAACAACGCCATATACGTCTTTTTCCGGTACCATAATACCCCGGGCAACTTTTTTCTGTGCTTCCACAGGCAAAAATCCTATGGCATTCTGTATCTTTTGAAGTACAGGGATCAGCAGGCTCTTTCTGTTACTATATTCCGAAATAATATCATCTACCTTTATATTCTCCTCTTTGGTAAGCTTATATTTTGGTAGGTCCAGAGTTCTCATTCTCCCTCTTTTATATTACTATGAGATAAATTTTCATTTGATTATAGCAAATAATAATTAATAATTGTAAAATTTTTTACATGTCTATAAATTGCCGGAAAAAGTTAGAAGGATATTAATGGAGAATATTTCTAATGAAAAAGACAGGGTAAATAGTTTTTATCTTTTATGTTAAACTATTACAAAATTTTCTTTAGCAGGAAAACCTATCGATAAAAAAATGATATTTGAAAGGGCATATAAATGTCAGATAAAAAGAACACCAAACAGATAACATTTAATACCGGTTATATCCCTGTGCTTAAGGTGGAAGGAAAGACTCTCCCGGAAGCCTGGGAGAAATCCCTCCTTACGCTCTGGGAAAACGGGGTTTCCATAAAAACGCAATATGATAGGCCCAAAGATCCTCCCAGCCGCGATGCCACTATGATAATGGTCATCCATGAACCATTTTTAGAACCAAGGATACACCGGGCATTGCCTACCGGACTGGATGAACTGGAAATATACCGCCAGGAAGTTGTACTCGGTATTCATGATCACTGGATAGGAAAACATGGATGGTCGTACAGCTATCATGAAAGGCTTTTTAATTACCCCTCAAAAAAGGGTCCCCTGAACCAGATAGATGCCGTTATCGAAAATCTTGTCAACTGTTTTTATACAAGGAGAGCCCAGGCTATTACATGGTCTCCCGATATCGATTCAATGCATCATGAACCTCCATGCCTTCAGAGGACATGGTTCAGGATACTCGAAGACCCTGTAGAAGGACTTGTCCTTAACATGAACACCCACTGGAGGTCCAGAGATGCGTACAAGGCAGCATTTATGAATATTTTTGCTCTTACAGATCTCCAACGGGAAATAGCTGGAAAAATATCATCTAAAATCGGAAAACCGGTAAAACCGGGGCGTTATGTGGATATGACTGATGGCTACCACATATACGGTTCGTACTTTAATGAGTTCAGGGGATTCTTGAATACTCTGAAAACAAAATCCTTTGACCAGAGGACCTACTCCACTTCTTTTGCAGAAACATTCTTTGAAGAAGCAAGAGAAAAAATTAGGTCAGAGAGAAAATAGCAATAAATATTATATAATGGCAGTCAGAAGGATAACTCTACAATGGGTAGTTATATTTTAAATTTATTTATCTCAGGTTTTTATTTCCCAGGGATATCAATACATAACCTGGCCACAGGCATTGGCCTCGGCCTGATTTTCGGTGCCATATGGTATGCTGCATATTTTACTCCAGTACTTGGAAAGTGGTCATCATGGGCCGTTATGTCCATAAGTGCTTTCCTCACATGGGCCCTTGTCTGTTTTATACAGGTACCCCTTCAATCGTTAACAACAAATGTTATGAATTTCATATGGAGTCAGGATATTCTTATGCGCTGGATCCTTCTGGCTATTATACCCCAGATCATTTATTCAGGCCTTATACAGGAAGGGTCAAAACTGGTACCTGTATTATTTATGTGGCGAAAAATAAAACCACCCATAGATCCGAAGACAGGCCTTGTGCTTGGTGCTGTTGCCGGACTGGGTTTCGGTATTTTTGAGGCTGTATGGATACATAACAGCCTTTTTGCTTCAGGATGGGATATTACAAGCTCGATATCCACTACCGGTATAATTTACGGGCTCCTTCCATTCTGGGAAAGATTTTTTACGGTTGCATTCCACACAGCATCAAGTGCTATAGCGGGATGGGGTCTTTTCAGGGGCCGCGGATGGCAGTTCTACCTTATATCTTCCCTTGCGCATGCAGTACTGAATTACAGTGTGGTACTCTATACTGCCGGACATATTAACCAGCTTCACGTATCTATATATGTAGCTGTAATTTCACTTATAATTACAGCAGCAGCCCTCTGGCTCAGATATAGAAGAGATTATAAAAATAAAAATTTTTAATATTTATATTTGAAAGGTGGAAAATAATAATGGACCCAAGGATTAAAAAACTATCCGGAATACTTGTTAATTATTCCTGCAATGTTAAGAAAAATGAAAATGTAATTATTCAGTTCTATGGGGTTACTGCTATTCCTCTTGTAAAATCACTCATAAGCGAGATTTATTCAAACGGGGCGGTCCCCTTTGTCACCCAAAAAGACGATACCCTGCAGAGAGAATTAATAGCGGGCTGCAGAGCCGACCAGCTAGCGCTTATGGCCAAGCATGATATGATACAGATGAAAGACATGGATGCCTTTATCGGAATAAGGGCACATGATAATGTAAATGAACTGGGAGATCTCCCTTCCGAAAAAATGAATTCATATATGAGGGATTACAGCAGTATAGTATCTGATGAAAGGGTTAAGAATACTAAATGGGTGGTCCTTAGATGGCCGAATAACTCAATGGCCCAGCTTGCCAGTACTAGCCTTGAAGCTTTTGAGAATTTTTATTTTGATGTATGTACTCTGGACTATTCAAAAATGTCAAAAGCAATGGACAGCATAATAACACTTATGAACAGGACTGATAAGGTTCATATAAAGGGCCCCGGAACAGACCTTAAGTTTTCAATAAAAGATATCCCTACCATAAAAGCCGCTGGAGAGAGAAATATTCCTGACGGCGAGGTCTTTACTGCTCCGGTAAAGGAATCAGTAGAAGGAGAACTCTCCTTTAATGCACCTGCCGTTTATCAGGGGACTACTTATGAGAACATACATTTCCTGTTCAGGAGGGGGAAAATAGTAGAAGCTTCTGCAAATTTCATTGAAAAGATAAACGAAGTCCTTGATACTGATGAAGGCTCCAGGTATCTTGGCGAGTTTGCCATAGGATTAAATCCTTACATTACCGAAGCTATGAAAGATCCTCTTTTTGATGAGAAGATAATGGGTAGCATACATCTGACCCCTGGAAAATGCTATGATGAGGCATCAAATAACAATAATTCTGCAATACACTGGGATCTCGTACTGATACAGACTCCCCAGCAGGGGGGAGGAGAGATATACTTTGACGGAAAGCTTATAAGAAAAGACGGAAGGTTTGTGACCCCTGAACTTGAATGCCTGAATCCTGAAAACTTAAAATGAGGCTGTGTTATATGAAACTAAAAATTATGATCTTTATTCTTGCTGTCTTCCCGTTAATTTTTACTATCAATTCCTGTATCATCTTTTATCCTTCTGAAAGACATCATGCGGAAGAGTCCAATAGTGATAAAATATCTGAAGTCACAGATGTAGTTGAAGATATTACCGGGGAATACCCGGAAAATAATAAGGAAAAAGAAAATACCGATATTGAAACTTATTCAGATCAGATAAAAGTATTTGCACCCGTACAGGATCAGTTAATTGACAGCCCTCTTGTTATACTGGGTGAAGCCAGGGGGACATGGTTTTTTGAAGCAACCTTTCCCTTAAGATTAATGGATTCAAATGGAAATGAACTGGCCGTCCATTATGCACAGGCAGAAGGAGAATGGATGACCGAGGATTTTGTCCCTTTCACAGCACAGATAGAGTTTGATAAACCGGATACCTCCGAAGGCGTGCTTATACTGGAAAAAAAT
>CAZLXJ010000029.1:0-37229 GCA_964563645.1 uncultured Actinomycetota bacterium | reverse complement strand
ATTTATTGCAGACAAGGCAGAGAAGGGAAGAAAGTACGAGAAGGCAGATAAGCTAAGGAGGCTGGCAGTAAAAGACATAAATTTATGCTTAATAGAAGTTTATAAAAATACTATAATATATGTAATAAATAAAAATAGTTTCCTGCATCCTGATACAAGCAGGATATGGAATAATATTTGTGGAGGTAATTGACTATGCCTTTTAATTACGAAGATGAAAAAAATGATGATTACAAAGATGACAGCAGGGATTTTAGTAAAAAGGAGGATCAATCCGGAAGATATGACGACCGGGGTGATTATAGAAAGAGCAGGAAGGAAGAGGAGGGAAGCACTGCCGGAAGGGAAGATAAAGATGATTTTGACGAAGATTTCTTTAAGGACGAGGATTTCGAATTTGAAGACCATTCAGGCGAGGATGTAGAGCAGCAGGGCTACAGAATCAGTAAAATACGGGAAAAAAGGAAAAGGAGGAAACTGCTTTATACTTCTCTTGCAATACTTTTGATAATAGTACTGGTTGCAGCAGGAATAGTATTTGGATACAGGTGGATAAAAAACAGGTTCTTTAGCGGTGTGGAAGTTTCCGAAGAAGAAGGGATAATCGTACCGCAGTCACTGGAGCTGGACCAGGATATTAATGTCATGTTTGCCGGTTCGGGGGAAGATCTTCTGGAACCCGATATAAATTCAATAATATTTACCAGTTATTACAGTGCCGCAGATGAGTCAAGATCGCTATGCATACCGGTCAAGACGCTCATGGATGTCCCCGGTATAGGCGCCGAGCTGGTAGGGAGGTCGGTAGGCATAGGAGGGATGGACCTTCTGGGCCTTACCCTTAAGAATGGCCTTGGTATGGATATGGAGATAGACTGTTATCTACTGATGGATGTATCAGGTGTTGTAGATAAGCTCGGAGGGATCGAGATGGAACTGGACCAGCCCTATGTCATAAATAATTATTCCGATGGAAGCACATTCAGTCTTGAACAGGGTACAAACCTTCTTGACGGTTCAGAGACCTTGAACCTCTTAAAATATTTTAGCGGTATAGAGAAAGACGTGCCTCTTGAAGATATGAAGATACAGAAGAAGGTCATAGACACCATAATCTTAAAGATTGTGGGCGAGAATGAAGATGACCTTACAGGCAGTGTGAATTTAATAAAGGATCTTATTGATACGGATCTCAGCCTGGAAGAGGTGCTAAAGCTTTTTTCAACATTTTCAAATATAGAGGAGGAAAAGAATATAATATATACCCTGGAAGCATCCTCTACAGAACTTGAAGGAGAAGGAGTCGTATATATACCCGATGTTTCGGGCCTTTCGGAACTTTTTCACACGGAGCAGGCACCTTCTGGAGAGGTAGCAAAAACTGAAGAGACAGTTGATGTCATAATTTTGAATGGAGTAGGAACCCCGGGTATTGCAAATGAGGTTTCGGCCCTGCTAAATTCCGGTACATATGTCTATGAGAGCGGAAAAAACAAGTTTTACGTACCCCCGCAGGAGGAAGGGGGCATAGGAAATGCTGATAATTTTAATTATGCAGCTACCGAGATACTTGTATATACACCGGATGATGCCAGTGTTATTGATGCTGCCAATGAATTAAAGGAAATACTCGGGGCAGGGGAGATAACCGTTAAGGAAGGCGAAGTTGCAGCTTCGGATATAATTATAATAATAGGAGCTGATTACAATCCTGACCGGATACCTGAAGCGGAGACTGTTGAAGTAAGCGGCGTAGTGGAAACGGTTATCCTTAATGGTGAAGGCACCAGAGGACTGGCTGCGACAGCAAGGGATATACTTATAGACCATTTTAATGCAGAAAATGAAGTGATAGAAGTAGCAGAAGCAAGTGATGCCGATAATTATAACTATACTCAGACAGAAATAATAATATATACCGACCGGGAAGAGATAGAAGCATTTGCGCAGCAGGTTCAGCAGAGGCTCGGGGTGGGGGTTATAAAAAAATCTGACAACAATGAGGATGATGTCGATATGACCATAATATTGGGGAGTGATTATACCAGTCAGTGATAAATAATACAGGGCAGAAAGAAAAAAAAGGCGGTAAAAAAAAGATAATTCCGGATAAAATATTCAAAGCAGTCAAAACTGCTGCTCAAATTGCAGATGAGAGGAAAGCAGATTATATTAAAATACTGGATATGCGTTCCAGGCTTATAATAACAGACTACTTTATTATAATTGGTGCAAAGAATACGAGGCTCACAAAAAGGATACAGCAGGATATTTGTACAGGCCTTAAGAAGGACGGCTTCTATCCGGAAAATGTTGCAGGAAGTTCTGAGGGAAACTGGATACTGGTAGATTATGATGATTTCGTTATCCATATTTTTACTGAAGATATAAGAAATTTTTATGACCTCGAAAGACTGTGGAAAGATTCAAAAGAGCTAAAGTGGGATTGAATCATAGCGCCCGGTCAAAAGTAAATCTGAATAAATCAAATCTTTAAATGAAGGGATAAAAGAGAGTATGCAATACAGGGGGAAGTACAGGCCAGAAAAGATTGAAGAAAAAGTCATGAAAAAATGGGAGAAAGAAAAGATATTTTCACTGAAGACCGGCAGTGACGATCCCAAATATTATATACTCGAAATGTTCCCCTATCCTTCAGGAGAGCCCCATATGGGACATGCAAGAAATTATACAATAGGGGATGTAATTGCAAGGATAATGTCAAGAAAGGGCAGTAATGTCCTCCACCCCATTGGTTTTGATGCCTTTGGCCTTCCTGCAGAGAATGCAGCCATAAAAAAAGGCGACCATCCGAGAGTAAGTACAATGGCTAATATAGACAGGATGAGGTCGGCACTGAAAAGGATGGGGATGAGTTATGATTTTGGTGATGAAATAATAACTTCAGAACCCGGGTATTACAAATGGACACAGTGGCTTTTCCTTTTGCTTTACAGGATGGGTCTTGCTGAGAAGAAACAGGCACCTGTAAACTGGTGCAATTCCTGCCAGACAGTACTTGCAAATGAACAGGTTGTCGGGGGAAGGTGCGAGAGATGCGACAGTGTAGTTGAGAAGAGGGTCCTTTCCCAGTGGTTCTTTAAGATAACAGATTATGCCCAGAGGCTCCTGGATGATATGGAGTTGATAAAAGATGGATGGCCCGGGAGGGTCCTTACGATCCAGAAGAACTGGATAGGGAGAAGCGAGGGAGCAATTGTAGATTTCATGCTTGATGGCGATGAAGATATTTCAATCCCCGTATTCACCACCAGGCCGGACACGCTGTTTGGGGCTACTTTCTTTATACTTGCACCGGAACATGAGCTTGCCGGTAAAATAGTAACAGACCCCGGATATAAGAAAGAAGTTGAGAGGACAAAAGCAGTTATCCTTTCACAGAGTGATATTGAAAGGGGAGCAGCAGAAACAGAAAAAATAGGCTGCTTTACGGGAAGATATATGATAAATCCTTTAAACGGCAAAAAGATACCCGTATGGATAGCCAATTACGTACTTATTGAATATGGAACGGGAGCAATCATGGCTGTACCTGCCCATGATGAAAGGGATTTCGAATTTGCCAGAAAGTACAATATAGATATAGTCGAGGTGATCTCTCCTGACGGTAAAAAACACAAGAAACCCGACAGGGCATTTACCGGAGAGGGCGTAATGGTAAATTCGGGGCAGTTTGACGGCCTGGATTCAAAAGAGGGAATAAAAAGGATAATAGATTACCTGGAAAAAAACAATCTGGGCAGGGCAGAAGTCAACTACAAGTTAAGGGACTGGCTGATATCAAGGCAGAGATACTGGGGAGCTCCTATCCCTATAGTATACTGTAAAAAGTGCGGGACTGTCCCTGTTCCTGAAAAAGACCTTCCTGTAATACTTCCCGATAACATTGATTTTAAGCCTACAGGGCTGTCCCCCCTGTATTACAGCGAAGATTTTGTAAATACGAAATGCCCCATATGCGGTGGAGATGCCAGAAGGGAGACAGACACCATGGATACATTTGTCTGTTCTTCATGGTATTTTTTAAGATACTGCAGCCCGCACGAGGAAAATGGCCCATTCAATAAAAAAGATGTGGAATACTGGATGCCGGTTGACCAGTATATAGGAGGGATTGAACATGCCACCATGCATCTTATATATTCCAGGTTTTTTACAAAAGTGCTCTATGATGCGGGGCTAATAGACCGGAAGGAACCCTTTACAAAATATTTTCCACATGGAGTGGTAAACCTTGGCGGCAAGAGGATGTCGAAGTCAAGGGGTAATCTTGTAAATCCTTCCGAAGTATACAATAAATACGGGGCCGATACATTAAGGCTTTACATATTATTTGTCGGGCCGGCCGACAGTCCTGTTGACTGGAGTGACAGCGGGGTCGAGGGAGCAAGCAGGTTTCTGTCAAGGCTGTGGAGGCTTTCATGCGCAATGATAAAGTTTTTGGAAAGGAGGCCCCCGGAGGACAGGGACGGAAAAGAATACTTAGCGGCTCTGGGTGGTGCTGAAAAAAATATATACAGAAAACTGCACCAGACGATTAAAAAAGTGACAGAAGATATACTTGAAAGGTTTAATTTCAATACCGCCATTAGCGCCGTAATGGAACTTGTCAACTCGGTTTATAGATATCAGGAGGAAGTGAAGGATTCTGAAAAGGACCCGTTTCTGGTAAGGGAATTGAATGATAAATTGCTTATACTGCTTTCTCCAATAGCGCCTTTTATAACAGAAGAGCTGTGGGAAGCATCAGGCAATACCGGCAGCATACACCGCACCGGGTGGCCGGATTATGATAAAGATATAGCACGGGAAGAAATGGTCACAATTGTGTTCCAGGTAAACGGAAAGTTAAGGGACAGGGCCGGTATACCTGCAGGAACACCGGAAAAAGAACTGGAGGACCTGGCCCTTTCTTCTGAAAAAGTGAAAAAGTTTATTGATGGAAATAACATAGTAAAGACCATTGTCATACCCGATAAGCTGGTAAATATAGTGGTGAAATAGGATAATAAAAGATCATTTACATATTTATTATACATATAAAATAAAAAATTCTCAAAGTAAATTTAAATATCAATGCAATTCAGACAGTAGGGCTCCAACAACGGTCCCAGAAGCCGGATAATCTATTATTTTCATGATACTTGGATTAAAAAGAACAGTTATTTTAGAAATATTTAGAAAATCATAGGAAAAGAGGGATAATTTTTTAAAAAAGAGATGGGCTGTCCGCACTGTATATGCGCATATGAGAAGGCTCAGGGCAAAGATCCCTCCTCCTTATAATAATATGCTTAAGACTATCAGGAATGTCGGCTATATGTTCTCCCGGAAAAACAGTCATCCATCTGCCCTATATTTAACATTGATTTAACCTGTTTGTAATCCTGATGCAATCCCCTGATGTTAAAATACCCTTTTATTTATGATGAAAATAAGGGGTAGGTATGGAACTTTCAGTAGTCCTGGATACGGTGTGGATACTCATAGCATCATTTCTGGTGTTTTCCATGCATGCCGGATTTGCCATGGTGGAAGCCGGTTTCACCCGTGCTAAAAACACGGTAAACATACTCATGAAAAATTTTATGAATGTATCTGTCGGCCTTCTGCTTTTCTTTTTTACGGGATACGGGCTTATGTTTGGGAAAAGCGCAGGCGGTTTTATTGGTACAGATGGTTTTATGCTTGAGATTGTCGATCCCTCCAATACACAGAATTTTGCCTTCTGGTTTTTCCAGGCAGTCTTTGCGGCAACTGCAGCTACCATTGTATCGGGAGCGGTAGCCGAGAGGATGAAATTTTACAGTTACCTCATCTACTGTGCAATACTTACGGCAGTTATTTACCCAATAGTAGGACACTGGATCTGGGGCGGTGGATGGCTTGCAGGCCTGGGCATGATAGATTTTGCAGGTTCCACCGTTGTACATTCTGTAGGGGGCTTCTCTGCGCTGGCCGGCGCTATGCTTCTTGGGCCCCGTTTGGGGAAATATAACAGGGATGGATCATCCAATGCAATACCCGGCCATAATATAGCTATTGCAGCCCTTGGCGTCTTCATATTGTGGTTTGGCTGGTTCGGCTTCAATCCGGGAAGCACCCTGTCTGCTTCAAGCCCTGCCATATCAACGGTAGCCGTAAACACTGCCGTTGCAGCTGCCGCCGGAGCATTGTCGGCTATGATTTTTGTATGGATAAGGTACGGAAAGCCTGATGCATCCATGACGCTTAATGGGGCTCTGGCCGGACTTGTCGGAATAACTGCCGGATGCGCGGTAGTCTCTCCGGGGAGCGCTATAGTAATAGGCCTTCTGGCAGGAGTACTGGTTAGTGTCTCCATAGGTCTTTTTGACAGGAAGTTTCACATCGACGATCCTGTGGGGGCCATCTCTGTACACGGAATATGCGGTGTGTTCGGAACACTTGCAGTCGGTTTCTTTGCTCAGGATAAATACGGGTCGCTTGCAGGGTTTGGAGGCGCTAACGGCCTTTTCTTCGGAGGCGGAGGAAGCCTCCTGCTCGTGCAGTTTATAGGAGTGGTGTCCGTTGCTGCATGGACATTCGGCTCCATGTACCTGATATTTTTCGTAATGAAAAAAGCAAAGGCCCTCAGAGTGTCAAGGGATGAAGAGCTCAAAGGCCTGGACATAGAAGAGCACGGGATGGAAGCATACGGCGGTTTTCAGATATTCCAGAATGACTGATAAAAGACTATTCAATACGAGGAGGAGTTATGAAATTGATAATAGCCATGGTGCAGCCCCATAAGCTGCCCGACGTAAAACAGGAGCTATACAAAAACGAAATATACAAGATGACTGTTACCAATGTGCTGGGAGCAGGCCAGCAGAAGGGCTATACAGAGACTTACCGGGGCGTGCTTACGGAAGTAAACCTGCTTAAGAAGGTCAGGCTTGAGATAGCTGTAAATGAGGAATATGTAAAACCCACGATAGAGGCCATAAAGAAAGGCGCCTATACAGGAAAGATCGGGGACGGCAAGATCTTTGTCCTTGACCTGACAAGTTGCATAAGGATAAGGACTGGAGAGGAAGGAAAAGAGGCCATAGGTTAAAAGATTTAACATGGATTTAACCTGAGGATGTATTAATTAGGCTATAATATGTAAAACTTACAATTATGGCATTGAGACTAAGGAATTAATGGAAAGGAACGGGACATGAAAGACAATGGCAAAATGAAGGAATATGTGCTCAGGAAAGCTCATGACAATGACATAAAGTTTATCAGGTTATGGTTTACCGATGTCCAGGGCATCTTAAAAAGCTTTGCGCTTACAGTAGAAGAGCTGGAAGGAGCAATGGAAGAAGGAATGGGGTTTGACGGTTCCTCTATAGAGGGTTTTTCCAGGATAGAGGAGAGTGACGTCATAGCTATGCCGGACCCATCTACTTTCCAGATACTTCCCTGGAGCCCCAGGGAGAACGGTACGGCAAGGATGTTTGCCGATATTCATAATCCTGACGGTTCACATTTTAAAGGCGATTCCAGGTGGGTGTTAAAAAGGACTTTAAAAGAAGCGAAAGATATGGGTTATACATTCTATGTGGGGCCAGAGATTGAGTTCTTCTACTTTAAGTCTGACGAAGGCGAACCGCAGGTACTTGACAGGGGCGGCTACTTTGACCTTACAACCCTTGACGTAGCTACTGAACTTAGAAGGAATACAATACTTTATCTGGAGGCTATGGGAATAGGCGTTGAATACTCCCACCACGAAGTAGCGCCGTCACAGCATGAAATAGACCTGAGATATACAGATGCCCTGACCATGGCCGATAATGCACTTACCTACAAGCTTATAGTCAAGGAAGTGGCTACCATGAACGGTGTATATGCTACTTTTATGCCCAAGCCGCTTTTCGGAGAAAATGGAAGCGGGATGCATACCCATCAGTCGCTTTTCAGGGGTGACCGGAATGCCTTTCATGATGCCGGCGACCCTTTTCATCTGTCGACAGAAGGGAAGCAGTATATAGGAGGGCTCCTGAAGCATTCTAAGGAAATAGTGGCTGTGACCAATCAGTGGGTCAATTCATATAAGAGGCTTGTCCCGGGATATGAAGCCCCTGTATATATTTCATGGGCCAGAAGAAACAGGTCGACTCTGGTAAGAGTGCCCATGTACAAGCCGGGCAAGGAAAACTCCACCAGGATAGAGTTCAGATGTCCCGATCCTGCCTGCAATCCTTATCTTGCCTTCTCAGTGATGCTGGCTGCGGGCCTTGAAGGCATAAAGAAAAAATATGATCTTCCCGTACCTGTAGAGGAAAACATCTTTGACATGGATGATATGAGAAGAGAAGAAAAGGGCATTGATACTCTTCCTAATAATCTCTGGGAAGCAGTCCAGTATATGGAGCAGAGCGAACTTGTGAAGAAGACTCTGGGAGACCATATATTCCATAAGTTTATTGAAAATAAAAAGATTGAGTGGGACAGGTACAGGACCCATGTCTCTAAATATGAGCTCGATACCTATCTCTCAATACTGTAGGTGTAAGCTGTCGGCAATACCATGCAAAAAGCCCCGCCATGGCATATTTTAACTAAGGAGAAGCAGGATGCCGATTGAAGAATTAAGGGAATACAGACCGTAGAATTACATGTGCTCTTAAAAGACACGGTATGTCCGCCGCCAACCGTATTGGCAGTTTATAACAATATTGAATCGGAAAAGCAAATTGAGCTCCTTCCATATTCAGAGTACCATACTAAGATTTAATCAAAAGAAGCTCGAGCATATAAAGAAAAATCTTTGATAAGGGATAAGTCCCGAAATAACTTAAAATATGATTGCCTGTGGATTTATATCAGAACTACGTATTTAATTCCAATTCTTTATAGCTACGTTAATTTTTCAATATATCCAGTTATAACTGGATCACCGGTAAGCAGCTTTATTCTTCGTATGCTTTTACCAGTACGAGTATATCCCTGCAGAATGCAGGAAGATCTTCCGGCATCCTTGAAGTAACAAGATTTCCGTCTACCACTACCTCCCTGTCTGCATACTTTCCACCTGCATTTTTTAGGTCGGTAGCGATGGCAATATATCCAGTGACATTTTTATCCCTGCAAATGTCTGCTTCTACAAGCATCCAGCCGCCGTGGCATATCGCACCTATTACCTTGCACCTGTCAAAAGCCTCTTTTAGGAGTCCTACCATTTCTTTGTTCAGCCTCATCTTATCCGGCGCGTATCCCCCCGGTATTATAACTGCTGCTACCTGCTCCATTTTTACCTGGCCCGGTGAAAGATCGGATTCCATTGGAAGTCCGAATTTTCCAGTATACTGTTTTTTTGCTTCCGGCCCTACGACTTTTACATCATAGCCTGCTTCCATAAACCTGTAGTAGGGATATACAGCCTCTTCATCCCTGAAACCCTCTTCAATAAATAAAAGAACCTGGTTTTTCATATTTATCCCCCCTATATAATTTTAATGCCGCTATATATTATTATAGAACTTTATATTTTAGTTTAAAGTAGATTCCGGCTCCTGTCATTTCAATGGAGAAAGTCCGTGTATCTTTTACGTAATGGATCATAACCTGGCTGCACTCTTATGTGTAAATATTTATTTCTTAATAACCGGGAAATAAAAAGATATTATTAAAATATTAAATTTATGCTATTATATATTAGCATAAATATATAAATCATTAAATTAAAACGCTAACATGACGGCCGGTTTGGTATGAGGCTTGTAAACTTAAGGGAAATACTGTCCAAAATCATATTCAGGTGTCAGAATATAATATACATCTCGAAAAAACATTATTATGTTACTGTTTTTATAATGCTTTTGATTCTGCTTATAATTTTTTCCCTGGTATTTATTAAGCAGAAAAGGGAAATAGAAAGTAAGGAAAAAATGGTAAAAAGCTTTTATGAACATAATGATGAGGATTATTTAAAAGCCAAAGACGGGGCCGGCGCAGATATTGATATGCAGGAAAAGGGCGGTGTAGCTGTAGTTCATGTATGCGGTGAAGTAGCCGGACCCGGAGTATATGAGGTAGAAGAGGGAACAAGGGTAATAGACATCATTGATGCTGCCGGGGGAGAAACAGGAAATGCATGCCTTGATGCATTAAACCTTGCGCAGAAGGTATTTGACGGACAGAAAATATATATCCCCTCATGCGATGAAGTGACAGGGGGAACGTTTGCGGAAAATACCGGTGCCGTGGATGCATATGGGGAAAATGGATACGGCAGGATTGTGAACATAAATACAGCATCATTAAAGCAGCTGGAAGATCTGCCGGGAATAGGGCCGGTTATTGGCGAAAAAATAATAAACTACAGGTCAACATACGGGCTCTTTGAAAAAAAGGAAGACATTATGAACGTGACCGGCATAGGGATCAAAAAATTTGAGGAGATCAGGGACCTTATAGATGTTTAGTCATGGGTAACAGTAAAACTGTCATGGGCATCGTATATGAAAAATTTAAAAGAGCATCGGAATCCAGTTATAGAAACTGTACAGAAGCATTATTATATTCTATGGACGATATCTTTCGGTTCGGGTATTTATGCAGGTAAAAGGATTGCTTTTATTATTAAAATGCCGCAGTACTTCTATTACGTGGCTATTATATTCATGTTTGCTTTCCTTCTGGTGTCTTTATGCTGCTACTTAAAGGCAGCTTCCGGAAGAATGCAGGAAAAGATTATATTTTTCCCTCTTTTTCTTGTACCGGTTATTATCCTTTTTTTAGCCGGATTTTTGCAGTCATGCCAGCAGAGCGGATATCAGGATGCCATGCAGAATACAGGCACATCAGGCATGCCGGTAACGGTATATATAAAGGGACGTGTCGCAGATCACCCGGTAGCCCTTTATGGAAATACTTATTTTGACATGAGAATCAAAGAGCTGCGGTATATTCAATACAGCGCACCGGAGGACGGAAGAAATGGGGCCAGCAATTTTACCGCAACCGTAAGGCTGGAAAGTTTTAATGAGATGGGTATATCAAGAGACGATCTGCTGGAGGCAAGGGGAAGGCTCTATAGCTCCGGCGATAAAATATTTATAAAGTCCTGCAGCAGTAATGTGAATTTTCTGGAAAACGAGAGCCCGCATGAGATTTTATGGCAGTTGAGGCAGAAGGTATACAGGTGCATCAAGCTTACATTTGACAGGTATCTCGATTACGGGGAGGCGCATCTTGCAGAGGCTCTTATTCTTGGGAACAGGAACGGTATATCAGATTACCTGTATGATGCATTCAAAAAAAGCGGTACCGCTCATCTAATAGCGATTTCCGGGATGCATATATCATTTCTGGCACTTATTATTTACATGGTTGCAGGTGGAAGGATCGGAAAGCCGGCTGCTGCCGCTTTAATAATAATAATCCTCTTATTATATAATTTTATACTCGGGTCAAAGGCAAGCGTCCAGAGGGCTACCATCTGGGCGATATGCGCGGTAATCTCGGAGGTCTGGCACAGGGAGAATGCAGCACCAGGGATACTCTGCATGTCATTTATCATAATGCTTGTTATAAATCCGGGATTCTCGGATGATGCCGGGTTCTGGCTCTCATTTTCAGCAATGGCAGGAATGGTATTTGTCTATCCTGTTCTCAGAAAAATATCCGGATTGTTTAAAATGACGAAAAAAGCGGCCGATAATTATTTTACACGCATAGTTGTGGCGACGATTTCAATACAGATGGCATGCGGTCCGCTTATACTTTACTATTTCGGAAGCCTTCCTATCATTTCGCCCATTTCAAATGTTTTTATACTACCGTTTTTCTATATCCTTATATCCATGCTTTTCCTGTCGGCATTTTTAAGTATTATATGGCCGCCTGCAGGGGGAGTAGTGCTAAAAAGTACCCCTTTTTTATTTGATATTGTAACAGGAATTGCAGAATTTTTTTCGGGATCATGGTCCCCTTCAGTTAAAGCAGGAGGAATATCTGTACTGCAGATGTCCGGTTACTATTTACTTTTATTTGCAGGAGCCATTGCAGCAGGAGCTTTAATTGATAAAAAATTTGATTTTTATAGATAAGTATTGGAAAATTAAAAACCATAACAGGGAAAAAATAACAGGGAGGCATAGGTTAAAAGCCTTAAAAAAGCATATCTCTATATAAGCAGGAATAAAGACCTGCTTGAAAAAAAGCTGGACGAGATAAAGAGGCACAGCATCACAGGGGATGCCGATCTCAAGGTATTTGACGCAGAAGACAGCAGGGACCTGGAAGGTTTTGAGGATTTTGTTTCTTCTTCTTCTCTTTTTTCATCTAAAAAGATTGCCATGGTCAAGAATATAAACAGGGCGTCAGCTAAAGCCCGGAAAGTCCTGGAGAGGATATTAGCGGAGGAGTTAAGTGAAGATAATAAGGCAGCAGGAGACCAGCAGCCTGCTGTAATATATATATTTACAGCATCGGATGAGAAAATAAACAGGGGGATCATTGACCGGATAAGGGAGGCAGGCATTGTAAAGAAGCTAAAAACCCCTGCGCCCGATGATCTTATGAGATGGCTGGAAAAAAGAGCTTCTTCGGATTCGGTATCCTTTACTGCCGGTGCAAAGGCATTGCTTGTCGAGAACGTCAACCTGGATATGAAAAGGCTTGAAAATGAATATAACAAGCTTTTTGACTATATAAGTTCGGAGGATAAAAAGGAAATAGACACAGCGGCTGTGAAGAATCTTGTAAGCAGGACCAGCTCAATGAAAATATTCGATATTGTTGATTATATCGGAGAAAGGGACAAAAATAAAAGCATGAAAGCCCTTGAAGATGTTCTAAGGGAGGATAAGAATCTGCTGGGGCTCACAACTCTTTTGCACAGGATGTTTAAAAGCATGTTATACACTAAAACTGAAGGAGGAAGAGCTTCAATAACAGATTACCTTTCCGAAAACATTAAGATGCCGCCTTATTTTATCGGCAAAATGGTCAATAAATATATCAAGTTTTCAAAAAACTATTCACTATCTGAAATAATCAGGATATTCGGGATCTTAAATGATTATGATATTAATATGAGAACCGGGACCTTTGAAAGAAGCAAACTTTCCAGGACAATAATAGCCCGGATAACAGATATAAGCAGCTGAAATCCGGTGCCGATAATTGCCTGGGTTGTTTTTTACTTCTTCAGGCTGTTTAAAAGTTTTGCAGCACTGGATTTCTTATTGGCAGAATAATTTTTGTGTACAGCACTGCCTTTTACAGCTTTGTCCAGGGCCTTATTTAATTTATTGAATGCATCTTCTGCTTTTTGGACATCACTGGACTCCACCATTTCTATAAGATCTTTCTGGGCAGTCTTTATCCTGGATTTCAGTATTCTATTTTTTAATGTCCTTTTTTTATTCTGTCTATCCCTCTTTATCTGGGATTTAATATTCGGCATCAGTATTTCCTCCAAAAACTTAAGTCTACTTGGCAAATGAAGATAAATTTTAGCACTTTTTCAGATAAATAAAAACACTTATTATTGGCTTAATTTAGATGTTATAATACAATCCTTGAATAGCAAAAAGCCTTAAAAAGATATATTTATGAGTGAAGACTACCTGATTTCCAGAAAAAGAATATTTTCTGCCACCCTGATTGTAGTAATAGCAATACTGCTTTCCAAGCTTTCCGGGCTTGCAAGGGATCAGATAATGGCAGGTTTCTTCGGTCTTAATTATGATGTCGATGCCTTCACCTGGGCGTATTTTATTCCCAATCTTTTCAGGATTCTTTTTGCGGAATCGCTGATCGTGGCGGCTTTCATACCGATATATTCTCTTTACATAAAGAAAAAAAAATATGAAGATGCCAAAATCTTTGTCAGCTCCATAACGAATATAATGCTTATTTCGTTTGTTGTAATTGCCGCCCTTATATTTATCCTGTCCCCGCAGATAGGGATGCTGCTGTCGGGGATTTCCGGCAATAATATGGATATAACAAAATTTGTTGTGATGAACAGGATAATGATATTTTCCCTGGTACTGCTAAGCCTTTCGGGACTGGCCACAGGGATACTTAATTCACATAACATATTTACAGTACCGTCACTGGCCCCCTTTATGCTTAATATAGTGACTATAATATGTGTAATATTGCTGTTCAGGAAACTCGACATATATTCAATGGCACTGGGGGTGATGGCAGGATCCGTCCTTCATCTGGTAATACAGTTTCCGCAGCTTAAGGTATCAAAACTGGTATACAGGCCTGTTATCGATTTTAAGAATAAGGGAATAAGAGAGATATTCTCACTGATGTTTCCCATTCTTTTAAGCCTGGGTGCCGTCCAGCTAAACAACAGTGTCGACAATTTTTTCGCGCTCAATCTGGGGGCGGGAAACACAACCGCACTGACACTTTCCTGGAGGGTTGCAAATCTTCCGCTGGGAGTCTTCTCTGTCGCAGTTGTCACAGTGCTATATCCGCTCCTGTCGGGGCAGGCGGCAGAAAATAATATAGAAGGGATCAAAGAAAGCTTTTCCCTGGGCATAAGGGAGATAGGCTATGTGATGGTACCTGCATCATGCGGCCTGGTAATCCTTTCATACCCTGTAATAAAGGTTCTTTTCGAGCATTATAATTTTGGGCCGCAGGACACAGCCAGGGTCTCTTTCATACTTATATTCCACAGCCTTGGGCTGATATTTTTCGGACTTCTCATGATACTTAACCGGATCTTTTATTCTTTTAAGAATGTAAAGACGCCCCTTAAGGTGGCAGGCGTTTCAATTCTAATAAATTTGCTCCTGGACTGGATACTGGTAAAGTTTATGGACGCCGGAGGGCTTGCGCTTTCAACCACCCTTGTGGCAATTTTCAATGTAGCGGCGCTCCTTATAATACTTAAAAAAAATATCGGGGAGCTTGGAGCAGGAAGAATAATAAGATCCTACTACAGGATACTGATATCTTCGGCTTTGATGAGCGGAGTCGTTTACATGGCATGGAGGTACGTGTCGGCTTATGCATACAGGAATCTGTTATGGCTTATCGGGATACTGGCTGGAATAATAATACTGGGCGGAGGAGTATATGCAGGGATTACTGTTCTTCTGAGGATGGATGAAGTAAGATTTGTAATAAATATTCTGAGAGGCTCCAAAAGCAGGCCTCCCCGGGATGGTACGTGACATGACTGACAGGAACCTGATAAGAAACTTTTCCATAATTGCCCATATAGACCATGGCAAATCAACTCTTGCCGACAGGATACTCGAGATCACGAGCACGGTCAGCAAAAGGGAGATGCTGGAGCAGTACCTGGATGACATGGACCTTGAAAGGGAGAGGGGTATAACTATTAAAGCGCATGCAGTCAGGGTTCTCTACAAGAATAGGCCGGACAATAAAGAATATATATTAAATTTGATAGATACGCCCGGGCATGTCGACTTCACCTACGAAGTCTCACGCAGTCTTGCAGCCTGCGAGGGCGCAATCCTGGTGGTGGATGCCACCCAGGGGATACAGGCGCAGACACTTGCCAACGTATACCTGGCAATAGGGGGGAACCTGGAGGTAATCCCGGTGATAAACAAGATAGACTTAAGGAGCGCAAGGTCCGATGAGGTGGCTGAAGAGCTGGAAAAGATACTCGGGGTCGGCAAAGATGAAATACTGCGGGTAAGCGCCAAGACGGGAGAGGGCATAGACCGGGTCCTGGAGAGTATAATAAAGTCAATACCTCCGCCCCGGGGAGATGAAGAGAGCCCCCTGCAGGCTCTCGTTTTTGACAGCCGGTACAATTCATACAGGGGAGTGGTAGCGCTTATAAGGGTTGTAAGCGGAAAGCTTGTTACAGGGATGAAAGTGAAGTTTATGGCTGAAAATATGACCTCCGATGTCGAAGAAGTGGGAATATTCGGTCCGGGTATGATAAAAAAGGACTGTCTTTCCGCAGGCGAGGTAGGATATATAATCACAGGCATAAAGGAAGTAGAGCATATTGTAGTGGGAGATACCGTAACTTCATTTTCGGAACCTGCGGATTCTGCCCTCCCCGGTTATAAAAAACCCAAACCCATGGTATATTCCGGTCTTTTCCCCATTGAAGGGGGGGATTATGAAGACTTAAGGGATGCTCTTGGGAAGCTGGCTTTAAACGATTCGTCCCTGGATTTTGTCCCGGAAGCCTCAAATGCCCTTGGTTTTGGATTCAGATGCGGGTTTCTGGGCCTGCTGCATATGGAGATAATAAAAGAGAGGCTGCAAAGAGAATACGGGCTCAGGCTTATAAGCACTTCCCCCAATGTTGCATACAGGATAACCTTGAGTGACGGAGAGATAAGGGAAGTAAAGAGGCCTTCTGATTTTCCGGATCAGGAAAAGATCGCAGGCATCCAGGAGCCGTATACAGAAGTTACCATTATAAGCCCGAAGGAACATATTGGAAAAATAATGAAGCTTGCAGGATCAAAAAGGGGAGACTTTGTAGATATGGTATATATTTCCATGGAAAGAGTGGAGCTAAAATACATTATACCCCTTTCCGAGATAATAGTAGATTTTTTCAACCGTCTCAAATCAATCTCATCGGGATATGCCTCCCTGGACTATGAGGTAATTGGATACCGGCAGTCAGAACTTGTCAAACTCGACATACTGGTTGCAGGTGAAAAGGTAGACGAGTTATCAGTGGTAACCTATAAGGATAATGCATATTATATAGGCAGGGAGCTTGCCTCCAGGCTCAGGAAAATCGTACCGCGGCAGAACTTTGAGGTGTCAATACAGGCTGCTATCGGCAAAAGGATAATAGCCAGGGAAAGGATTGCCCCATACCGCAAGGATGTGACGTCAGGGCTTTACGGCGGCGACGTGACCAGGAAGCGCAAAGTGCTTGAAAAACAGAAGGAAGGTAAGAAAAGGATGAAAAAAATTGGAAGGGTTGAAATACCTGATGATGCCTTTATGAGTTTTTACGAAATAAGCAGGGAATAATTACAGAAAGTGTACAGGTGATATATATTTAAAAACAAATTCTCTTATACGCTCTATTTTAGTAAAATATAGGATGAATTTTTAGGATTTGGGAATAAGATAGTTATAAACTTGACAGAAGGAGAGAAGATGAAAAAGATATTGCCAGTAACCGCAGCAGCTGCATCCATTGTGATGATTGTAGTGTTCGCAGGAGGGTGCCTCGGCCAGAAGATAGCAGAAAAAGTAACTGAAAAAACCATTGAGAAGGCTATTGAAAGGGATAGCGGTGAAGATGTAGACATGGACCTTGACGAAGGCAGCATGACTATAAAAAGCGGTGAAGAGGAGATAAATATAGATACCGATAAACAATCAATGGAAATGCAGTCCGATGAGGGAGAAGCTGAATTCGGGACCGGTGCAGAGCTCCCTGAAGATTTTCCTACAGATGTGCCAATTTTTGCAGACATGCAGATAACAACTTCCTGGAAGAGTTCTGAAGGAGATAAGACCAATTATTCCATAACAGCAGTTTCCGACAGCAGCATTGATGACATATTCGGCTGGTATAAAGATGAACTGGGCGGCTGGGAGATAAGCGGCGAATTTACCCTTGATACGGATGAAGGAAAGACTGCGTCCCTGAATGCTGTAAAAGGGGAAACAGAAATGACGCTGATGGTAATGGAGAGCGATGAAGGAACAACCATCGTGCAGTCTGTGACGGAATAAAATTTTAATATATATTACGGCAAAATAATGGAAGGAAAATACTTTTCCTTCCATTTTGATTTTTAGATAGCTATATAATATAATTCAAGGATTATTGTTAAAAACAGATTAATGCCAGTATCCGGTTATACCGCTAGAATATGAATAAGAAGAAAAAATATCATGTAAAATTCCTTCCTTCAGACAAATCAATAGAAGTACCGCCGGGCTATAACCTGAGGCAGGCAATCCTTGATTGCGGCCTTGAGATAGATTCTTCATGCGGCGGAGTGGGTACATGCGGTAGATGTGCAGTAAGGATAGTAAGCGGCGAGATTGATACAAAAAAAACAAAATTCATCAAGGAGAAACTTGCAAATAAGGGTTTTGTCCTTTCCTGCCTGTCAGAAATAAAAAGCGATCTGGTAGTCGAAATTTTTTACAGACAACAAAGAAAGGCAAAGATCGCCGAGGGCAGGTTCAAACCCGACAAACTCAGTGAATATGCCGAAGTAAAGCAGTCTGAACTTTCCAGCATTGAAGTAAATCCCTGGATAATAAAGGAAAACATTGAAGTCGAGAAGCCCTCGCTTTCATACGGCACAAGCGACCTTTACAGGTTGAAAAAGACCGTAGCAGCAAGGACTGGTATAAAAAACCTGTATATCCCCATAAACCTAATCCGTAAAATTCCATATGAGATAAGGAAAAAAGAATGGAAAATAACAGTAATAATGGACAGGGAAAACGGATCACTTATAGATTTTCACAGCGGTTATCTGGGGAAAGAGATCTATGGCATAGCACTGGATATAGGCACTACCAGCCTTGTGATGTACCTGGTAGATCTCCTTAATGGTGAGGTAATCAGCACACAGTCTGGATATAACCCGCAGATAAGATACGGAGAGGATGTCATAAACAGGATAGTCTATTCCGGCAAGCAGTCGGGACTTTCAAAATTAAGGGAAGTATTGATCGATTATTTAAATTCAATGATAGCAAAGATGCTTGAGGAAACAAAAATAAAGGCCCGCGACGTGGTCTCACTTATGATTGCCGGCAATTCAACCATGATGCATCTCTTTTACGGGGTTCCTCCAAAATACATAAGGGAAGAACCATATGTCACCGTTGCGAACAAATTTTCCGAGTCTACCGCAGCAGAGGTTGGGATAAAGCATCTTTCAAATGCCCATGTATACAGCATTCCGGGCGTTGCCAGCTATCTGGGCGGCGATATCACATCCGGAATACTTGCCAGCGGGATGTATGAAGAAAAAAGCCTTGCCCTTTTCTTGGACCTGGGGACAAATGGCGAACTCGTGGTCGGAAATTCTGAATGGATGATGGGATGTTCGTGTTCCGCAGGTCCGGCCTTCGAGGGCGGGGGAGTAAAATGCGGGATAAGGGCAGCCGAAGGAGCAATAGAGAAGGTATCGATAGACCAGGAAACATATAGATGCAGCATTGACGTAATAGGCGGTACAAAACCCGAGGGCATCTGCGGTTCAGGTCTTATAGATATAATAGGCGAGATGTATACCAGGGGTGTCGTGGACAGAAAGGGAAAATTCAACACCGACATTGGAAACAGATACCTTGTGTGCAATGAAGAAGGATGCAGGTATATAATAGTACCGGCAGCGGAAAGCGCAACCGGGAAGAGCATATTTATCAGCGAAGTGGATATAGATAATCTGATAAGGGCAAAATCTGCTGTTTATGCCGGTATAAGGACTCTTCTGGAAGAAGTGGGCCTCGGCACCGGCGACCTTGAAAAAGTATATATTGCAGGAGGACTCGGGAAGCATCTGAATGTAAGGAATGCTGTCATGATAGGCATGCTCCCTGATATCGATATCGGAAAATATAATTTCCTTGGAAATACATCCGTGACCGGTGCCTACCTTAGCATTATGTCCGGCAAAAAATATAACCAGGGTATTAAGATATCAGAGCATATAACATATATCGAATTAAGCGTGAGCATGAAATTTATGGACCGGTACGTAGCCGGCCTTTTTCTGCCCTATACGGACATGAAAGATTTTCCTACCGTAGAGGAGTATTTATATAATTAGAAAAGCTCTCCTGCATTTAACAAAAAATAACCTATCCTGGAAAGGAAGACTGCCGTATGAGCACTGTCATAGCAATAGCCGGAAAGGGAGGAGTAGGTAAAACTACTGCCAGCGGCCTTATAATAAGGGCACTGATAGATGACGGCAAGAGCACGGTCCTTGCCCTTGATGCGGACTCCAATTCAAACCTGAACGAGGTGCTGGGTGTAGAGGTGTCTTCC
Organism: uncultured Actinomycetota bacterium; assembly: GCA_964563645.1. Classification (GTDB taxonomy): domain Bacteria; phylum Actinomycetota; class Humimicrobiia; order Humimicrobiales; family Humimicrobiaceae; genus M55B120. The sequence continues at coordinate 17,236 of CAZLXJ010000029.1, read as the reverse complement.
ACGATAGGGCATATAAGGGAAGACTTCAAGAAGAATGCATCCAGGATGAGCGCAGGCATATACAAGGACCAGATGGTGGAGATGAGCGTGCACCAGTCCCTGATCGAGGGGAAAGGGTTTGACCTCCTGGCAATGGGCAGGGGGGAAGGGCCGGGATGCTACTGTGTTGCAAATAATCTATTCAAGTTATTTATAGACAGGCTGCAGGATAACTATGAATGGATTGTAATGGACAATGAAGCAGGGATGGAACATCTGAGCAGGCGGACCACAAGCGATGTGGATTACCTTCTGATAGTATCGGACCCGTCACCCAGGGGAATATTAACCGCTGCCAGGATAAGGGACCTTGCGGTTGAGATGGATATCTCGGCACGCGATATATACCTTATCATGGGAAGGGCGGAAGGAAAGCTTGACGGCAGGCTGGAAGAGAGCATAAAGAAAAACAACCTCGATCTTATAGGGATAATAAATGCGGATGAACAAATATATGATATGGACCTTGAGGGCAGGTCGGTGTTTGACCTGCCCTATGAATGCAGGCCGCTGAAGCAGGTGAGGGGAATGCTCGGAAAAATGGGACTTATGGAGAAAATATAATGGAAAACTTTGTTTTTAAAAATCCAACCAGGATAATTTTTGGAAAAGATACCCACAAAGCGGTAGGAAAAGAGGTCAAGAAGTACTCAAACAGGATTCTTTTCCATTACGGAACGGGGAGCATAAAGGAGTCGGGTCTTTATGACGGGATAATCAGGTCGCTAAAAAATGAAAAAATAGAGGTCTTTGAGCTGGGCGGCGTAAAACCAAACCCGGGGCTGGGCCTTACTCTTAAAGGAGCAGAGATCTGCAGGCAGAAAGGAATAGACTTTATCCTTGCAGCAGGAGGCGGCAGCGCTATTGATTCTGCCAAGGCTATCGCCCTCAATGTCCCGTATAAAGGCGGAAATATGTGGGATTTTGTAACCGGCAGGGCATCACCTGCCTCTGCGCTTCCCGTGGGGGTAATACTTACCATACCTGCATCTGGAAGCGAATCAAGTGATGCTGCAGTGATCACCAACGAGGATGAAATGCTGAAGAAAGGATACCACAGTGACCTTATAAGGCCTGTTTTTGCTATATTGAATCCAGAACTTGCTTTTACCCTTCCGGACGGGCAGCTTGCAAGCGGCGCCGCAGATATACTGGCGCATGTAATGGAGAGGTATTTTACCAGAAGCAAAAATGTCGACCTGACTGACAGGCTCTGCGAGGCTGCCATGACCACTGTTATGGAGAATGCACCTCTGGCGCTCCAGGACCGCAGGGATTACAACGCCATGGCGGAGCTTATGTGGGCGGGAAACCTGGCGCATAACGGACTTTTAAGTACCGGAAGGACAGGCGACTGGGGGTCCCATAAAATAGGCCATGAACTGAGTACCTGCTACGGCGTGCCGCACGGTTCTTCGCTGTCAATTGTATTTCCTGCCTGGATCAAATATGTATATAAAAAGGATACAGGGATGTTCTATAAGTTTGCAGTAAGGGTATTCGGCGTAGATCCATGTTTCGGGACACGGGAGTCTATTGTCCATGAGGGGATTGAAAGACTTGAGTCATTCTACAGGAAACTTGGTCTTCCCACATCACTGGGAGACATTGGCGCCGGCAAAGAAAGATTTAAAGAGATGGCAGAAAAGGCCACCCTTTACGGGCCCATAGGCAATTATATCAGGCTGGAAATGCAGGACGTGATAAATATATACAGGCTGGCATTGTAAATAAAAAATAATCCGGACCGGATGTCTGCATATGCAGTTTCTAACTGCATGCGGGTTTGCAGGAACCGGATAATTTTAAAAATATTACAGATGATAATTATTTTATGCCGCAAGAAATTTATACGGTATGGTACAGTAAAGTGCCGTGGAATAAATGCAATAAAAACTTGTAAATAATATTACATTATATATAATATTTAAAACGTTCATTTTATACACAGATGCTCATAATAAAAAAAACACAGACAGAAGATATTTATTGCTGCAGGAGTAAAATTCTCAAGCGCGCTTTTTCTCTACCTGAATTATTTTTAAAATTTTATGTTAGTATTCCAAATTATAATTAAAAATATTTAATACTGGGGAGGGTGAAACAACAATTGAGCTTTCAAATTCCAAAAAATGATTACAATGGTAAGATCCACACCCTGAAACTGGGCACTGACGATGCCCGGTTGGACGTTGGAGGTGAAACTGCTCTGCCTTTCTATACTTTTGAAGGGGAAATTCCCAATAAGCCTGTAATAGCAATGGAGGTATATGACCTGAAACCGGAAGACTGGGCGGAGACTGTATCTAAATATTATGAAGATGTCTTAGATGATCCTGTAAAGTGGGCAAAGAAATGCATCGACCAGTACGGCGCCGATGCAATATGCCTGAAGCTTACCGGTATAAATCCTGATGGAAAAAACATGAGCCCCGAAGAAGCTGCAGCCATAACAGTTGGGCTCAGGGAGTCAATATCAAAACCGTTGATAGTTTACGGGACCGGACCCCTGGAAAAGATTGCCGATGTAATGAAAAAGGTGTCTGAAAAAAATGCAGACAGCAACATACTTATGGGATGGGCAGAGGAAGAGAATTACAAGACAATAGCTGCAGCGGGAATGGGCTACAACAATAATGTGGTATCGCTTAACCAGCTTGATGTAAATATTGCCAAACAGCTTAATATACTTCTTACCCAGCTGGGCCTGTCACCGGACAGGATAGTAATGGATCCTGCAAGTTCGGGACTGGGATACGGGCTCGAGTACTGCCATTCTGCAATGGAAAGATTAAAGATAGCAGCCCTTCTCAGGGATGACAGGATGACCCAGATGCCAATAATAAATGATATAGCGCCTGAAGTATGGAAGGTTAAAGAAGCAAAGGAAAGCCAGGAGAGCTCTCCTGAATGGGGGGACCAGGAACTCAGGGGGATAAACTGGGAGACTATCTCCTGCATGAGCCTTCTTCTTGCAGGTGCAGATATTTTGATTATGAGGCATCCGAAAGCGGTAAGCCTTATTAAAAAAGTAATAAATGATCTCCTTTAATCTGGAGTTTAAAAGGATGGTGGATAAAAAAAATGGCTAAAGACAGGGAAAAGAGAAAACCGGAGGACATATCCGATGACAGGGCGGTATGCCAGATGCTCGGATACCTGGATCCTGAGACAGACACAGTATTCAAACGTTCAGAATCCATGAAGAAATGTCCGATAGGCGCGGGTATGTCCGGAATATGCTGCAAGAACTGTTCCATGGGCCCCTGCAGGGTATTTGAAGGAAAGACCGGGCTGTGCGGAGCTACTATGGAAACAATAGCTGCGAGGAATCTTGCAAGGGCGATAGCAGCCGGCGCTTCAGCGCATTCGGACCACGGAAGGGACCTTGCCCATATGCTGGGCCTGGCAGCCCGGGGCAAGGCTGAAGGCGTAGAGATAAAGGATGAGGAAAAATTAATAGAATTTGCCAGGACCCTCGGAATAAAAACGGAGGGAAGGGATATAGGCGATATAGGAGTAGATGCATCAGAGAAAGCCCTCAGCCTTTTCGGGCAGCAGATGGGGGAGATAGATTTTATAAAGACAGCCCCTGAAAGAAGACAGGAAATCTGGAGAAAGCATGAGGTGGTGCCCAGAGGCGTGGACAGGGAGATAGTAGAGACGATGCACAGGACCCATATTGGTGTGGACCAGGACTACGAAAATATTCTTGACCAGGCCGTAAGGACTGCACTGGGAGACGGTTGGGGAGGCTCCATGATAGCTACAGAGATAAGCGATATCCTCTTTACCACTCCTGCGCCGAACCGTGCAAAAACCAATCTTGGAATGCTTTCTGATGATGAGGTAAATCTGATAATACACGGACATGAGCCGACTCTTTCGGAAATAATCGCAGCACTTGCAGACGACAGGGAGCTTGTAGAATATGCAAAATCAAAAGGTGCAAAAGGAATCAATGTGGTGGGCATATGCTGCACTGCAAACGAGGTTCTTATGAGGCAGGGGATAGCCCCAATCGGAAACTTCCTTTCCCAGGAACTTGCACTTATGACAAAGTCTGTAGAGGTGATGGTGGTAGACGTGCAGTGCATAATGCAGTCCCTTGGAAGAGTGGCAAATGATTATCATACCAGGTTAATAACTACCTCCCCAAAATGCATGATACCCGGTGCCGTACATATGCAGTTCAATGATGATAATGGGCTGAGGCTCGCCAGGGAGATAATCACGATGGCGATAGACAATTTCCCCAACAGGGCAAAGGATGTATTCATCCCTGACGTAAAAGCAGACCTTGTGGCGGGTTTTTCAAGAGAATACATAAAATATATGCTGGGAGGCAAATTCAGGGCATCCTTCAGGCCCTTAAATGATGCCATAATAGACGGCAGGATACAGGGAGTGGTGGGAATAGTGGGATGCAATAATGCAAGGGTCCCGCACGACAGGTATCACAATTATCTTACAAAAGAACTTATATCAAGAGATTATCTGGTTGTACAGACAGGGTGCAGCGCCCTTTCGACTGCAAAATACGGACTGATGGAATCAGAGGCCATGGAATATGCAGGCGAGGGCCTCAGATCGATATGCGAGACAGTGGGAATGCCGCCGGTCCTCCACCTGGGCTCCTGCGTTGACAATTCAAGGATACTTACGGTTGTATCGGATATAGTGAGGGAGGGAGGACTTGGTGAAGATATAAGCGACCTTCCCATTGCCGGTATTGCTCCTGAATGGATGAGCGAAAAGGCCCTTTCCATAGGGACATATGTTGCCACCTCGGGAACCTATGTAGCTTTCGGAGGTGAACCGATCCCGATTGAGTCAACCCCGGGGATAAAGGAAGAGATGACAAAAGGGTGGCAGAGAAAATACGGCGGACAGCTTGAGTATATACCGGATATCGAACAGCTGCTGGAAAAGGTTATAAGCGTCATACAGGAAAAGAGAAAGGCCCTTAAGATCGATGTTGCCAAAGAGAGAGTATTAATGGATATGGAAGCAAGGAGGTCGTTGAAAGATGTCTAGAATTATTGCAGCCAGTGCTATTAAGGGAGCATACAGGACAGTAGAGCGGGCAGAGAAGATGTTTGCAGACAGCGTTGAAAAAAATGGCGAAGATAAGCCGATAGAGTTTCCCAATACAGGTTATTACCTGCCCATCATCTATAGTATGACGGGAATAAAGATAGAGAAACTTTCAGACTGCAGGCAGGTGCTGGACGAAGCAAAGAAGCTTCTCCCTCCGGTACCTTCGGATAAACTCTGGCTTCCGTATCTTGGTAACACTCTGGATGCCGGTATTGCCACACTCTGGGCAGAGGAGATTATAGAAGGGATAAAATATATTGACGGCCCGCCCCCGGAAAACGGGATATGGCTGGGCGCAGCTACTGACGTTATCATAAGGGAAAGAGGCATAGAATTTGTTGACGGCAGCGCACCCGGCTTTGCGGCATGCGTAGGAGCAGCAAAAGACAGCAAGACAGCTGTGAAGATAGCAAGGGAGCTGCAGGAAAAAAGCATATATGTATTTATGGCAGGGGAGACAGACGGCGTATCCATGGCTGAACAGCTGGAAGAGGAGAATGTCGAGCTTGGATGGGACACAAGGCTTGTGCCTTTCGGGAAAGATATAACAGCTGCCATATATGCTCTTGGATTTGCAACAAGGGTAGCGCTTTCTTTTGGAGGCATACAGAGCGGAGATTACAAAAGGATGCTTCTGTATAATAAAAACAGGGTGTTTGCCTTTGTGCTTGCACTTGGTGAAGTCGATGAGCTTAAATATGCAAATGCAGCAGGTGCAATAAACTTCGGCTTCCCTACTGTTGCAGATACGGACATCCCGGAGATACTTCCCAGGGGTGTATGTACATACGAGCATGTAGTGTCCAATATACCCGATGAGGAAATGGTTTCAAAAGCTATAGAAATAAGAGGGCTTAAGATCGTTGTGGAAAAAGTTGACATACCGGTTGCATTCGGTCCTGCTTTTGAAGGAGAAAGGGTAAGAAGAGAAAATACATATATAGAGTTTGGAGGAAACAAAAGCGATGCCGTGGAGTTTTTATGCTCTGCCGGATCTTCCGAAGTGGAAGACGGGAAAATAGAAGTAATCGGCCCGGAAATAGACGATGTTGAGGAAGGGGGCGTACTTCCGCTGGGAATAGAGGTCCTTGTATACGGTAGAAAGATGCAGGAAGATTTCGAGCCTGTAATGGAAAGGCAGATCCACTATTTCATAAATTATGCCACCGGAATATTCCATATGGGCCAGAGAGATATCGCATGGGTAAGATTTTCCAAGGAGGCGGTAAGGAGCGGTTTCAAGATCAGGCACCTGGGAGTCATACTCCATGCAAGGATGCATTCAGATTTTGGGAATATAATGGATAAGATACAGATAACAATTTATACGAAACCTGAAGATGTCAAAAAGCTCAAGGAGAAAGCAAAAGAAGTATTCAGGATAAGGGATGAAAGACTATCTACGCTTACCGATGAGGCAGTGGATACATTTTATTCATGCACGCTCTGCCAGTCCTTTGCCCCCAACCATGTATGCGCGGTATCACCCGAGAGGCCGGGGCTATGCGGTGCCTATAACTGGCTTGACTGCAAGGCATCCTATGAGATAAACCCGACAGGGCCGAATCAGCCCATCAAGAAAGGCGAGACGATAGATGAGAAGCTCGGTGTCTGGAAGGGAGTAAATGAATTTGTATTCAAAGCTTCAAATGGGGCCCTGGAGTCCTTTTCCGCCTATTCCATGATGATAGACCCCATGACCTCGTGCGGGTGCTTTGAAGTTATAGTGACTATACTTCCGTCCACAAACGGGGTGATGGCAGTCAACCGTGAACATTCCGGCATGACCCCAAGCGGGATGAAATTCTCCACCATGGCAGGAATGGTCGGAGGAGGAATACAGACGCCGGGATTTATAGGGATCAGCAAGTTTTTTATTGCTTCCAGGAAATTTATAATAGCTGACGGAGGCCTGAACAGGCTTGTATGGATGCCGGGGTCGCTAAAGGAAGAAATAAGGGACCTTCTTGAAGAAAGGGCAAAAGAAGTGGGAATAGGAGATTTTCTGGACAAGATAGCCACGGAGGAAGATGCGGAGACCGAAGAGCAGGTGCTCGAGTGGCTGCAGAAAGTCAATCATCCGGTGCTCGAAATGGAGCCCATGTTATAAAAATAATTAAATTTTAAGTAATGAATAAGGAGAGTAAGGTATGGCATTAAGCGGTCTTGAGATATTCAAGAAATTACCGAAGACAAACTGCAAGGATTGCGGGTTTCCGACATGCCTTGCTTTTGCAATGCAGCTTGCCGCTGGTAAGGTAGAACTGGATAAATGCCCCCACGTATCCGAAGAGGCAAAGAAGGCGCTTGCCGAGGCTTCCCAGCCCCCTATTTTAAAGGTGGCTGTCGGCCCGGAGGACGGAGCCTTTATTGTAGGCGAAGAGAATGTACTTTTCAGGCATGACAGGACATTCGTAAATCAGAATGCATTTGCTGTTACGGTAGATGACAGTAAATCCGTAGAAGAAATAGAAAAAATAGTCTCGGATGTAAACGAGATTTCATATAAAAGGGTTGGCCTTATGCTTGCCCTGGATTCGGTATGCATTAAAAACAGGTCAAAGGATAAAGATAAATTTATAAATGTTATAGAAAAGGTAAGCAGCCTTACCAAAAAACCGATGATTCTTGTCTCGGAAGATACCGCGGCATTGAAGGAGGCGGCAGAAAAGTTCAGGGACCTTAAGCCGCTTATACATGCAGCCACTTCTGACAATATTGACGATCTATCAGGAGTTATAAAAGAGACCGGGTGCCCTGTAGCCGTAAAGGGGAAATCATTTGATGAGATAATGGAGCTTACGGGAAAGCTGAGGGAAGCAGGGATAAAAAATATAATAATCGATGCCGGCTCCAGGGACCTCAAGGAGAGCTTTTTTGACCAGATAATATTAAGGTCTGCAGCCATAAAGAAACAGGAAAGAAAGCTGGGCTATCCTACAATAGTGTTTGCCGATGAGACCACAGACGACCCGCAGGTCGAAGCTATGATAGCTTCCGTATTTGTGGCAAAATATGCTTCAATAATCGTCCTGTCAAATACTGAGAGGCACAATATTTATCCTCTTCTGGTATACAGGCAGAATATTTATACCGATCCGAGGCGACCGATGCAGGTTGAACAAAAGATATACGAGATCGGCAAACCCGGTGATGGTTCACCAATACTCATTACTACAAACTTCTCCCTGACTTATTTTATTATTTCAGGGGAGATAGAGAACAGCAAGGTGCCTTCCTGGCTTCTCGTGATGGATGTAGAGGGACAGTCTGTCCTTACAGCATGGGCGGCAGGGAAATTTGTCCCCGAGCTGATTGCACAGTTTGTTAACAAGAGCGGCATAGCAGAGAAGAACTCGAAAAAGGAGATAATAATACCCGGCTATGTGGCCCAGCTGCAGGGCGAGCTTGAGGACGAGCTTGGCAGCGGATGGAAGGTAGTGGTAGGCCCGAGGGAAGCAGGAGAAGTCCCCCGCTTCCTCAGGGAATATTCTTCGTAAAAAGACTAACGGTTCCGGTTGTGTTTCCATGAGAAGCAGCCCGGCAGGGAGTAATATTTAAAAAATGAAAGGAGAAACAAGTGAAAAGCGACATTGAAATCGCACAGGCAGCAGAAATGAAGCATATAACAGAAATTGCGCAGTCGTTAGGCCTTAGTGAAAAGCACCTGGAATTATACGGTAATTACAAGGCAAAGGTGAGCCTGGATGTGATCGAGGATTTTAAAGACAGGCCTAATGCAAAGTATGTTGATGTGACAGCGATAACCCCGACACCCCTTGGTGAAGGAAAGACAGTTACGACCATAGGCCTTGCCATGGCCCTTAACAGGATAGGAAAAAAGACCATAACATGCATCAGACAGCCTTCACTTGGCCCTGTATTCGGTATAAAGGGCGGTGCTGCCGGCGGCGGTTACTCCCAGGTTCTGCCGATGGAAGATTTTAACCTTCACCTGACGGGGGACAATCATGCGGTTAGTATTGCCCATAACCTGCTGGCTGCTTTTCTTGACACCCACCTTATGAAGGGTAATGACCTTAATATCGACCCGTTTTCCATAACCCTTAACAGGGTGGTAGATGTGAGCGACAGGGCTCTGCGCAATATAATAGTAGGACTCGGCGGTGAAGCCAACGGAATACCGAGAGAGACGGGATATGATATTACAGTGGCCTCAGAGGTGATGGCCATACTGGCGCTGACGACGGGCCTTAAGGACCTGAGGGAGAGGCTGGCAAGAATGGTGGTAGGATCCACTTATGACGGAAAGCCGGTAACAGCGCAAGACCTCAAGGCAGCCGGTGCCATGACAGTCCTTCTAAAGGATGCAATAAAACCCAATCTTCTTCAGACCATAGAACATACCCCCTGCTTTGTACATGCAGGCCCATTTGCAAATATTGCCCACGGCAACAGTTCAGTACTCGCGGACCAGGTAGCCATAAAGCTGGGGGATTTTGTAGTGACAGAGAGCGGTTTTGGGGCAGACTGCGGAGCTGAAAAGTTCATGAATATAAAATGCAGGTACAGCGGGCTAAAGCCAGATGCGGTAGTCATAGTAGCTACGGTAAGAGCCCTTAAAATGCACGGCGGCGGTTTTGAATTCGTGCCCGGTAAAGGTGTTGACAGGGATCTTATGGAAAAAGAAAATGTAGAAGCCGTCTCAAAGGGCTGTGAAAATCTTGAGAAGATGATAGAGAACATGAGGCTTTTCGGAGTGCCCGTAGTTGTAGCATTAAATCATTTTGAAGCAGATACTGAAGAAGAAATAGATGTTATAAGGGAGAAAGCCCTTGAAGCAGGTGCCGAGGATGCCGTGCTGAGCAAGGTCTGGCTTGATGGTGGAAGGGGCGGCATAGAACTGGCAGAGGCTGTTGCAAAAGCGGCAGAGAAACCTTCAAAGTTCAAATTTCTCTATCCCCTTGACTGGCCGATTAAAAAGAAAATAGAGGCCATAGCCACAGAGATATATGGAGCTGACGGCGTAGATTATTCACCGGAAGCTGATAAGAAAATAGAGATTTATACGAAACAGGGATTTGACAGGCTGCCTATCTGCATGGCCAAAACGCACCTATCGCTGTCCCATGACCCGGATCTTAAGGGAAGGCCAACCGGGTTTACTATACCGATAAGGGATGTAAGGGCCTCGGCGGGTGCGGGGTTCCTCTATCCGCTGCTGGGACAGATGAGGACAATGCCTGGTCTGCCGAAGGAACCTGCCGGAAATAATGTGGATATAGACGAAAAAGGGAATATAGTAGGTTTGTTCTAAATTGTAACAAATACTACATATTTTACCCTTATTATGGCATAATTTTAAAAACCTGTTAACTTTAACGGGCTGCAGGCAAATTAATAAATTTCTGCGGCCTGTTAATAATATTATAAAAGGGGGTGGCTGAAATCGCAGAATTAATCAGAGGGCCTGAGATAGCCATGGAAATAAAAGATGAAGTAGCCGCAGAAGTTGCTGAAATTGTAAGGCAGAAAGGAATCCGGCCGGGACTGACCGTTATTCTGGTAGGCGACAACCCTGCCTCAAAGGTATATGTAAGAAACAAGCAGCTCGGCTGCGGGGAAGTAGGGATAAAATCCGAAGCTATCAGGATGCCTGACAATATATCAACAGAGGATATACTAAAAGAGATCGACCGGCTAAATTATGATACAAATGTACACGGCATACTGGTCCAGCTCCCGCTGCCTGAACAGGTTGAAAAAAACAGGGTGCTGGAAGCAATATTCCCCGAAAAGGATGTGGATGGGTTTCATCCCATGAGCATGGGGAAATTATTGGCCGGCGAGGACTGCCTTGTCCCTGCTACTCCTTCTGGGATAATAGAGATGCTGAAAAGGAAGAAGATCGCTATCAGGGGTAAAGAGGTCACCGTAGTGGGCAGGAGCGTAATTGTAGGAAAGCCTGTTGCAGTACTTCTTATAAATGAATCCGCTACCGTAACGGTGTGCCATACAAAAACAAGGGAAATGGCCGAACATACAAGGAATGCAGAAATTCTTGTAGTATCGGCAGGAAGGCCGAATCTTATAAAAGGTGATATGGTAAGCAAGGGCGCTGTGGTAATAGATGTAGGCATAAACAGGATTACAAAAGACGAAGCTGACGAGAGGCTCCTTAAATGGAGGAAAGAGGACTTTGATAAAAAAGGGTCAACTCTTATAGGTGATGTAGACTTTCAGGAAGTTGAGCCAAAAGCCAGTTACATAACACCGGTCCCCGGTGGCGTGGGTCCCATGACAATAGCAATGCTCCTAAAAAACACCATGAAAGCAGCCAGGATGCAGATGGGACTTAAATTATAGAACCGGGCCTGTGAATAAAAAAAGACGACTCTCAGGATTTGTCTATTTCATCCATTAACTTATCTATTCCCTTTTTTGTAAGGTTTTTTGAGTCAGAAAGGAACCTGGACACCATTTTGCTCGTACTTCCTTCAAGAAGCTTCTCTGAAACTGATTTTATTATACTTTTTGAAAGTTCTTTATTGTCAACTGCTGCCGTATATATGTATGTCTTTGCCGACTTATTCTGTTTTAGCAGTTTTTTATCGGCAAGAGTGGTCATTGTGGACATAACAGTTGTATAGGGAATAAAATCACTTTCTTTATTTGCTATTTCCTTTTTAAGCATTGTCTCATGGACTTCCCGCACCGTCACTTCGCCTTTTTCCCAGACAATCTTCATTATTTCAGCTTCCAGATTGCTGATACTGTTTAACCCGTTTATACCTATTTCTTCTGACTTTTTCTTTCCGGTTGCTTTTGCCATCTCTTTCACCTGCCTTTTAAATAATTTATGGTTATATGATTAAAAACAGCCTGGCTAAACTCTATTATTTTTTAGTAAAAATTAAATCGACCCTTATTCTATATTATACATCAATATTTTTAATTATTAAAATCCAAAAAACGCGAAATTATTAATATATTATTAAATAATATATAACAATTATATTGTATTCTAACATATATTTGAAATAAAAAAACTGCTATCCGGTACCACAACGGCAAGAATTGATATTTTTACTTTTTAAAAATTCAAAATTATTATAATATTACCTTTAAATTAAATGGCAATATTATAAAATCGGGACCTGGTCTGGAGGAAGTTTTTAAGAAATGAATAAAGAAAACGTGCAGGATAAGATCAAAATAGAAGTAGAGCCCATAGGAAAGAGGATATCTCTTGAAAAGCCCACCAACGGGCTGGAGGCTATAGTGGGGGCAGGAATAGGTATAAAAACGGTCTGCGGCGGTCAGGGCATCTGCGGAAAATGCCGCATAATCATAATGGACAAAAACATAAACCCGCCAAATAGCCGGGAAAAGAATCTCCTGAGCAAAAGCGAGATAGATAACGGGGTGAGGCTTTCATGCCAGCAGGTATTCGACAGGGACATGAAAATATATATACCCGCATCTTCCCTGAGCGAGGAGCAGAAGCTTCAGGTAAAAGGAGTAGAAAAGGATTTTGATGTCGATCCCCTGGTAAAGAAATATCACCTTAAACTGAAAAGATCCACATTGGAAGAGCCTGAATCAGACCTGGGCAGGATAAAGGGAGTACTGGAGTCTGAATATAATGTTTCCATAAAAGATATTGATTTTGAGGTATTGAAGATGATGCCGGATGTTATACGCAAGAATTCCTGGGATGTTACAGTTGCGCTAAGGGATGGTGAGGTAATAAATATCGAGGGCGGTGACAGCACAAAAAGATCATACGGCATCGCTGTGGACCTCGGTACCACCAAGGTAGCCGTCTTCCTTATGGATCTTAATAACGGTAAAACCCTGGACAGCAAGGGAATAATGAATCCCCAGATAAGCTTCGGGGAGGATGTCATGAGCAGGCTTAATTTCGCAATGCAGGATCCCGAAAACCTTTATAAGATAAAAGGCGTCGCCGTGGAAGGAATCAGGGGAGCCATAAAGAAATTGTGCAGGGATAGCAGCATAAAGACTTCTGAAATACTCGAGATGACAATTGTAGGAAATACTGCAATGCACCACCTGTTCCTGGGACTTCCCGTAAGGCAGCTTGCTCTTTCCCCGTTTGTGACACTTACAGAAGATCCGCTTTCCATAAAAGCAAGGGAGATGGAAATTGATATGGCACCGGGTGCCTATATATATATACCCCCTCCAATTGCAGGTTTTGTGGGTTCGGACCACCTTGCAATGGTACTGTCCACAGGCATTGACAGCATGAAGGGAAATTATCTCGGAGTTGATATAGGTACAAATACAGAGATTGCCCTGGCAAGCAAAGGAAAAATAACCAGCGTTTCCACGGCATCAGGCCCTGCTTTTGAAGGGGCCCAGATAAAATACGGCATGAGGGCAGCTCCCGGAGCAATAGAAAAAGTGGTAATAGACAGTGATACGTTTGTCCCGACAGTACAGACCATAAACGATAAACCTGCAACCGGTATATGCGGTTCGGGAATACTTGATTCGGTAGCAGAGCTTTTAAGGACGGGGCTTATAAACGAGAGGGGTAAATTCGACAGGGACAGCAAATACCTGTGCAGGGGTGATAAAGATGAGTATCAATTTGTCCTGGCGTACCCGGGAGATGATAGCGGCAGCGGGACTTCAGATAAGGATACGGAAGGTCCCGGGCAGAAAGTAGAAAACAAAGATGCAGCGCAGCTATCGTGCGGCGAAAATGACATCACCATAACCCAGAAAGATGTTGTGGAGATACAGCTGGCAAAAGGCGCCATAAGGACAGGTATTGAAATACTTCTTGAAAATGCAGGTATGGATTTTAAAGATATCGACGGTATTATAATAGCAGGGGCCTTTGGTTCATACATAGATCCCAGGAATGTTATGAATATAGGGATGTTTCCAATGATAGGCCTTGATAAGATATCCCAGGTTGGCAATGCCGCAGGAGTGGGAGCCAGGATGGTATTGCTTTCAACCGGCCAGAGGAAAAAAGCCGAGGATATAGCCAAAAAAACGAAATATCTGGAACTTACTGTATTCCCTAGTTTTGCAGACCATTTTGTGACAGCAATGCAGCTTCCGAAACCCGGAGAAATAGTATAGCAGTGTAAAAAGGCAGCTGAAAGCTTATACGTCAGGGCTGCTAATATTATACTATAATATAAACAAAAAAATTTTATATTTTATACAAATAGCAAAATATACAAAAATGTAGGTAATGCCTTGAAATATCTCTATTTTCTAATACAATTTAAATACCCTTAAACATTTGTATAAAACAACGGGTATTTCCGGAAAGTAACATTTAATGGCAGCAGACAGAAAAATATTAAAGGTATCTGTAATCTTTATTGTTTTAATTATATTTTTTTCCGCAGGTTCAATTGCGCTTGCAGGCTGCAGCGGCCAGGCAGAAGTACCAGAGGATACGGCAGGAGAGAGCAGCCAGCAGGAACTTACCGTATACAGGGATAGCATTCTTGTAGGAACCGATGCTTCATATCCTCCCTTTGAATTTACCGAAGGCGACACGATAAAAGGTTTTGACATAGATATTGCCGGGGAGATAGCTTCCAGGCTGGAAAAAGAGTTAAAAATTGTAACAATTGACTGGGATTTCACTTACAGGATCCCCGAAGATGTAAAGCTGGACATGATAATATCGGCTGTTTCTGCAGCAGAGGACCGGGATGAATTAGTAGATTTTTCAAACCCTTATTATATTATGGAGTATATGCTTATAGTCCTTTCCGATGCAAAGCTAAAGATCAGGGAGGACCTTAAGGGAAAGAAAATCGGCATGATAAATAGTGAAGTAAAATACATTGCTGCGGATTATTTGAAGGACTATACAATAGAGGAATACAAAGAGGTCCTTGTGATGCTGGATGAGCTCAAAAATAAAAATATTGACGGGATACTGATATCATTGCCTGTGGGGAAAAATATCATAAATGAGAATATTGGAATATACAGCTTACTGGAAATGGTAAAATCAGAAAGGTCTTTTAACATTGTATTTCAGGAAGGCAGCCCTTTGAGGGTCGAAGTAAATAATATTCTCTTAGAAATTCAAAAAGACGGGACTTATCAGGAAATATATGACCGGTGGTTTTCGCTTTCAAAATAAAAATAACCCTGGACCGCATAAAGGATATGTTTCTGTCCACGAGCGGTTACAGCAGCCATATTTTTATCTTAAGCAGTGTTATAATTTAATACTAAAAATTTATGAGAGGGGGCTAAATGCTTATTATTGGTGAAAACATAAGCGTTACTGCTACAGCGATTGGAAATGCAGTAAAGGAAAGGAACCCGGAGCCGATTGTCAGCCTGGCAAAAGCCGAGGCAGAGGCAGGAGCAGATTATATAGATGTAAACATAGGGCCTGCAACAAAAAACGGGGAGGAACTTATGCAGTGGGTTGTAAAGGAAATACAGAAAGAGGTGGATCTTCCGCTTGCCCTTGATACCAAAAACGTCAGCGCCATAGAGGCCGGCCTGAAGGTCCACAAAGGCACTGCCATGATAAATTCTGTTACAGGTGACAGGGATAAGCTGGATGTGCTTATGCCCATGGCAAAGCAGTATAACGCCAGGATTGTGGGAATAGCGCTTACGAAAGAAGGGGTCCCCCCTGACGTGGAGAGCAGGCTGGAGATAGCAATGAATATTGTAAACTCTGCCATGGAACACGGGGTCCCGCTTGAAAACCTCTACCTTGACCCGATAGTGCTTCCTGTGGCAGTACTCCAGGAGCAGGTACATAACTGCATAGAGGGTCTTAAGGTATTCAAGCAGCTCCAGGAAATGATGGGCCTTCCTGAGCAGCCCAGGACAACTGTAGGTCTTTCCAATGTGTCACAGTCCTCACCCCCGGAGTTAAAGAGCCTGATAAACAGGACCATGCTGTGCGTGCTTCTTGCCAACGGACTTGACAGCGCTATCATAGATCCGCTGGACAGAGACATAATAGCTGCCATAAAGACTTTTGAGATAGTTACAAATCAAATACTTTACGCGCATTCCTACCTGGACTGATAACCGGATGCCCCTGCCGGGGGAATATAGCCATGATTTTTAAAAATAGGGTTCTTTTAGAATTTTATTATATTTGACACACAAAATTATAATATTTTTATTTTTTATCCATTGAATAAATATTTTTATATGATAAAATTTTTAAAAGGGCAGGTTAATATAGGCGTCCAAATATTTTGATAGCCTGTCCTCTTTTTATTACCAGGTTTTTCTTTTCCATATCCTTTTTGAACAGAAGGGTAAAATATAACTTTATGGAAATAGTCTGTAAAAATATTATATAATATTTCCGGGTCTATCTGGAAATTGGAGGAATAATGGAAGGGAAAAAACTGGTAATGACTGCAATACTGTCTGTTTTTTTTCTGACATCAGCTGTGATTTCCGGCTGCAGCGCTGCCGGAGCGGATACTGCTGGACCGTATGCTGGTAATGAAGAAACAGAAGATTCATCGGCAGTGGAAACTGAAAAGCAAGAGCCAGAAAAAGATCATGGAGAAACTGCCGTAAAGACAGCAGAAAAAGATGAAAATAAACCGGCAGAGGTAATGCCAATCACACCGGAGGAAGTTTATAGGATATTAGGAGATGGCAAAGATTATATATTGCTTGATGTCAGGAGTGTGGATGAATATAAAAGCGGCCATATCGGGGGCGCTTTGCTCATACCGGTAAGCGAACTTGAAGGAAGGCTTGGTGAGCTGCCGGAGAGCAGGCCGGTAATTGTCTATTGCAAGAGCGGGGTCAGGAGCAGCAATGCTGCCGGCATCCTGATAGATAACGGTTTCAAAGATGTTTATGACATGGGAGGTATAAACGGATGGAAAGAAAGGGGCTATCCTGTTGTTACTGAAGAACAAT
Source organism: uncultured Actinomycetota bacterium (assembly GCA_964563645.1). Lineage (GTDB taxonomy): Bacteria > Actinomycetota > Humimicrobiia > Humimicrobiales > Humimicrobiaceae > M55B120. The sequence continues at coordinate 214 of CAZLXJ010000029.1, read as the reverse complement.
AGAGAGAATTTTTTATTTGACTTTTATAATATTTATAGTAGAATTATTTAATAGTTGTTTGATAAAAACCCTGTTGATGGATTTTTATCAGATTTAAAATATAAGAAATCTAGATTAGAGGCGATGAAGCTTTGACCAAATATGGACGCTTGGGAGAAGTGGAGCCAGTAGCGTAACCGGCTAATAAGGCCGGTTTTTTATCTTTTTGGAATAA